>NZ_QHKO01000005.1:0-315623 GCF_003260125.1 Lujinxingia litoralis
GGCCTGTGGTGTCGAGCTATGACGCCGTGATGGCGGTTCATGGAGTGGATGGTGCCGGGTATCACCCTCGCCACACCCTCGACCCCACGCCCTTCTGCCCGCGCCCGCGCTCCGCAGGGCGGGGGTGGGGTTATGCGGGGCGCGGGGGTTGCTTAGGTTTGGGAGCAGCGTCGACCACCTGGGTGGCGCTCAGGTTTTACGTCGAAGGAGCAGACCTATGGAGAACTTCAGACCCGAAACGATCAACGTGAACGACGCCCCGCGGGGCCAGGGCGATTATATGCGTGTGCTGGCGCGGGGAGAGCACCTGGCCATGCGCATCTGGATCGAGGAGACCCCGGCGGATAAAGAGAGCGTCATGCACAGCCACGGCTACGAGACGGTGGGGTATGTGATTGAAGGGCGCGCCCGGCTGCATTTTGAGGGGGATTCGGTGCTGCTTGAGCCGGGCGACTCGTGGCTGGTGCCCTCGAACACCAGCCATTGCTACGAGATTCTGGAGGCATTCACCGCCATCGAGGCGACCAGCCCGCCCTCGGAGGCCCATCTCTCCTGAAGGTAGGCGGGGGAATGGGCTGTCCGGCCCGGGGCGCGGCAGCCCCTTTCCAGGCCCTGAACGAAAAAACCGCACCCCGGCGAGGGGGGCGGTTTTTTTTGTGGAGCGCCGGGCTCAGCAGGGTGCGCTCAGCGCCGCGCGTTGACGCCGAGCATCAGGGGAGCATCACGTCCGCCCCCGGCGTTGTCGATGAAGGAGTTTAGGTCTTCGACGTCGCCGTTGATGGTGGCGCTGGCGCCCGCAGCGTCCCGCACCTCCCCCCTCGCCCCTTCACCCTCGAAGGCGCTGCCTTTTTGTGCCCCGAGGGTGTAGGAGACAAGTGCCGCGGCCAGGGGGTTGCGGCGAGTTTACGATGATGCGGGTAGGGAGGCTGAAATGAAGGATGAAGAGAGGGGCGACGCCCATAACGAGATGTCCCCCGGGGGCAGCGCGATCCTGCGGCACGACTCGCCGCAACCCTCCAGTGGGTATGACGTGGCCTATGCCGATGATGAGCGGATCTGCGCGCATATCGAGGAGCATCTGGGGGAGATCGGGGTCGTGTGGCACGAGCTCGTCTCGTTCGGGGTGCACATCGATATTCATGTGGTCGAGCCCACCGAGGAGCGTCCTTTCGTGACGCTGGTGACCTCGGGGATGAGCGCGCGGCCGATGACGCTGCCCCCGGGGCTGGAGTCGCCCGAGGAGTGGCGTCTGGCGGAGCTGATGATGGTGCTGCCGCCCGACTGGGATTTGAGCGAGGAGGGCTTTGAGGATGAGCGCCACTACTGGCCGGTTCGTCTGCTGAAGTCGCTGGCGCGCCTGCCCGGCGATATGGATACCTGGCTGGGCTGGGGGCACTCCGTTCCCAACGGTCATCCGGCGGAGCCCTACGCGCCGGAGCAGCCCTTTAGCGGGGCGCTGGTGATTCCGCCGATCCTCTTCCCCGAGGCGTTTCGGATGGCCGGGGAGCCGCCGATCCGTCTCTTTCAGGTCGTGCCGGTGACCGACGCCGAGATGGAGATGAAGCTGAAACTCGGGTTGGATGCGGTGCTGGAGCGCCTGGAAGAGGTGTATCCCGAGATTTACGGGCCGCTTAACATTCGTCGGCCGGTGTTGGGGTGAGCGTTGGGGCGCCCGGGGGGCGTTGGGGGGGCCTGTAAAGGGCGCGCGGGGTCGTATCCTTCGGTGGTACATGCTGCGAATTCTGTGAATTGTGGATTGAAACCCGCCGGGGGGACGCCACGTTTAAAGGGCCGTAGGCCGTGAGCTGCGGCGTTGCAATCCGTCCTGCCTTTGTGCGCTGTGTGCGATCGTGGCTGTCGGGTTTAGCTGGATCGAGCGCAGCGCGTGCCGCGTTGTCATGCCTCAACGTTGTCGCAAGCCTCGCCACGGTGGTGTGGCCTGGCTCGCGTCATGCTCGGGGTCCCATCCCTTAGCAGCTGCCTTGTGTTCGCGACGTCGTACGCCTCGCCATGCCGTGCGGGGTTGCCGGGCGGCGCTGCGTGTGGGGGCCCTGGGGGGGATGTGGGGGAGGTTGTGTGCGGCCGAATGCTCTTCGACGCTGTGAAGCTGTGAAGGTGTTTTGTGCGAGCGAGCCCGCGCCTGCGAGCTCGCCAATGGATTGTCAGACATCCGGGGGGGATGAACGATGGAGAGATTTGGCTACGCGGCCGCGTGCGTAGGGCGTTCTTTTACTCGTCAGACACCAGGCTCATGGGGGCTCTGCCTGCTGGCCGTGGCACTTGCCGGGCTGGTGGGAAGTGGGTGTGTGGACTGGAATGACGACGAGGACAACAACGCTGCGGGGATATCGGAGGAGGGGCCCCGGGTGATAGAGGGGCCGGGAGCCCGGCGCCCCGGGGGTGAGGGGCGCCCCGGGGGGCCGGCGTTGCCGGAGCCGGAGGAAGAGCCGGTAAGCTGTGAGCGGGTGATCAAGGCGGATGTGGTCGCCATCGATCAGATCTATGTCTACAACCGCTACGGCAGCTACAACCCCTTTGGGATGATGTACGCGCTGCGCCGCGATGTGGTGGCGCTGGAGGGGGATACGCCCGGGCCGGGCAACGCGCGCTTAAGGGATGGGAAGCGGCCGCGGCCGCTGGTGTTGCGGGCCAACGAGGGGGATTGCCTCGATATTCAGTTTGAGAACTGGCTCAACCCGGAGCAGTGCCGCGCGCCGATCGAGGGGAATCCGGCGTTTTTTCGCAGCGACCGGGGGCCCGGGGAGTGCGACCAGTCGGATACGCCGGCGACGCGCGCGGTGTCGGTGCAGGTCAACGGGATGCAGTACCTGGGGATTGAGGACAACGGGGCGCATGTGGGCTTTAACGCCACGCGTCTGGTGGCGCCGGGGGAGCAGGCGAACTACCGCCTCTATGCCGAGAAGGAGGGGACGTACCTGATGCGCAGCATGGGGGCGGTCACCGGCGGCCAGGGGCTGGGGGCGACCACTGCGCTGGGGCTCTTTGGGGCGGTGAACGTGCAGCCGCAGGGAGCGCGCTGGTTCCGCTCCCAGATCACCCATGAGGAGATGTTGCGGGCGGCGCGCATGGTCGATGACGCGATGCTCTTAAACCCCGATGACACCCCCCAGATCGACTACAACGCCGAGCATCAGGGGGTGCCGGTGCTCTCGATGCTCAACGCCAACCTGGAGATCGTGCATTCGGACCTGACGGCGATCATCGCCGGGTTTGAGCCCACGCGACACAGCCCGGTGTACCGCGGGGAGCGCGCGTATCGGGAGTTCACGATCATCTTTCATGATGAGGCCAAGGTGGTGCAGGCCTTTGAGGAGCTGGACCACAACCCCACGCTCAAGGGGCTGGCCGACCACGCGGCGATCAACTACGGGATCGCCGGGGCCGGCGCGATGGTGCTGGGGAATCGCAAGGGGATCGGGCCGAATACGGAGTGCATCAACTGCAAGTTTGAGGAGTTCTTCATGGCCTCCTGGCCCAACGGCGACCCGGCGATGAACGTGCGCCTCGATGAGGAGGGCACGGCGGTGGAGGCGCTCTGGCCCGACGATCCGTCGAACGTCTACCACAGCTACGTGCGCGACCCGGTGCGCATCCGCAACCTGCATGCCGGGCCCCGGGAGACCCATGTATTCCACCTCCACGGCAACCAGTGGCTGCGCTCACCGGATGACGATCAGTCGGCCTACACCGATTCCCAGACGCTCGGTCCCGGGGACGCCTTCACCTACGACATCGCCCACGGGGGCTCGGGGAACCGCAACCTCTCGCCGGGCGACAACATCTTCCACTGCCACCTCTACCCGCATTTTGCCGGGGGGATGTGGGGGCTATGGCGCAATCATGATGTGTTTGAGGACGGGAGCATCGATCGCTACCTGCCCGACGGGGAGATTCATTGCGGCACGCCGACCCCGGCGCTGGTGCCGCTGCCGACGCGGGCGATTCCGCCGCTGCCGACCTATGAGACGACCCAGGTGTATGTGGACGGCAAGCTGCAGGATCGCCCGGCGATGCCGGGCTACCCCTTCTACATCGCGGCGGTGGGCGGCAAGCGCGCGCCGCTCAACCCGCTGGTCCATGTGGAGGACGGGGGGCTGGGGCGCCATCTGGTGATGGGCGCGCCGGAGGGGGGCGTGGTGTACGGGGAGCGCGGCCCCTTTGACGTGAAGATTCAGGAGGCTCACGTCAAGCTCCTGCCCGATGAGGGGCTGCCCGGGGAGCAGGACGCGATGCTCTACCACGAGGGGGGCTTTCCGGGGGCGGTAAGTGCGACGACGCCTTACGGATTTGAGGCCAGGGCTTACCCGGCGTATCTGCCCGACGGTCAGCCAGGGCAGTGGTTTGTGAACGGCAAGCCGCGGCGAAAGGGGGCTCCCTTTGCCAACCCCTGTCCGGCGGATGCGCCGGTGCGGCGTTACCGGATGGCGGCGATCGAGACGGAGATCGTGACCAACAAGGCCGGCTGGCGCGACCCGCAGGGGCGGATCTACGTGCTGGAGGAGGACATTGAGGCCACGCTCTCGGGGGAGCGGCCGACCGAGCCGCTGGTGATTCGCGCGAACTCCGGGGATTGCCTGGAGGTCGAGCTTACCAACCTGATGCCGGCGCATCTGGAAGAGGATGATTTCCAGATGTTCACCTCGGCGGACATGGTGGGGCTGCACATGCACCAGGTGAAATTCGATATGGGATCGGACGGGGGCATGAACGGCTTTAACTACGAGAACGGCAGCCACTCCCCGGAAGAGGTGGCGATGATGGTGGCGGCGATCAACGCCGCCGGCGGCGCCTTTGTCGGGGGCGATGGCCTGGATGCGTCTGGCGATCGGGTGGAGCTGGAGCTGACGCCGCACCCGCGCCTGGGGGTGATGGGGGCGCAGACGGTGCAGCAGGTCTACTGGGTGGACCCGGTGCTCGACGATGAGGGCAACGACCGCACGGTGGGTGCGTCCTTCTTTCACGATCATATGTCGGCGGCGAGCTGGCAGCAGCATGGGATGTACGGGATGTTGGTGGCGGAGCCGGCCGGTTCGCGCTGGCGCGATCCGCAGACTGGCGAGCTGTACGGGACGCGGGTCGACGGGGGGCCGACGAGCTATCGGGCGGACATTCTGACGGCCAACGCCGAGGATAGCTTTCGGGAGTTTGCGCTGGCGCTGGCGGACTTTGCGCTCCTCTACGATGGGGATCGGCCGGTGAACCCGCCGATTCAAAAGGAAGAAGACCTGCCCTGGGCGATTGGCCATGAGGATGAGCCCCGGCCGGAGGCGATCTCGGCCAGCGATCCGGGCACGATGCTGATCAACTACCGTCAGGAGCCGCTGCCCCTGCGCGTGGGGGAGCAGGGGCCTGAGGGCTGGCAGCAGAAGGCCGGGGAAGAGGGGGATATGGCGCAGGCCTTCAGCTCGGTGATTCACGGGGATCCGGCCACGCCGCTTTTGCGGGCGTACAGCGGGGACCGGGTGAAGCTGCGTCTGGTGCAGGCCGCCCATGAGGAGCAGCACGTCTTCGGGGTGTTTGGCCAGAAGTGGTTGCGCGAGCCGGACCATCCGGACAGCGGGTATGTGGCCGCCCAGCAGATCGGGCTTTCGGAGAACTTCACCGCCGACCTGGGGCCGATGGCCGCCTCCTATGAGGAGGTGAGCGATTACCTCTACGGGAGCTTCCCGACCGATGACCTGTGGAGCGGGATGTGGGGGCTCTTAAGGGTGTTCCGCGACGCGCAGCCCGACCTTCTGCCTCTGCCGGAGACGAATGCGCGGAGCTGGCCCGGGCGTCGCCCGCGGGTCTGCCCGCCGGGAGCGCCGAAGCGGCGCTATACGGTGCACGCGATTCTGGCCCGGGGGAACCTGCCCGATGACCGGCTCACCTACAACGCGACCTACGATCTCTATGACCCCGACGCGATTCTCTTTGTGAAGGAGGAGCATCTGGAGGATCTGCGGGCGGGGCGTCGGGCGCCGGAGCCCCTGGTGCTGCGGGCGGCGGCGGGGGAGTGCATCAAGGTGCGGCTGGTCAACGAGCTTCCCGAGGAGATGCCGCCCTCGTCGCTGCACTTCAACTTCAACCCGCCCATTGTGGATAAGTTCAATACGAACCAGATTCGCACCTCCAACCACGTGTCCTTGCAGCCGCAGTTTGTGACCCATGACGTCCATCGCGGCGGCGGGGCCAACGTGGGCCTCAACCGCGAGCAGACGGTGCCGCCCGGGGAGGAGCGTCAGTTTGACTGGTACGCCGGGGTGTGGTCGCAGGGCCGCAAGGGGATTGTATCGACGCCGATTGAGTTCGGGGCGATCAATCTGCGCAGCATGGCCGACGTGGTGAACCACGGGGTGCACGGGGCGATGGGGGCGTTGATCGTGGAGCCGCTGGGCGCCAGCTGGGAGAGCGATGCGGACACCGACGCCCAGGCCACGGTGAGTTATGTGGATAGCCGGGGGCATCAGCGTACCTTCCGCGAGTTTGTGATGGTGCTCCAGGACGAGATCGCCCTGCATTCGGGGAACCCGGTCTTTCAGGGGGGCGATCCGCTGGAGCCGACGGTGCTGCGCAATAATGTGGGCGCCGATGACGCCGAGGAGTCCGGGCATAAGGGCTTTAACTACCGCACCGAGCCGCTGTGGGCGCGTCTGGGGGTGCCCCCGGATTACGGTGAGAACGCGCTCAATGATCTGCAGCAGTACGACCTCTTGAGCTCGGCGGTGCACGGCGATCCGGCCACGCCGGTCTTCCGGGCCGAGCCCGGCGACAACCTGCGGGTGCGGGTGCTGCTGCCCTCGGGGCATCCGCGTCAGCACGCGATCGGGTTACTGGGAGCCACCTGGCCGGTGGCCACCGCCCAGACCGGCTCGTTCTCGCAGGTGCTCGGCGCCAATGAGTCGACCTTCTACACCGGGAGCGACGGGGGGCTGGCGGCCGGTAAGGCCTCCAACCTGATACCGCTGCACGGAGCCGGGGGCCCCTTTAAGGTACGTGGGGACTTTTTGCTCTTTGATCAGGCGAGCATCCATTTTTATGGCGGCACCTGGGGGCTGATGCGGGTGGGGAGTGGGCCGGGGCTGGATGTGGCCTCGGAGGATGCGCCGGCGGAGTCTGCGTCGGCGGACGATACCCCGGAGGAGCGCTGATGGGGGCATGGCATCGATGGGCGGCGACGGCAGTCGCCGCCGGCGCACTGGCCACCGCCCTGGGGGTGGCCGCCGGAGGCGCGCTGCTGGCGAGTCAGGCAGGCATGGAGGTGGCGGCCGCCGGCTCTTCCGGGGAGGCGCCGCCTTCCCGGGAGGCCCCTTCCCGGGAGGCCCCCACCAGGTTCTCGGCGTTGGTGGCCGGGGTGATGACGCCGGCGTTGGAACTGGAGCGCGGCCATGCTCCCGAGGTCTGGGAGCATGAGGGGATGCATATCTCCTTGACGCTTGATGCCGCCGAGCGCGGGCCGATCGCTCGCCTGGTCATCACCGACGCTGAGGGCGGGGAGCCGGTGCGGGGGTTAACGCCCCGGGCCTGGCTGGATGGGCCGGGGGAGGATGGCCCGCTGAAGGGGGCAGCCTGTGGCGCCCGGGTGCAGGAGCTGAAGGGCGGGGGGCTTGCGGATCGCGCGGAGGTCGATCTCAACGGGTTGCGCGTGATGCTGCTCAACGACGACCACACGTTGAGCGTGGTCAACCCGCAGATCGCGCTCAAACAGACCCGGCTGGAGGCGCTGCTGAGGCTTCCGGGGGAGGTGGCCGACTGGGCGTTGCATCCCGACGGGCGCTCGCTCTACCTGTCGATTCCCGAGTTAAAGCAGGTGCTGGTGGTGGAGACACAGGGTTTTGGGGTGGCGTCGACCCTGGCGCTCGATCAGGCGCCGGGGGCGTTGGCGGTGTCACCCGATGGCCGGCATCTGTGGGTGGGGGGCGCCGGGGCCGAGGCGTCGGCGCTGCGTGTGATCGACACCTACGATGACCGGGTGGTGGAGGAGGTGGAGGTGGGGCCGGGGCCGCATCAGGTGGTGTTTTCGCATGGCGGCCACCGGGTGTGGGTGGCCGGGGAGTCTCTGGATGAGCTGGTGGCGATCGACGGCGTGTCGCGCCGGCGAGTGGGGGCGGTGGCCGTGGGCAAAGGGGTTGTGTCGTTGGTGCGCGGCGGCGACTACCTGGTGGTGGCGCGGCGCGATGGGGAGGTGCGTCTTTTTGATGTGCAGCGAGGCGCCGAGGCGCGGGTGCCGCTGGCGGCCGGCGTCGCGAGGCTGGATGTGGCGCCCGGGGGGCGTTGGGCCTTTGCGATGCAGCCGGGCCTCAAGCAGGTGAGCGTGATCGACCTTGCGCGGGCCACCTCGCCAGGGGCGTTTCGGGGAATCGAGGCGCCGGAGAAGGTCGTGTTTACCAAAAACTTTGCCTACATCGAGAGCGCGGCTGGCGCGCAGCTGGGGATGGTTGCGCTGGACGCTCTGGCAGTTGGCGAGCCGAGCCTGCAGTGGGTGTCGCTGGCGGGTTTGCCGGGGGCTCGGCGCGGTGGTCGCGGGGAGCGTGCGGCCGGTCTGAGCGGCGTTAGGGGCCCGGCGGGGAGGTCGCTCTTTGTGGCCTCCCCCGCGCAGCGGGCGATTGTGGTGCTGGGGGAGGGGCAACGCGGGCTGCTGGGGCGGATCGACAACCGTGTGGGAACGCCGCGGGCGCTGATGCTCCTGGATCGTTCGCTCAAGGAGGAGGCCCCGGGGGTGTACAGCACTGCCGCGGCGCTGGATCTGGCCAGCCCCCGGGCGCTCCGACTGGACCTGGGCGGCGGAATCGGGGCGTTTTGCTTCTGAGGCCTCGGGAGCATGCAGGGCAGCTGTGCGTCCATCTCGCGCCAACCCCGTGGCTAAGGCTCGGCGATGTCTGGCGCGGAGTCGGTGTCGCTGTGGTCGAGAGAGGTGTCAGCGTTTCCGGCATCGGTGCTGGTCTGGGCCGGGGGAAGGTCGTCGGAGCAGGCCAGCGACGCGCCCAGGGCAACCATGGCGATGAGCTTCGTGGGGAAGCGCGTGTTGAACATGATGCTCTCCGAAGGTTGGGGCAGCGGTGATGCCGAACCCGTTGACCGATTTGACCGATTTGACCGATGCCCGGAGGGCGCCCGTGTTCAGCGATGGGGCTCAAGACCTTTTTCGAGCGCCTCGCCGATGGCGGTGTTACGCTGCCGGCCCCTGTGTCTACGAAACCCGTAAAGTAGGTATGTTATGACGAGCAATGTGTCCTTTGAATGGTTCGATATCCTGAAACGACGTTTGCAGAATTATGCCAACGTGAACGCCTTTGACCTCGCTGCCCTGAAGGCCAACCTCATACAGCCGGGTATTACGCCGTGAGCTATCATTGATGTCGCGTCTGCTGCGCCGAGAGCACCTCGGGCTGTGTCGCAAAGCCTCGACGATGCTAAGGCATCGCCTACGTTTTGCGCCTTTGCCCGTGTCGCGCTCGGCTTCGCAGCCATCGACATCAACATCTGCTCAGGGCGTAGTAATGACGTGTTTCTGGATACCTTTCGGCGGGAGTTGGATGAAACCATCGCCGGAAAGGGGGTGTCTCGAAGTGTGTATGAGGCCCTGACCGACGATGAATTCGAGGATGACCAGGCCTATGTGGACTTCTTAAAAGGGCTTCGCGCCTATCTCTTTGAGGATGGCCCGCTTCCCTGATGTGCGGCCCCTCGGTGCTAGTCGGCCGGGATGCAGGCGCTTTTGCAGGCCTCCGCGGTCTCGAAGGCCGGGCAATCGTCTGTCATGCAGCAGGTAGCGCTTAGTCGTTGGTCAATGCCTTGCGACGCTCTTTGACGGCGTAGGTCTCGACCACGACCTTCCCTTCGCGCATGAAGGCGAGCTCGACCAGGGTCTCGTCGACGATGCGCAGGTGCAGGGGGTGGTCTTCGTCGGCGTTGAGAAAGGTTTTTAGCGGTACGCCGGCGGCCTGATAGTCGGCCTGGAGGGCGTAGTCGCCGAGAATCATTTCTATGAGATGCAGCTCTTCCGGATCTGCCTCGGCGCAGCTGGGCGCCTTTGGGATGCAGGCCGCCTGGCAGATGGCCAGGGCGCAGAAGGCGATGAGGAGTCTCCCTTGAATGTGTGCTCTCATCATCGTTCTCCCTGGTCGGCCACAAAGGGCAGGTAGGCTTCGGGCATGGGCTCCGAGCGGTAGAGCGCCTGCCGGTCGATGTCGGGGTTGCCGGAGACGTAATTGAAGGTGACGCCCTCGTATTCGCTGTTCAGGGTGAGGGTAATGTCATCGTAGCGAGCGGGCAGGGGGGCGCTTTCTCCGTCGACGCTCACGCTGACCAGCTCCAGCTCCCAGGCCTCATAGGCGTCGGGCCAGTAGCATGAGAGGGCGGCCAGGGGCAGCGCGAGGCTTAAGAGGGCGGCCAGGGTGAGCAGGGCCAGGGCGACTTTTATGCGCAGCATGAATGAGCTCCTGAAAGGCATCGTTGATGGGGATGTTATGACGGCAAGAAGGCAGAACTCGGGTGTGTTGAGACTGTAGGTAAAGCATATTTGTGTGTCGCCTTTCTGTGGCAATTCCTTTGGTTCTGGCGAGTTGCGGCGTTGGGGGCTGCGAGATGTCGGGATGGGCGAGGCTTAAGAGTGCGGCGAGCGGTCGGCGTGGGCGGATAGAGGAGAGGCAAAAAAGCCCCCGCTGCCGGGGGCAGCGGGGGCTTTTGGGGGGCTGGCCCTTTAGTAGGTGTCGGCGGGGGCCTCTTGAGCGGGGGTGACGCCCTGAATCGGGGCGAGGGGAGGGGCGTCGGGAGAGGTCGCGTCGTCGGGGGCGCGGGCGCGCAGCGCTTGAAGTTGGGTGCGGGCCTCCAGCTGGCCCTGACGTGCGTAGTCGATGGCGTCGGCCAGCACGCGGGCGGCCTCCTGGGGGGCGTGAAAGCCGCGGGAGTTTTCGGAGTAGATCCAGTCCAGGCGGAACTGGGCGCGGCGGTGCAGGGCGTAGGCGCGCTCCAGGTCGGTGGCCGAGGCGCCCAGGGCGCGGGCCAGGGCGATGTCGTCCATCATGGCGACGAGCGCCACGGCGGTGCGATCGATGAGGGCCTGGGTGGTGTCTTGGATGGTGTGCACGCGGGCGCGTAAATCGGCTTCGGAGCCGCCGTGGCAGGTCATGCAGCTCGCCGCCATGTTGAGCAGGGGGCTTTGCACGTGGTGGTTGCTGACCTTCATGGCGCCGGTGCGTTCGTAGGGCATGTGGCAGTCGGCGCAGGCCACGTTGGCGGCGGCGTGGGGGCCGGCGTTGTAGAGCTCAAACTCGGGGTGCTGGGCTTTGAGCATCGGGGCGCCGGTGTAGCCGTGGGTCCAGTCTTTGAAGGCGATGGCGTCGTAGTGGGCTTCTTCCTGGTCGACGCTTAAGCCCCGGGTCCAGGGGTAGATTACGTGCTTGTCGTCGGGGTCGAAGTAGTACTCCACGTGGCATTGTCCGCAGACAAATGAGCGCATCTCCTGGCGGGATGCGTCGCGGTTGACGTCGTAGTTTTCGATGCCGCGCTCGTGCTTCATCAGGGCGGCGATGCCGGCTTCAAAGGCCGGGCGGCTCACGCGCAGGCTCATGGTGTCGGGGTCGTGGCAGTCCAGGCAGGCCACCGGGTGTTCGATGAGCTTTTGGCCGGTGTCATCGGTGAGGTCGCGGGCCTGCTCGTAGGGCATCGCGCTCACCTTCAGAAACCCCGCCCACACGTCGCCCTGGCCGGCGAAGCGGTAGGCCGGGATCACCGAGGCGTGGCAGTGCAGGCAGGCCCCGGGCTGGGGCACGTCGGTGACGCGGCGAGTGGTCTGCTGATCGAGGAGCATGTAGGCGTGGCCGCGGGCCTCGCGGTAGTCGATGGCGAAGGCGTAGCCGGACCACATTTTTTTGAGCCAGGGGTTTTTGTCGAGCTTCTGGATGGGGATGGCGTCGGAGCCGCCGTAGCGGGTGCGGCCGTGGTCAACGGTGCGGCGGTAGGAGTCGTACTGGTGGGGCCAGTTCTGCGCCCAGATTTTGGGGTCGACGGTGGTTTCATCGACCTTCACGACGCGCAGGACCGGGGTTTGGCTCTCGGCGCGGCGCTCAAAGATGCTGATCAGGAGCGCGACGATCAGGACGGTGACCCCGGCGGTCAGGATCACGGCCAGGATGTAGCCGCGCAGGTGTGGGGTTTGGCGTGGCGGGGGTTGGGGCGCGTCCGGGCTCATCGGCTACTCCAGCAGGTCAGACGTGGGGAGGCGGGGGAAAGAGGGGCGGTCAGGGGGTTAGAAGCGTTGGGGGCGCGGGTGGTCGGCGTGGCCGACGCTGAAGTGGCAGTTTACGCACCGGGGGCCCGAGTCCTCGTCGAGGATCGGGTGGACGAGGTCGCCGTGGCAGCGCAGGCACTGGTCCTGAAGCACGCGCTGGTTGCGGGGGATGATCGCGATGGGTTCGGCGACGTTGTTCAGGGTAAAGGCCCAGGCGTGGCGAAAGCCGTTGTCGGCCTTGGAGACGTATTTCGGGATCAGCGCCTCGGGGGTGTGGCAGTCATTGCAGGTGGCGACCTGGTGGTGGCTGGATGCGACCCAGGCGTCGTAGTGCGGCTGCATGATGTGGCAGTTGGCGCAGACCTGCGGGTCGTCCTGGAGGTAGGCGTGGCCGTCGGCGTAGAGGAAGGTGAAGAGGCCGACGCCCACCAGCACGCCCACGCCGATGGCCAGAGCGATGCCGAAGGCACGGGTGGGGATGGCGTTCATAGGGGCCACGGTGAAAGAAGGCGGCGGGGACGGCGATGTGACGAAGTGCCCCGATGGTGGGTGATGGTTGGCAGGGCGTCAAGACGCTCACTGGGGGGAGCAGAAGTTGACCCGAAGGGGAGCGTCGGGCATGGAAACGTTATCGTGTGTGTGTGTGCAAGGCGTGGGTGGTGCGGAGTCCCGGGAGAGGGGCCGAGATGTAAGGAGAGTTATGAAGGCGGCGGTGTGGAGTGCGATGGTGATGGCGGCGTTCGGGGCGTCACTGGGGTGCGGGCAGGTGGTCGAGACGCTGGAGAGGGTGGACGCGGAGCATAGCGGGGTGGATCGGGGCTATGAGGCGGGCAGCCAGTGCGGGGCGCTTCAGGAGAAGCTCAACAGCTGCCGGCTCGGGCGTTTCTGGCAGAGCGTGGACGAGGCTCCCGACTGCAGCGAGGAGGGGTTTGAGGCGTCGTCGCAACGCTGCCAGCTCGATTGTGTGCTGGAGGCGGCGTGTGAGGAGGTAGGGCGCTCCTTTTGTGAGATTGGCGGCGCGGTGCTCAACGCCTGCCTCGACGCCTGTCTGGAGGTGCGCAGCTGTGACGAGGGCCGCCAGCTGAGCCATCGGCAGCTCTGTGACGGGGTGGAGGATTGTGCTGATGGCAGCGATGAGGGGCTGAGCTGCGTGCCATTTATGGCCTATCTGGCGTGCGACGATCCGGACTTTTACGAGCGACGCTACACGTCGTCGGATGACGATGATGACGATTGAGCGCGCGCCTTTTGGTGGGGAGTCGGTGTAAAAGAAGCCTCCCTTCGGGGAGGCTTTTTGGGCTCTGGCGAGGTCGTGGGCGCGCACGTGACGTGCGCATGGAGGGCAGGCGCGTGGGGGCTGTGCAGTCGTGGCGTCCCGGGGTATAAAGTCGGCGTAGGTCAACCTGTTCGCCTGTGGAGAGCGGCGATGAATCCGAACGATGTCGTGGACAGTCTTCAGCGTCAGCTCAAGGGGCTCTTTGAGTCGGGGACGCGCTACCAGGTCGAGAAGATCGGGGTGGTGGTGGGCTTTTTGGTCCTGGTGATCGCCAGCGTGGGCTGGGCGATGAGCGGGCCGGACGACTCCAATGAACTCGGGGCGAGTTTTGGGGATGAAGTGCTGACCAGCCAGCTGGATCGTCGGCAGTACTACATTGAGAATGAGGGGAGCAAAGACTGGACCCGGGTGCGGGTGGTCTTTGATCGCAAGTACCTCTACACGGCCGATAAGGTGGAGGGTGGCGAGCGTCTGACGCTGGGGGCGGCCGACCTGCGCTACTTTTATCGGATGCCGCGGCCCTGGGGACGTCAGGACTGGGAGCAGCTGGCTGAGGGAGAGCCGCCGGCGGTGTCGCCGCCGGAGTCGTACAGCCCGAAGCTCGTGCAGATCCGTACGGAGCAGGGGCGCATCGATCTGGACTTAACCCAGAAGCCCGCGTCGTGAGGGCCGGGGAGTCGACCCGGGAGCTGGGGGTGTATGTGCACATCCCCTTCTGCGAGACGCTCTGCCCCTACTGCGATTTTGCGGTGTCGGTGCAGCGCGAGATCCCGCATCAGGCCTATGTGGATCGGGTCAAGGCCGAGATCGCCGCCCGGGCCCGGGAGTTTGAGGGGCATCGGGCGGTCACGATTTACTTTGGCGGGGGGACGCCCTCGCTCTTGCATGTCGAGGCGTTGGCCGAGTTGCTGGCGGCGGTGCGGGAGGCGGTGGTGGTGGATCCCGGGGTGGAGATCACGCTGGAGGCCAACCCCAACCAGCTGAGTGCGCCAAATCTGGAGGCCTGGCGCGCGCTGGGGATCGAGCGGCTGAGCGTGGGGTGCCAGAGTTTTAATGACCGTCACTTAAAGGCGCTGCGTCGCAATCACGACCGCGCCCGGGCGCTGGCCGGGGTGGAGCGGGCGCTGGCGGTGATGGAGCGCGTCTCGATCGACCTGATGTTTGGCGGTCCCGGGCAGACGCTGTCGGAGTGGGAGGAGGACCTTGGGGAGATGCAGCGCCTGGTGGAGGAGCGGGGGTTAAGCCATGTGAGCGCCTACAACCTGACGGTGGAGCCGGGCACGGCGTTCTGGATCCGCCAAAAGCGCGGTCGCCTAAAGCTTCCCGAGGAGGATCTGAGCGCGACGATGCTGGAGCGTCTGGGGGAGCGGGCCCGGGAGGTGGGGCTGTGGCGCTACGAGGTGTCCAACTACGCGCGTGCCGGGGCGGAGAGTCGCCATAACAGCGGTTACTGGTTGCGCCGCCCCTACGTGGGGCTGGGCGTGGGAGCGCACGGGCTGGCGGTGGCGGCGGATGGGCGCTCGCGGCGGCGCTCCAATACGCGGCGGTACCGGGCGTACATGGAGCAGGGCGACCCGGGGGCGCCACAGAGTGAGGAGCGCTTAAGCCCGCGCGAGTCGTTTGTGGAGCATCTTTTTTTAGGGGCGCGCAGCCGCCTGGGGCTGGATGTGGGGGCGCTTCTGGAGAGCTACGCCGCGGTGCTCTCTCCCCGGGATGAGGTTCGGGTGTGGGAGACGCTCCGGGAGCTGGCCGGGCTGGGGTTGATGGAAGAGGTGCAGGGGCTGTGGCGCCCCACGCTGCGGGGGCTGGACCTGGGGGATACGGTGGCCGAACGCCTTTTTGAGGCCGGGAGCCCCGAGCCTTCTGAGGGCCTCTCGGAGTAGGACACTTTGAGTCAACGCGGATGCGCGCCTTCTTGCCTGAGTACGCGCGTGACCGAGGGGGGGCGATGGAGCGAGCCGGGGGGCTTTCGCTTCTGCTCAGGGCGTGGTGAGCGCGCAGGGGGCGGCGGGCGGGCCTGTGCGCGGTGCGCTTTAAAAAAGATTTAGAAAAATAGATCGAAACGCGTGGCCCCTGCGTACTACACAGGAGCCGAGCCCCCGGTAGGGGGTGACATGGACGCTGTGGATGGAGATGAGACGTGATGCGAGAGCGACGAGATAAAACCCGGGTAGCGATGGCGACGGTGCTGGCGGCGATGCTGCTGGCGGGCTGTAGCTCCAAGACCACCACCGGCGATGGGCCGGTGGAAGGGCAGCTGGCTGACGCCCAGACGCTTGGGGTGCCCAATGGCATGCTTGGCGAGGATCAGGGGGTTGAGATGGTCAAGGCGGTGCGCGGAGAGGAGCTGTCGGAGGAGGCGATCGCGGCATTGCTCGATCGGATGGAGCCGCTGGAGGCCCGGACCGACGACAAGGTGGAGTTTCGTCGGCGCAGCGACACGATGCCCCCGGCCGTGCCCGGTGAGGAGGTCAAGGAGGGGTGGCCGCCGGATCTGACCCGGGTGTCGGCTGAGGCGCCGCGGGCCGGTACGCTTGAGGTGCAGGCCTACCGCCCGCAGGGGGCGGTGGAGGGGCCGATTCAGCTCTCGGTGAGCTTTAGCCGCCCGATGGTCGCGGTGGGGCAGGTGGGCCAGGCGCCCGCGCCTCCGATCAGCCTTTCGCCAGCGCCCCAGGGGCGCTGGCGCTGGCTGGGGACGCGCACCGCGGTGTACGAGGTGAGCGAGGCCTGGCCGCGGGCCACGGCCTATGAGGTGGAGGTGGCCAGGGAGGCTACCTCGATCGATGGCTCGGCGCTGGCCCAGGCGGTGCGCTTTGGGTTTGAGACGGCGCCGGCGAAGGTGAGCCAGGTGTATCCGGTGGCGCACCAGGTCCAGAGCGCGGATGCGCCGGTGCATGTGGTGTTTAATCAGCCGGTGAAGCCGGAGGTGATTACGCAGATCTCGGTGCGCGCCGACCGGGCCGAGGTGGCCATGGAGGAGGTGCGCGGCGAAGACGCGCAGGCGCTGCGGGCGAAGGTGAGCCCGGCGCTGGTGGAGGCCGGTGCCCAGGGGCGCGTGGTCACGCTGGTGCCGGTGACGCCTTACCCGGACTCGGCGAAGGTGGAGGTGAAGGTCGCGGCGCCGATTCCGGCGGTGGAAGGGCCGATCCTCGGGCAGGAGGGCGCCGAGCAAACCTTTAACGTGCGGGGCCCCTTCCGGCTGCAGAACGTGGATTGCTACGGGGAGTCGCCCTGCTTGCCCCAGAACTCCCTGCGGGTGGCGTTTACCAACCCGATCTCGGAGAATGCCGAGCTCGGCGAGGCGATTGCGGTGATGCCGCCGGTGGCGAACCTGCAGGTGCACGCCCACGGTACGAATGCGACCTTGCAGGGGGACTTTTTGCCGAACACGACCTATCAGGTCGTGGTGAGCGAGGAGCTGCAGGATCGTTTCGGTCAGCCGCTTAAAGGGGAGCGTAGCGGGAGCGTGGCGATCGGTCCCTATCGGCCCTTTGTGGCGGGTCCGGCCGGGGCGATGGTGGTGTTGCCGGCGGATCGTGGCGCGGAGCTGCCGATCATGGTGGGCGGACTGAGTTCGTTGCGGGCGCGGGTCTATCAGGTGAGCCCCGGGGACTGGGAGGGGTTTCGCCAGCTGAGTCAGGAGGAGACGCACCGTCCGCCGGGGCGCCTGGTTCATGAGCAGATGATGAGCCTGGAGGGCGATGATGCTGGCGAGCGCCATCAGGTGGGCGTGGAGCTGGCCGCAGCGCTCAATGCTTCGGGGCAGGGGCATGTGGTGGTGGTGATCGATGAGCCGTCGCCCTGGCCCTGGACGAGTGGGCACAACCGCAAGCCGCGCTGGAACTACTGGGTGCAGGTCACTGACCTGAGCCTGGACCTGAGCAGCGATCGGCGCACGCTGGAGGGGCGCGTCACCTCGATGCGCACCGGCAAGGCGCTCGACGGGCTGGAAGTCTTCATCGGGGATCGGGCGCTGGTTCCGGGCCCGGTGAACGAAACGTTTAGTGCGGCGGTGCCCACCGGGGCCGATGCTCAGAAGCCGCTGGTGGTGCGCCGTGGTGAGGATCAGGTGATGATGCTTCCCGGCGGGCATGTCAGCCCCTGGGGGCGCCCGCAGTGGCCGACGATTTCGCAGCCGGAGACCGAGCAGGTGCACTGGTTTGTGATCGACGACCGCGGCATGTACAAGCCGGGCGAAGAGGTCACGATCCGTGGCTGGGTGCGCGCCCGTGAGCCGGGCCCGCACGGTGAACTCAAGCGGGTGGAGTCGCTCAATTCGCTGTCCTTTGTGGCGCGTGAGCCGCGGGGCAATGAGATCAAAAGCGGACGGGTGTCGGTCGACCGCTTTGGCGGGTTCGAGCTGCGCTTTGAGGTGCCCGAGGGCGCCAATCTGGGCTGGGGGCGCGTGGAGCTGAGCTCGGGAAGCCGGGTGGCCACCTCGCACGGATTTCAGATCCAGGAGTTTCGTCGTCCGGAGTACGAGGTCAGCGCTCGCGCGCTGGGAGAGCCCCATATCGCCGGGGAGGAACTCAGCTTTGAGGTGGAGGCCGCCTATTACGCCGGCGGTGGGTTGGGCGGCGCGCCGGTGCGGTGGGTGATGATGGACCAGCCGGCTGACTATGCACCCCCGGGCCACGAGGGCTGGAGCTTTGGCGACTGGCGGCCCTACTGGGGCTTTTACCGCGGATACCCCGGGATGGGGCGTGGGGAGGGGCGGCGAGAGGCGATGACGGGTCAGACCGACGCGCAAGGCCGGGCCCGTGCCACCGTGGTCTGGAACGCCGAGCAGGGCTTTGCCCGCTCGGTGAACGCGGTGGTCTCGGTCACTGATGTGAACCGCCAGAGCTGGGAGGCCTCAGCGCGCGCGCTGCTGCACCCGGCCCAGGTCTACGTGGGGCTGAAGAGCGAGCAGAACTTTGTGAAGCGCGGCGACGACTGGGAGATGCTCACCCGGGTGGTCGCGCTGGACGGCCAGCCGGTGGAGGGACGCCCGGTGGAGGTGGTGCTCTATCTGGCATCCAACCCCTGGAGCTTCGATGTGGAGACGGCTCAGGAGGTGGCGCGCTGTGCGACGCGTGGGGCCGCGGGCGATGAGCGCTGCGTGTTTAAGAAGCTGGCCGCCGGGGCCTACCGGGCGGTGGCCACCGTGCAGGATGAGGCCGGACGAAGCTCGGTGTCCCAGCTCGGCGTGTGGGTGGCCGGGCGCGATACCCGCGGAGTAGAGCGGGTGGAGGAGCAGCAGCTCGTGCTGATCCCGGGTCAGGAGAGCTACCGCCCCGGGGAGGTGGCCGAGGTGATGGTCAGCGCCCCATTCTACCCGATGGATGCCCAGGTGGCGTTGCGTCGTAACGGGCGCTACCAGACCCAACAGGTGCGGCTGACCGAAGAGGACCCGGTGATCCGGGTGCCGATCGACGACGCGATGACCCCGGGGGTGCATCTGGTGGTGCAGAGCGTGGGGGCGGCGGCCAGCGCCGCGCCGGATGCTTTTGCCCGTGGCGAGCTGGCGCTCCAGGTGGAGCCGGTGGAGCGTCGGCTCACGCTGGCGATTGAGCCTACGGCGCCCGCGGTGGAGCCGGGCAGTGTGCTCGGTGTCGATGTCGTCGTTACCGATCATCAGGGCAAGGCGGTGGCCGACACCAACGTGCTGCTCTTTGCGGTGGATGAGGCCGTGCTGGCGCTCTCCAACTACGAGCTCCGCGATCCCCTCAGCGTGTTTTACGCCCAGCAGGGCGCCGGGGTGTACGATCACCGCACCCGGCGCTGGTTGGTGAAGCCGCCGCAGCGCGATGAAGGCCAGCCGGTCGAAGAGGCCGAAGCGGCGATGCTGGACAACCTGGCCGAGGGCGCACCGATGGGCGCCAATATGGGCATGAGGGGCGGTGGCGAGATGCGGATGGCGCGCAAGGCGATGGCCGCCGCGCCGGCCGGGGACCAGGCCAGCCCGGCGTCGACACCCATCGCGGTGCGCGAGGTCTTTGATGCGCTGGCTTTCTTTGACGGGGAGCTGGTCACCGATGAAAACGGGCGCGTGCGGGTGGAGCGGGAGCTTCCCGATAGCCTGACCCGCTATCGTCTGATGGCGGTGGCCGTGGATGGCGAGCGCCGCTTTGGTCGCGGGGAGTCGCAGGTGGTGGCGCGCTTGCCGCTGATGGTGCGACCCTCGGCGCCGCGCTTCCTCAACGTGGGCGACCGCTTTGAGTTCCCGGTGGTGTTGCACAACCAGACCGACCAGGCGCGCACCGTCGATCTGGCGCTGCGGGCGGTCGGGGCGCTTAAGTGGTTGGAGTCGCCGGGACGCCGCGTGGAGGTGCCCGCCGGCCAACGCGTGGAAGTGCGCTGGCGGGCCGAGGCGACCTCGGCTGGCGAGGCGCGGGTGCAGGTGGCCGCGGTCAGTGGCAGCTTTGCCGACGCCGAGCTGGTGACCCTCCCGGTGCTCACGCCGGCCACCGCCGAGGCTTTTGCGACCTACGGATCGCTGGCCGAGGAGGATGTGGTCGGGGAGCAGGTGCAGGTGCCTCAAGAGGCGTTCGCGCAGTACGGCGGGCTGGAGTTCTCGGCGTCGTCGACGCAGCTGCAGGCGCTGACCGACGCCTTCATCTACCTGACGACCTACCGCTACGCGTGCAGCGAGCAGCTGGCCAGCCGGCTGCTGTCGGTGTTGGCCCTCTACGACGTGTTGGAGGCCTTTGACGCCGAGGGGCTCCCCTCGCCGGAAGAGCTCAAGGCCGCGCAGCAGGAGTGGGTCGACGCGATTCTGTTGGCTCAGCGTGGTGATGGTGGGTTCGGGTTTTGGAAGGGCAGCACCACCTCCTGGCCCTTTGTCTCGGTGCATGCCACCCACGCGCTGTGGATGGCGAAGCAGGCCGGTCTGGAGGTGCCCGACTACGCGCTGCAGCGGGCCCGCGCCTACCTGCAGCAGATCGACCGCCATATGAGTGAGGATGCCCCGCGGGTGCGGGCGACGGTTCAGGCCTACGCCACCAGCGTGCTGGCGAAGATGGGCGTGGCTGGCGATCGGGAGCTCGACGCGGTGGTAACCCGCTACGGGCTGGAGGAGCTGCCCCTGGAGGCGATGGGCTGGCTCTTGCCCATGGCTCGCGGCACGCAGTGGGAGGCGCGCTTTGTGCAGCGCTTGACCAACAACGCGCAGGAGAGCGCGGCCACCGCTGAGTTCCAGGACACCTATGCAGCCGGCGCCTACCGGGTGCTCTACTCCGGGCGGCGTACCGACGCGGTGGTGCTCGACGGGCTGATGCAGGTCAATCCCCAACATCCGCTGGTGGAGAAGGTGATGCGCGGGCTGCTGGCCCATCGCACGCGCGGGCGCTGGAGCAACACCCAGGAGAACGTGTTTGTGATCCTGGCGATGCGCCGCTACTTCGACACCTTTGAGGCGACCCGTCCCGAGTTTGTGGCCCGGGCCTGGGTTGGTGAGGCGCACTTTGCCGAGCATCGCTTCGAGGGGCGCACTGGCGTGTGCTACAACGCCCGGGTGCCCATGAGCTACCTGCAGGAGCAGGAGGCCGAGGTGCTGCCCGTGGTCATTGAGCGTCAGGGACAGGGGCGGATGTACTACCGCCTGGGTGTGCGGTATGCGCCGCGCAATCTGGACCTGCCGGCGAGCTCGGAGGGCATGGAGGTCGAACGGGTGTATGAGGCCATCGACCATCCTGACGATGTGCGCCGGGCCGAAGACGGCGCCTGGGAGATTCGCGCCGGCGCGCGGGTGCGGGTGACCTTGACGATGAGTCTGCCGGCCAGACGTTACCACGTGGCCCTGGTGGACTGGCTTCCGGCGGGGCTGGAAGCCATCAACACCAACCTGGCCGTCAGTCAGGTGGAGCCCGGTCTGGAGGGTGGCAGCGCCACTCGCCCCGGCTTCTGGTGGTGGAGCTGGCGCTGGTACGAGCACCAGAACACCCGCGATGAGCGCGTGGAGGCGTTTGCCTCCCTGGTGAATCCGGGCGTTCACACCTTTAACTACGTGGCGCGCGCAACCACCCCGGGCTCCTTTGTGGCGCCGCCGGCCCGGGCCGAGGAGATGTATCATCCCGAGACCTTCGGGCGCTCGGCCACGGAGCGGGTCCGCGTGATGGCGGAGCCGGCGGAGTAAGCTCCGCGCGTTGTGCATGTGTCATGAAGGTGATCAGGCCCGGGAGTGTTCCCGGGCCTGATCGCGTAGAGGCCCTGCAATGATGGGAGACGCCATGGATAGAACTCGCCAGATCGTTGCCGTGCTCATTGGCGCGCTGGTGGTCAGCGCGGCCAGCGCCGTGATCGCCCAGACCCGCGGTGAGCAGGCCCAGGTCATCAACGCTCGCCGCGCCCCGGAGCGGGTGGGCGATGAGGGGCAGGTGCGCGTGGCCCCTTTGCTCCAGGGAGCGCAGGCCTACATGGGGCGCTGGGTTCTGGCACCCAACGCGCAGACCGAGGCGCGCACCACCGAGGCCGAGGAGTACCTCTACATTTTGGAGGGCAGCGGCGTGGCGGTGATCAACGGCCAGAGCTACATCATCGGGCCCGAGATGGCCGTGTTTGTGCCGGCCGGCGCCGAGATTCGCGTGACCAACGGGGCTGAGCGTCTGGTGGCGGTGCAGGTCTTTGCCCCGGCCGACGAAGCGGCACGCTTTGAAGAGTGGCGTCTGCGCGACGATGGCGAATCCTGGCCGCCGCGGCGAAGGCGCCCGCGGGTGCGCACCCGCCAGTCCGGGCTGGACCCGGCCGAACCCGGGGACGTGAGCTTGATGCCCTGAGCCCGGTGCGCATCGTTGGCCCACACTTCTGTGATGGGAAACCAACCTCTGTGCGGGAGGCAGGCTTATGGGCGAAGCGGGCACGATCCGACGTGTGTTATTGACCGGCGCTACCGGGTTTGTGGGGCGGGCGCTCTACCCGGTGTTGACCGACGCGGGCTTAGAGGTGGTCTGTGCCACCCGCTCTCCGGAGCGCGCCCGCGAGCGCATGCCCGGGCGCCAGTGGGTGGGCATGGATGTCGAAGATCGCCACTCGGTGCGCCGGGCGATGGAGGATTGCGACGGAGCCTTCTACCTGATTCACCGCATGAGCGACGCCGATGACTACGAGGCCCGGGAGACCGCGGCGGCCATGAACTTTCTGGAGGCTGCCACCCACGCCGGCGTGCAACGGATGGTGTATCTGGGCGGGGTCAAGCCGCGCAAAGAGCCCTCGCGGCATTTACGCAGCCGTCTGGTGACCGGAGCGATTTTGCGAAGCGGGGACGTGTCCACCATTGAGCTGCGAGCCTCGATGATCATCGGGTCGGGAAGCGCCAGCTGGCAGCTTTTGCGCGATATCTCGGTGCGCCTGCCGGTGATGCTCTGCCCGCGCTGGCTGCGAAACCGCACCGAGCCCGTAGCTATCGAAGACGTGGTTCAGGCCTTGCTCGCCGCGCTTACCCTGGAGCAGGCGGGCAGCGCGAGTTTTGACATCCCGGGCCCCGAGGTGGTGACCTTTCAGGAGTGCGTCCGCCGGGTGGCCGAGGCCGTGGGCAACGACCCGGTGATGGTCAACGTGCCCCTGTTAACCCCCCACCTTTCGACCTACTGGCTGCGTCTGGTCACCGGCACCAACACCCAGCTAGCGCGCGAGCTGGTTGAAGGGCTCAAGGGCGATCTGCTGGCCCGCGACGATCATTTCTGGGAGCTGGCCGGGGTGGAGCGGCGAGTCTCGCTCGACGAGGCCATCGCCCGGGCGCTGGCCGGTGACGAGGCGCCGGGTAACCCCTACGAGAAGGCCATCCGGCGTCTGTATCGCGACCCTCACCCGGGGGTCTAGCTCAGGTCAGCGCCAGGGCGTTGGTCCAGTAGCTGGACCTGCCCGGGCGCTCTTCGATCAGCGCGTTCTCGGCCATCCAGCCCTCGAGCTGCGCGTAGTAGTCATCGCTCATCGAGAAATCGAAGGTGAAGCAGGGCACCGTAGCCTCGAAGATCGCCTGGCCCAGAGCATCGTTGAGGGAGTTCTCGGTGGCGTCGTTGTAAATGGCGCGGGCCTCGGCCGGGTGCTGGTGAATGAAGTCGATGCCGCGGCCCAGCACCCGGAGCAGTGCCTGGAAGACCTCGCGCTTCTCATCGAGCAGGGCCGGGCTGGTGATCAGGATCAGCTGGCAGAAGTCGGGCACGCCCCAGTCTTTGAGCGCGAAGAAGTGGGCGTCGGCGCCGCGGTGCCGGGCCTCCACCACCTCAAAGTTATAAAACGCCAGCGTGGCCACATCGGCCTTGCGCTCCAGCAGGGCGTCGGTGTGGTAGAAGCTGTTGTTGACCCGCTCAAAATCCTCGGCGCTGCACTCACCGCCATCGGCGCGCACCATGGTGCCCACGATCGCCGGCCCGCCCGGGCCGGGGGCGCCCGGGTACTGGATGCGCTTGCCCGCCATGTCACGGGGGCGCTCGATGCCGGAGTCGGCCAGGTACATCACGCCGCCGTTGGTGTGCAGAAAGCGGGCAAACCCGACCACGGCGTCGCCTTTGGCCCGGTCTTCGACCAGGTGCAGGGGCTCGGTGATCGCGACCTCCATCTCGCCACGGGCGATCGCGTCGACGGCATCCAGATGCTCGGCCGGCTCGATCAGCTCCAGGTCAATGCCGGCGTCCTTAAACCAGCCTTTGCGCTGGCCAATAAGAAAGGGCAGGTGGTCGGGGTTGAGGAACCATTCCAGTCCGAGTCGCAGCGTTTGCATCGTAGACCTCGCGCGTTTGAGTAAGAGGGAGCGTTTCGGGAAGACGCCTGCAGCGATCGCAGATCCGAGGCTCGGGGGCAAGGTGTGCAGGGTCAGGAGGTCTGAGTAGGGGATTGGGCTGGCCAGATGGCAGGTAAGGGATCTGAGTCGCGGGTCCCGGGGAGTGAGAAGGGAAGGTAAGAGTGCCGAGTGCCAGTACTTGCATCGTGAGGGGGGGAGGTAAGGGGGCTGAGGCGCGCATCCGGGGCAGCGAGAGGGGACGCGCTCTGATGGGTGGGCCAGGGGCTCCCGGGGATTGGAGAGCTTTAGGGAACGCGGCAAAAAGCGGAAAGGGGGGACTTGAAACTTGAAAGCGTGACCGGGACGTGGGTAGGTTTGCCGCGATTGGACGCCGCCGAACGCCGGGAGAAGCCCGGCGCCGCTGGCGACGCAGGCGCAACCCGCGACACCAGGACTGAGAGATGAGCGCGTACGCAGAGTTGGAAGAGCATTTTGGGAAGGCCGGTCGGCTCGGAGATGCCATCGGCATGCTCTACTGGGATATGGCCACGATGATGCCGGCCGGGGGCGCCGAGGCCCGCAGCGAGCAGATCGCCACCTTGCGGGTGATTCATCATGAGCTGCAGACCGACCCGAAGCTGGGCGAACTCTTTGAGAAGGCCCGCGATGAAGCCGGCCTGAGCGCGTGGCAGATCGCCAACCGCGAGGAGATGTTCCGCCAGTACACCCACGCCACCGCGGTGCCCTCGGATCTGGTCAGCCGGCTCAGCCGCAAGGGCGCACAGACCGAGATGGTCTGGCGTTCGGCGCGGGCCGACAACGACTTTGCCCGCCTGGCGCCGCACCTGGCCGAGACCCTGGAGCTGGTCCGCGAGACGGCCCGCATTAAGGGCGAGGCCCTGGGGCTGAAGCCCTACGACGCGCTGCTCGACCAGTACGAGCCGGGCGGGTCGTCGGAGACGATCGACGCCATCTTTGATGATCTGGCGGGATTTTTGCCGGAGTTTCTGGAGGCGGTGCTCGCGCATCAGGCCGAGCAGCCGGAGCCGGTGATGCCCGTCGGGGACTTTTCGGTGGAGCGTCAGGAGAAGGTCGCGCGGCGGCTGATGGAGACGCTGGGTTTTGATTTTGAGCATGGCCGTCTCGACACCAGCCACCACCCCTTTTGTGGCGGGGTTCCCGACGACGTGCGTCTCACGACCTTTTATGCCCCCGACGGCTTTCTGAAGGGGATGATGGGAGTGCTCCATGAGACCGGGCACGCGCTCTATGAGCGGGGGCTGCCGGCCGAGTGGCGCTACCAGCCGGTGGGAGCGGCGCGCGGGATGAGCGTGCACGAGAGTCAGTCGCTGCTGGTGGAGATGCAGGCCTGCCGCAGCCGGGCGTTTGCGAGCTTCGTGGCGCCGATGTACCGCGACGCCTTCGCCGGCACGGGCGACGCCTGGGAGGTGGAGAACCTCTACCGGGTGATGACGCGGGTGGAGCGCAGCCTGATTCGCGTCGACGCCGATGAGGTCACCTATCCGGCGCACGTGATTCTGCGCTACCGTCTGGAGAAGGCGATGCTGGCCGGAGAGCTGGAGGTGGTCGACCTTCCCGAGGCCTGGCGCGCCGGGATGAAGGAGCTGCTGGGGATTGAGCCTCCCGACGACCGGGACGGCTGCATGCAGGACATCCACTGGATGGACGGCACCCTGGGCTACTTCCCCACCTACACGCTGGGAGCGATGACCGCCGCGCAGCTCTTTGCGGCGGCGGATCGCGCGCTCGACGATCTGGACGGGCAGCTTGCGCGCGGGGAGTTCGGCGGGCTGATGGGGTGGATGGGCGAGCAGATTCATGCGAAGGGCTCCCTGCTCTCAACCGAGGCGCTCTTGACCGAGGCCACCGGTGAAGCGCTCAACCCGCGCTACTTCAAGGAGCACTTGCGTCGGCGTTACCTGCCCGAGGGATGAGCATCTTGATGAGTGCGGTGAAGCAGGACCAGGCGCTGCGGCCGGATGTGCCGCAGCGCTTTTTTGAAGCGATCGAGGGGTGGGCCGAACGCCTGGACACTAAGAACGCCGAGTTGCGCCGGCGCATCGACGCGCTCTGCGAGCACTACCCCAGCGCCGAGCGTCTGGCCGGTGAGCTCGTCACGATCGAGGGCAGCGATGCCCGCTTTGTGCAGCGCCTCCAGCGCCAGGACTGGGAGGAGGTGTGGGCGTCGATGGGCAAGGTCTGGCGTGCGCGTCTGGAGACGGGTGAAGCGCAGCGCTGGGCCTGGAACCCGGCGCGCGAGGCCTGGAGCGAGGTCGGCGAGGAGGTCGCGTTTCGCCAGGATGCCTCGCCGACGTCCGCGCTGATCGAGGCGCTGGTGGTGGAGCCCGGAGAGGTGAGCTACCCGATCATCTTCAGTCATGACGTGGAGGAAAACCACCGGGCGATCGCCCGGGCCGCGGCGATGTGGCTCTCCAAAGCGGCGGCGCTGCAAGTGGCCGAGGCGCTGGGGGGCACCCGGCCCGAGTTTGAGCCCTGTCCCCGGCTGGAGGAGGCGCAGGCGGTGGGGCCGGAGCGCGAGCTCATGCGGCAGATCGACGACTTTTTGACCCTCGATCAGGCGGCCCATCAGGTGTACCGGGTGCACGGGCGCCGGCGCGCTCCGGTGGAGGTTCGGGAGCTGCGGGAGCCCGGGGGCGGTCGGCTCAAGCTGGTGGTGGAGCGCGCGCATCTGCGCCTTCGTCAGGTCCGCCAGGCGCGCAGCGCCGTGGTGCGCAAGCGCCACCACGTGTTTGTGGACCCCTCGCCAGAAGAGACCCACGATCGCTACTTCGCCAGTGAGGAGGCGCTCGATCGGGCGGTGGAAAGCTGGCTGCTGGCGCAGCTCGACCAGGGCTACCGCGTGTTTGAGGAGCACATCGAGGGGGCTTGAGCTCCGGGTGGGGGTGTGCACGTTTCGTGGGTCTTAAGTCTCTGCAAAACAAGGGGGAAGGGGAACGCTGAGGTGGGCGATCGGGCTGCGCGGTACTCTGCCGGCCAGGCTTGACTTTGGTAGGGCTCTGGCATAACCGGGAGGGTCGATTTTGCCTGCTGCAAAGCTCCCCCGGTGAGCGATGTTTCTCAGATTTCCAGGAGCCTGAAACGATGGGTCAAACACACAAGCGTCTTGAATTTGTGGTGCTGTTGGTTGCGCTTTTGCTGGGCATGGCCCAGAGCGCGTCGGCGGCCAATGATGTGAACGCCGAGAGTGATGAGTTCAGTTACCACCAGGTCAATGATGGTGAGACCCTGGGGACGATCGCGATGCATTACCAGGTGGGCATCGATCAGTTGCTGGAGTGGAACGACCTGGAGAGCGTGCACATCGAGCCGGAGACGACCCTGGTCGTCAAAAGCAGCGAAGAGGTGCGCGGCTCCTCGGAGCCCCTGCCGGTGATCCATGTGATTCGTCGCGGCGATACCTTCGAGGGGATCGCGCGTCGCTACGGCGTGACCATTCGCCAGGTCCAGCGCTGGAACCGACGGCTTAATCCGCGCCGTCTGCAGCTGGGGCAGCAGGTTCGCCTGCATATCCCGGGCGCCGATGGGAAGTCGGTCTCTTATGGGCGCGCCAATGGTGGCCGCCTGTACAACGGCGTGGCCATGCAGACGACTCCCGGGATGCGGGTTCGCAACGTGGCGCGCTCCTACGGCACGCGCCGGGTGGTGCAGCTGCTGCAGGCCGCCGGCGCCGATGTGCAGGCGCGCTGGCCCGACGCGCCCGACCTGATCGTGGGGAGCCTGAGCGTGCGCAACGGTGGGCGCCTGCGCCCGCACCGCTCCCACCAGAGCGGCCGCGACGTGGACCTGACCTACTACCACCGCGGCAATGTGGCGCTGCCGGACTTTCGAAACATGTCGGTGGAGACCTTTGACGCGGTCAAGAACTGGCACATGTACAAGGTCCTGATCGATAGCGGACAGGTGGAGTACATGTTTGTCGACTACCGCCTTCAGAAGCCGCTCTACGAGTACGCCCTCTCCATCGGGTACACCCCGGAGGAGTTGGAGCCGCTGCTGCAGTATCCGCGGGGACGCAACGTCTCGGCCGGGATCATCCGCCACTCGCGCGGGCACCTCAACCATGTGCATATCCGCTTTACCTGCGGGCCCCAAGATCGCAATTGTCATTGAGACCGGGGGCGGATGCGCCCGTGGTGATGTGGATTTGATGGTGAGCTAAACCGAGGTGGATGTATGGCCTGGATTGAAGGAACGGCGACAAAGACGGTGATCGTGGATGCTCCGCTGGAGGAGATCGCGACCTTTTTTGCGACCCCGGCCCAGATCAAAGAGTGCATGGGGGATCTGGAGCGTTTTGAGGTGGTGGACGAGACGACCTACCGCTGGATTCTTAAAGCGATGGGGGCCAAGGGGATCTCCTTTCAGGGCGACTACACCGTGCGCTACTGGCGCGAGGGGGATGTGGTGCGCTGGGAGAGTCTGCCCGGCGGGACGATGAAGACCACCGGTCAGGTGCGTCTGCGCGAGCTGGGGCCGGGGCGCACCGAGGTGACCTACGACGAGACCCTGGCCAGCGATCTGCCCATCCCGCGGCTGGGAGCGAAGGTCTTTCGCCCCATCGTGGCGCGCGAGATCGTGCGCGGTGTGGACAGCTTCTTAGACGGGGTCCGCACCTACCTCAACGCCGGCAAGCACCGCAGCGGTGAGAGCTGATGCCCTCGCCGGCGTGCGGAGCCTTTGGAGCATTTGGGGGACGTTTTGTGGCCGAGGCGCTCTGGTCGCCGCTGGCCGAGGTGGCCCACGCCTTTGAGGAGGCGGTGGCCGACCCGGGGTTTTCGGGGCGCTTGCATGGCTGGGCCGAGCAGCGTCTGGGGCGGCCCACACCTCTGTGCCACCTGGGAGAGCTCTCGCGAGAGCTGGGCGGAGCCCAGCTCTGGTTAAAACGCGAGGATCTGTTGCCCGGCGGGTCCTTTTGCACGCTCACCGCGCTGACACAGGCGCTGGTGGCGGTGCGGATGAATCGTCGGGAGTTGGTGGGGGAGACGGCCACGGGCGATTTCGGCGTGGCGCTGGGCCAGATGGGGCTGGCGCTGGGGCTGAAGGTGCGCGTGTTCATGACGCGCGACGACATGGAGGCCGAGCCCATCGCCGTGCGCAGCATGGAAGAGATGGGGCTGGCGCTGGAGCCGGTCGATGGACCGACGCGCGGGCGTCGCGGGGCGATGGCAGAGGCGCTGCGCTATGTGGCGCGCGCTCCACAAGATGCGTTTTACGCGTCGAGCTCGCTGGCCAGCCCCGATCCTTACCCGCGGATGCTGGAGCTGGGGGCGGAGATCATCGGCAATGAGTGCGCGCGTCAGCTCCGAGAGCGCGGAGCGAGCGCCGATTACGTGATCGCCCCGGTCGGGAGTGGCGGGTTTGCCTGTGGCATGTTCGGGGCTTTTCTGGACCAGGGCTCGCACTCGCCGGGCGCTCAGCTGGTGGGCGTGCAATCCGGCGGGGATGGCACCCCGGGGCGGGGAGCTGCCAGCCTGGTGCGGGGCCGCCCCGGCGTGCATCTGGGCACCCGATCCTACGTGCTACAAGACGATCAGGGGCAGGTGCTTACGCCGCTAACTGACGCCGCCGGGCTGGCGATGCCGGTGGTGGGCCCGCAGCACGCACGCTGGATGCGCACCGGTCAGGTCCAGTATGTGGAGCTCGCCGACGCCGAGGCCTACGCGGCGGTGCGCACCCTGGCGCGAGCCGAAGGGGTGCTGGCGAGCCTGGAGACCGGGTACGCCCTGGCGTACGCGTTGCGGCTGGCCCCCACGCTCAACGACGATGCGCACGTGGTGGTAGGGGTGAGCGGCGACGGCACCCGCGACCTCTCGCGGCTGGCGCGGGCCTCGGCGGGAGGACTCTGATGGGCGATCGCCTCGGACTTCTGGAAGAGCGCGCCGCGCAGCGGCGCCCGCTCCTGATGGTCGCGCTGGTCACCGGCGACCCTCATATCGACGCGACCCTGGACTACATGGGCATCCTGGCCGAGGCCGGGGTGGATGTGGTCGAGCTCATCGTGCCCTTTAGCGAGCCGGCCTACCACGGCGCGGTGCTCCAGCGGGCGATGGCCCGGGCGGTGCATGAGCAGCTGGGGTGGGCTGATATCGCCGAGGTGGCCCGGGAGTTTCGTCAGTCCTATCCCTCGGTGGCGCTGGTGATCTCGACCTACCTCAACCGCCTGATGGCGGCTCCCATGGCCGAGACCTTTGAGCAGCTTCATAAGGCCGGAGCCGACGCGCTCTGGATCTACGATCTGCCGATGGAGGAGGCGACCGAGGTGGAGGAACTCAGCGCGTCGACCGGGCTGGCGCTGGTCCGGGGAGTCTCGGCGACGACCTCGCTGGAGCGTTTTCGCGAGATCGCGCGCCGGGCGCAGGGCTTGATCATCTGGACCGGCCACAGCGGCGGCGAACTCTCATTGGAGGGCGAGGCGTTTGAGGAACGCCTGCGCCTCTTCGGGGAGTATACCCGGCTGCCGATCTTCGCCTCGATGGGTGTGACCACCGGGGAGGAAGCCCAGGAGGTGGTGCGCGCGGCCGACGGCGTGCTGATCGGCAGCTCGGTGGCCTGGCTGCTGGAGGGGCGAGGCCCCGACGTCAAAGAGCGGCTCCGCCGCCATATCGGTGAGCTTCGGGCCCGGGTGGATGAGGCCTCGGCCACGAGCTGAGCGAGCGGGGTCAGTCGGCGTCGCTGCCATCCCGGGTCTGATTGCGAGGCGCGTCTGCAGCTTCGGAGGGGTGGCGAGCAAAGCCCAGCTGACGATTGATCTCGGGGAGAAAGTCGACGCTGCGCAGGTGCACGTCGCGCTGGGGGAAGGGGATCTCGATGCCCGCCTCGTGGAGCACTTCCCATAAGACGAAGTTGAACTTTCCGCGCAGTTTACGCTCGGTGATCGTGCGGCAATCGAAGTGCACCAGCAGCTCAAAGTCGATGCTGTTATCCCCAAAGCCCACCAGCCAGACGTCGGGGGCCGGGTGCTCCAGGATGTTTGAGTCGCGGGCGGCGGCTTTGAGAAGGAGCTCCTCCACCTGACGCGGGTCCGAGGCGTAGGCGACGCCGATGGGGATGTGCACCCGCACGATGGAGTCGTGGAAGGTCCAGTTGATGATGCGTCCACTGACGATGTCTTTGCTCGGGATGAGCATGTCGTAGTTATCCGGCGTGCGCACCACGACGCTGCGGGCCCCCACCGCTTCGACGCGGCCGTAGACGTCGTTCACCGAGATGAAGTCGCCTTTCTTTACCGCGCGGCCAAAGAGCAGGATAAACCCGCTGATCAGGTTCTCGGTCAGGTTTTGCAGGCCAAAGCCGATGCCCACGCCCAGGCTGGCCAGCACCACCATCACCGCCGAGGGTTGCACGCCCAGGGCCATCATGCTCATGACGAAGGCCACGACGATCAGCGCGTAGTTGATCAGGGTGTTGACCGCGTAGGCCACCCCCACATCGACGTTGAAAGCCGGATAGATCTTGGCGTTGAGCACCGCCTTAAAGAGGCGGATGGAGAGGATCGTGGCCGCCACGATCAGCCCCACGGTGAGCAGGCTGTGAATCGAGATGGCGACGTTGCCCACCGACAGAAGGGGGATCTTCAGCAGCGTGACCACCGGCTCGTAGAGGGCGAGCAGGCGCAGGGCGAAGACGACCACCAGGAGCCCGCCCACGGCCAGGGTCCACTGCTCCACGGCCTTGTAGAGTGGCGAGGCGCTGGCCTCCTCATCGCCCTGGTCGGAGGCTTCCTGGGCTTCTTCGCTCTTCTGGGCGACGAAGGCTCGCAGGCGCTCGGCGGCCGAGAAGGAGAGGGTTACCAGGACGATCAGCGTGTAGCCGCGGGCCAGAATGAAGGTCGCGGCGTGCACAAAGCCCGCGGCGTTAAAGAGGAGCAGGGCGATGGTGACCGCGAGCATCCCGTAGTAGTTGGCCGAGATGCCCCGGCGCACGATCCCGTAGAGTGGCGAGCTGGTGTGGTCGGGCAAGAGCGCCAGCACCGCATCCCGGGCAAAGAAGAGGTAGATCGGAGCCAGCGCCAGCGTCAGGCGGAAGGCAAAGGCCACAAAGCCGATGGCGTCGGGTCGGTACCCGAAGTTGCGCAGTGCCACCAGGACCAGGATGTATCCCAGGGAGATGCGCAGGGTGATCAGGGCAAAACGCTCCAGCCGCAGATAATGGGCGGTGGCGCCGGGATCGACCGGACTCAGGCGCAGGCTGGTCACGATCAGGGCGTGTGCGGCGCGGTAGGCCAGCAGCCACCACAGCGCGTCGGTGAGCACCAGGGTCCAGGGGGCGCTGGAAAAGGTGGCCTGAATCGGGAAGTAGCTCAGGGCGATCAACAGCGCCAGCGCCAGCACTCGCCCCAGCAGCAAAACGGCGCTGCGCAGCACGCTGGTCACCCAGGGGGAGAGGTCGGCGTGGATGAAGAGCTGCGTGCGCTGGGCCATCCGCAGGGCCTGACGATCAAAGAGGATGAAGAGCACCCCGAAGATCAGCGCGATCAGGATGGGGACCGCCCAGTCGACGAGCCTCCAGGGGTCGATGCGACTGAGATCCGCGCGCATCACGCGCGCTTCGTTCCAGACGATCCGGGCGTCGCTGAGCAGGTTGTCGACAAGGCTTAAATCGAAGTGCAAGGGCTCGCGCACGAGGAAGTCGGCGTAGTTTTCCTCAAGCTGCTCTTGGGCGTGAGCCAGCCCGGGCTCCACCGGTTCGACCTGGACCGAGGGAACCTCGGGGGCCGGTGTGTCGCCTGTATCGCTTCCCTCGCTTGACGCCGAGTCGTTTTGCGACGCCGAGTCCTTCTGCGGAGTGGACTCGTTTTGTTGCGTGGAGGAGGAGGGGCCGGTAAAGGGCAGGTCGATCGGTTGGGCTGCGGACTGGCCGAGCCCCCCGAGGGTGATGACCATCAGCGCGGCCAGGATGCTGAGAAGCATGCCACATTTTGAGAGAAGAGATTCAGCCATAAATGCCACTGCCACTGCCCGGGAAGATCAGCGCTACGTAAGGGGTTTTGCCGGCGCGCCGACTAATGTACGTCTACCCCGAGGCGAAGTCACCCGCGCTCACCGGCCGCGGCCGGTGGCCGGCGCGGCGAATGCGGTCGCGTGGTTGCCTCGCTCAGACCCTGCTGTTATAACTCCGAGTCGTCCACAGACCTTCGCGCGACGTGTCGCGATACCCAATTTGAGGAGATACCCCATGAACATCGCTCGTTTTTTCGCCGTGCTTCTGCTGGCGCTGTCTCTCTCGTCGATCGCTGTCGCGCAAGAGACGGTGGTAGAGAATGAGGAGTTTGGTGTCACGATCACGCCGCCGAGCGCCTGGGAAGTCAACGCCAGCGACGATAAAGCCGTGGCCAACTTCAAGCATCCGGACTCCAACAGCCAGATTCAGGTCATCGGGACTAAGCTGATGAGTAAGGACGTGGCCGACGTCTTCTTCAGCACCTTCCACAAGACCCTGACCGAGTCGAACTTCGAAGAAGTCAGCGCCGCCGACAGCTCCATCGGTGAGCAGCAGGGCCGGTTGAGCACCTACTCCTACACCCACTCCGGGCAGACGGTGAATGTGGTGGTCTTTGATTTCATCCGCGAAGGCACCGCCTGGCTGGTCATCGGCTACATGCCCGAGAGCGAGTCCGAGAAGCTGCGCGCCGACTTTGATGCCACGGTCACCTCGATGAGCTTTGAGGCCGCCGAGTGAACGTGAGCCTTCAAGCTCCTGGCAGGCCCGCCGCTCCGTGGAGCGCGCGGGCCTGTCTCGCTCTGTGCCTGGTGCTGGCGCTGGGCGCGCTGCCCAACGAGGCGGTCGGCCAGGATCCGGGCGCCCGGGGACGCCCCACGGCCAAGGGGCAGCACCATCAACGGGCGCGTGCCGAGGCGGTGGATGTCGAGGCGATCGGGGCCCGGGTCCGCCGGCCCAGCGGGTGGGTGATCGTGCCTTCGGGGCCCGGCGCAGTGGCCACCTTTCGGGCCGCCGCCGATCGCCAGGCCCAGATTGAGGTGCGTCTCAGCGATCAGATCCTGGTGGGGCGGGCCGATCGCTACGCCCTGAGCTTTCAGAACCAGATTCAGGAAGAGGGCTTCCGGGTGGAGGTGGCCGAGCGCGACTACGCCTATGGCCCGCGGGTCGGAGATCGCGTGACCTACGGCCTGGAGTATGATGGCGAGTCATTTCGCCTGATGACCTGGGCCCATCACGAGGGCGATCGGATGTGGGTGTTCTCGCTCTTTTGCTCCGAAGATCGCCTGGAGGCCTACCAGGAGGTCTTCGACGAGGTGATCAGCGAGATGGTGTGGCAGGGCGCCCCAGACGCCGACGCCGACGCGCCCACAGCAGACCCGCCAGAGTGATCGGCCATCCCACCGCGGGGCTTCCCGGGGCCTGGGCACACCCGGCGGGGGCGTCGGCTGCAGCCGGCTCAAAACGACAGAAGGGCGCCAGATAGCCCTCGGGCTGCCGGCATAAGAACTGGGGCGGGCACGCCTGCTCCTGCTCCTGCTCACAGGGGCTGGTGCAGTAGCCGGTGCCCGTGGGTTCGCTGTCGATATGGCACTCATCCGGGCAGTGCATCAGATCCCAGGCACAGTAGTCGCCTACCTGCCCGCGGCGCTTGTCGCAGACCCCGGCGACGCACGCCGCGCGCTCGGGGCAGTCCTCCTCCCGGCTGCATTCGGAGCCCGGGGTGGCAAAGAGCTCGCAGAGGCCCAGTTTGTCGTCGGCACTCAAGCGGCGCTGGCTCCCGTCGCGCAGGTAGCTAGCCGCCATCGTCGCGCTCTTGTAGGCCCGGGTATGCGAGAGCCCGAGTACGTGGCCGAGCTCATGGGTTAGGGCGGCCTGCAGATCGACTGCGGGGCGCTCGGACAGGGCATGGAGTTGAAAGGGGTCGGGCGTGGTGCGCCAGGTCACGGCGGTGGTGCTGAGCATGACCGCGGCGCGTTCGTCGGGGCGCAGGGGGTAGGTCGTCCAGGCGATGCGCCCGGCGTTGGGGCCGCTGCCGGGAGCAAAAGCGACCTGGACGGCCGGGGGCGCCTCGGGCCCGGGCGCCTCGGAGCGGTCGACCTCAAAGGAGGCAAACGCGCAGGGGACCTGATTCCAGGTGCGGGCGGCCGCCGAGAGCGCATCCAGGACCTGCGCGCGGGTCAGCGCTTCGGGCACCGGGCCGGAAAGCACCACACGTAGCGGAAAGTGCTCGGGCGCCGGGGCAAAACCGTTGAACTCGGCCCGCGGGCGCGGGTCGCTCGGCGGGGCCGGAAGGTGCAGGCCGCCGGCGAGCTCGGCGCTCGGGTAGAGTTCGGCGCGGGCGGGAGCAGCCAGGCTTAAGAGCAGGAGGGCGCAGAGCGCGCCGCTGAGCCGGCGCGTCGCGATCATCGGGGCGATTCCGCCAGGACCTCGACCTCGGCCTGCTCGCGCAGTTCATGGAGAAGCTCGCGCCGGCGGGCCTCCAGAAGCGCCCGGCTGGCCCGCTCGCGCAGCAGGGGCACCACCTCGTCAAAGGCGCGCACGCCGGCCGGGCGACGCTCCTGAACGCAGTAGACGTCCACCCGGGTGCCATCGGCGCTGGAGAGCACCACGCTGCTGGGGCGGCCGCCGGGAGCGTCGGCCGCATCAAAGAAGAGGTGGCTGGCCGCTGCCGGGAGCTGGTGGCGCTGGCGCCAGCCCAGATCGCGCCAGTCGGCCTGAGCCGGCAGGGCCTGCGGCGCGCAGCCCCCGCGTGTGATCGTGGTGGCCAGGGAGCGCGCCCCCACCGGCAGGGACACCCGGCGGACCTTCACCCGCGCACCGGCCGGGCGGCCGGCGGCCACCCGCTGATAGATCTCGCGCAGCTGAGCCTCGTCGACCGCCTGTGCGCCGAGCTCGTCGAGCAGCGAGCGCTCCAGGACCATCTCGTCGTGGACCTCCCGGCGGAACTCCCCCATCGAGAGCCCTTCGGCTTGCAGGTAGCGCTTAAAGGCGGTGGTCGAGCCGAAATGCTCCTCGACCCGGCGCTCCACCTCCAGGTCCACCGCCTTGGGAGCAATGCTGACCTCGGTCTCGGAGAGGTGCTGGCGCAGGAGCTCGTGGTCGATCAGGCGATCGAGCACCTCCTGACGCTTCTGGTGGCGAATCTGCTCGGTAAAGGGGCGGCGAGCGTGGTGGTAGAGCTGATCGATGCGGTCGAGGCGGCGCTCGACCTCGTCCTCGGTGATCGCCTTCTGGTTGACCCGGGCGATCACCCGGGCCTCCGGCGCCGGAGCGGCCCCGGACGACACCCCCGGGACCGACGTGGGAGGCTCGCTGGTCTCGACCGGCGCTTCGCCGGGATCACAGCCCCAGAGGGGCACGCTCAGCGCGACCATCAAGACCTTGCCGGCGAGGATATGGAAGAGGTGGTTCATAGCAGCGTCTTACAGGGACTTGTGACAGGTCGCAACTTTGAGGCGACTCAAAGCTAGAATGCGGCCCCGGCGCCTGCCCATTCCCGCCCCGGATGCCCACGGATTCCGGGGGACTCAAAAAAATGCGCTCTTTTTAGATCCATTACGTCCTCGCTGCGTTGGTAGTCGGGAGCGTTCAACAGGATTCGCGGCCCGCAGGGGCTGCCCGGGCAAAGGAGAGGGCATGATCACGCGACAGGTAGGCTGGATGATGGCGGCGATGGTGGTGGGGCTGGGGGTGGGGCTGCATGTGGCCGCCGATGAAGATCCTCCTGCGGCTCCGGGGGCGCCGGCGATGACGGAGGTTCTCGACGCCGTGGTTACCGAGGCCGTGGAAGCCCTGGAGCCGGCGCCCACCGCGGAGAAGCCCGACCATGGCATCTTGGCGCTGACCCTCAGGGCCGAGTTCGCCCATAAAAAAGTACTCGCCGAGCGGGAGTCCGAGACCTATCTGGACCTGCGGGTAGATGCCTGGGATGGCCAGGCCGAGGTGCGTCCGCGCCTGAATGTGGCGCTGGTCCTGGATCGCTCCGGCTCGATGGCTGGCGAGCCCATGGCGAAGGCGCGCCAGGCCGCGGCCAGCTTTGTGGAGCGGCTGGAGGAGGGCGATCGCGTCAGCGTGATCGCCTTTGGCGGGGCCCCCGAGGTGGTGGTGGTCCCCACCGCGATCGAGGGCGCGACCCGCGCCCGGGTGATCGCGGCGATCGAGGGCATTGATTCCGGCGGTGCCACCCACCTGAGCGGCGGCATAGAGGCGGCGTCCGGGGCGCTGCGGGGCGCGCGCCAATCGGATTCGGTCGATCGCATGATCGTGATGACCGACGGTCTGCCCACCACCGGCATCACCGCCACCGAGGAGCTTCTGGCGCTGGCTCGCCAGGCGCGCGCCGAGGGCATTACGGTGACGGCCCTGGGCTTTGGCACCAGCTACGACGCGTCGTTGATGGCTTCGCTGGCCGAAGAGGGCGCCGGCAACTACCGCTACATCGCCGGCACTGCCGACGTGGAGCCGGCGTTTAGCGCCGAGCTCGATGCCCTGGCCGCCACGGTGGCCACCGGCGTCACGCTCACGCTCCTGCCCTCGCCGGGGGTGCACATCGAGGAGGTCTTCGGCATGCCGGCCGACCCGAGCGCCGGAGCGCTGACCCTGCACCTGGGAGACCTGCGCGCCGAGACCCGTCGTCGGGTGATGCTGCGCCTCAAAACCCGCGGGCTGCCCCTGGATGGACAGGCCCGCGTGCGCGTCATCCTGAACTACCACGACCGCATCACCGATCGCCCCGTGGAGCACGGGATGGTGGCTACGGCCGGTACCACCCACGACGATGTGGAGATGGTCGCCAGCCTGCGCCCCGAGGTGATGGCCCGCGTCCAGGAGGCCCTGGCCACCCGGGCCCTCTCGGAGGCTACCGAGGCCTACGCCCGCGGTGATCAAGAGGGGGCTACTCGCCACCTCGAAAACGAGCGCCGTCGGATGCGCCGGGCCAGCGCCGACTACGGGCTCGCCAAAGAGGAGATGGCCCCGATGGCGGCCGAGGTCGACGCGCTCAAGGCCCGCATGGGGAGCGCCGCGCCGAGCTCGGCCGCCGGCAAGGCGCTGCGCTTTGAACGCAGCCAGCGCGATCTGGAGCTCAAGCGTGGCGAGGCCACCCCGGGCGCCTGGTAAGTCGCCCCCCGGGCCGGCGCACATCCTCCCGGAGCCGGGCTTGACCGCCCGGCCCCGGGCCCCCAGATTGAAGGCCTCTCCCGGCCCCGGACGCCTGTGCCGGGGCAACCCACCCTTAAAACCCGCAGAGGGATGATGAGCATCGCAAGCTGGCCGGCCGATGGCCCCCTGGAGATCCATAGCCACTCCACCGTCAGCGACGGCACCTACGGCGTGGAGGAGATGGTCGCGTTGATGGTCGAGCATCGGGTGCGCCACTGGGCACTCACCGATCACGACACCACCGCCGGGGTGCTCCCGGCGGCCCGGGCCTGCGCCGGCTCCGGGGTGAGCTTGATCAGCGGCATCGAGATCAGCGCGCAGTCCCAGGATCGCTCGATTCACGTGCTGGGCTACGGCTTTGACCCCGAAGAGGCGGCGCTGGCCAGCTATGGCGAGCGTATGGAGCGGGCGCGCGATGAGCGCATGGCCGAGATGGTGGAGCGGGTCCGCGGCCTGGGGCTGGAGGTGAGCTTTGAGGATGTGCGGCTCCAGTCGCAACACGGCAATATGGGCCGCCCGCATCTGGCCCGCGCGCTCCACGCCCGCGGCTACGTGGAGACGCCGCAGGAGGCCTTCGATCGCTGGCTGCATACCGATGGTCCCGGCTATGTGCCCATGGCCTACCTCTCGGTCGACGACGCCATCGACCTCATTCGCGGCGCCGGCGGCATGGTCGTGCTCGCCCACCCCGGCCGCTACACCACCATGGTCGAGCATCTGGATCGCTGGCGGGAGATGGGGCTCCATGCCCTGGAGGTCCGCCACCCCTCCCACGATCTGGCCACCGAGCGTCGCCTGGTGATGCTGGCCCAGAAGCACGAGCTGAACATGACGGCCAGCAACGACTGGCACGGCTCACACCCCACCGACCTGGAGCGTCTGGGGCGCGTGAATTTTAGCCCCCTGTGGCGCGATGCCTTCTTTGATCGCCTGGCGCAGACGGCCTGGGCCGGCGCCCGCGGCTGGGCCTGAGCGCTAAAAGAAGAGCTCCAGCTGCTGCGGTAGCAGGTCATGCTCATGGTCCAGACGCACCCCCACCCCTAAGAGGCGCACCGCCTGCTCGGAGCGCTGGAGGGCCTCGGCCAAGAGCCGGGCATAGGCCTTTACCGTGGGCTCGGTGAGCTCGGCGCGCTCCACCGTCGTCTGGTGAAAATCCTCAAACTTAACCTTCACAAAGAGCGCCCGGATCGGGGGGCGCTCCTTGCGCCCCAGGCGTCGGTGCAGGCTCTCGACCAGCGCGGGCAGGCGAGCGGTGCAGGCGTTTAAGTCCGGGAGGTCGCTGGCGTAGGTCGTCTCCACGCTCACGCTGCGCGCGATGCGCTCGGTGCGCACCGGGCGCTCATCGATGCCCCGGGCCAGCTCGTAGAGGCGCTTGCCCCGTTTGCCAAAGCGGCGCACCAGCTCGCTGAGCTCCACGCGCTGCAAGTCGCCGCAGGTCTTTACCCCCATGTCGTGAATGCTGCGCGCGGTGACCTTGCCCACCCCGGGGATGGCCTTCACCGGAAGCTCGCGCATAAACCCCGCCACCTGATGGGGCGCCACCACGTACTGACCGTCGGGCTTCTCGATCTCGCTGGCGACCTTGGCCAGAAACTTATTGATGGAGATCCCGGCCGAGGCCGTGAGCCCGGTCTCTTTGAAGATCGCCTCGCGGATGGCCCGCGCGCTCAGCGTGGCGCTGCCCCGGTGGTGCTCGGAGTGGGTCAGATCCAGAAAGGCCTCGTCGAGCGAGAGGGGCTCGATGATCTCGGTGTAGCGCTCAAAGATGGCGCGGATCTTCTGGCTCTCTTCGCGGTAGACGTTCATGCGCGAGGGCAGAATGATCAGCTGCGGACACAGGCGCACCGCATAGGCCGAGGCCATCGCCGAGCGCACCCCGAAGGTGCGGGCCTGATAGTTGGCCGTGGCGATCACCCCGCGCCGTCCCGGATCGCCCCCCACGGCGATCGGGCGTCCGCGCAGGATCGGGTCGTCGCGCATCTCGATGGCTGCAAAAAAGCAGTCCATATCGACGTGGATGATCTTACGCATCGCACCACATAGCGCGGGGGAGAGGAGGTCGGGGCTTTGTGACGACCAGGAAACACTTCGACATATTCCTGGTGATCCTTTGACAAATCATCGGCCCCTTCTTAAGCACGAGCCCGGACAACCCGTCCATCCCCCCCTCTTTTTTTTTTCATTTCGGAACATCCCACCGGGAGGTCGTACATGCAGTACGTCAATCGTAAGTCCCTCATCGCGGCTCTGGCTCTGACTCTGGCAGCATGTGGCGGCTCCGACGTTCAGACTGAGCCCGCTCCGGAGCTTACCATCTCGCCGATCGAAGCCGGCGAGGTCTGCGAGGCCGGCGGCTTCGCGGTATTGATCGATGGTGAAGAAAGCGCCGTGGTCTGCAATGGCGTGGCCGGTGCGCAGGGCGAAGCTGGCGAGCAGGGTGAAGCCGGTGAGCAAGGCGAAGCTGGCGAGCAGGGGGCTGATGGCGACTCCCCCGTGGTGGTGATCAACCCCATTGAGCCGGGCGAGGTCTGCGAAGCCGGTGGCTCCGAAGTGGTGGTGGAAGACGCCGAGGGCAACGTGCTCGACAGCGCGGTGGTCTGCAACGGTGTCGACGGTGCCGACGGCGCCAGCTCGGTGCTGGTGATCAACCCCATTGAGCCGGGCGATGTCTGTGAAGCCGGTGGCTCCGAAGTGGTGGTGGAAGACGGCAACGGCAACCCGCTTGAGGGCACCGTGATCTGCAACGGCGTCGCCGGTGCGGATGGTATGGACGGCGAAGCCCTCACCCCGGAAATCTCGGTGGCTCCCGCGGTGAACTGCGCCACCGGTGGCGTGAGCGTGACCATCGGCGACGCCGCTCCCTTTGAGGTCTGCAACGGCGAAGCCGGTCCCGAAGGCCCCGCTGGCCCCGACGGCGCCAGCCCCACCGTCGAAGTGGCGCCGATCGCGCCCGGCGCCCAGTGCGAAGCCGGTGGGTACCTGCTCACCATCACCGACGCCGCCGGCGCGGTGGAGACCGCCACGGTCTGCAACGGTGTCGATGGCGAAGGCGGTGGGACGACCAACCCCGATCCCGACCCGGTGGTGACCATCAGCGAGTGCATGATCGTCACCGACACGGTGGCCACGCCTGAGGGCACCGCGGCTGACGCCGACGGCCTGGTCAGCGTGGAAGTCGATGGTGTGGGCACCGATGTGCCGGCGACCTTCGTGGCCGAGCTGGGCTATGGCGACGCCTCGACCGACCCGAGCACCTGGACCTTCGCCGAAGGCATCTCCGACGCCACTGGCGAGCTCCTTGGTGAGTTCGGCGCCACCATCGCCGCCGGCGACTACGGCTTTGTCTGGCGCGTGGCGCTCGAGGCCGGCGACGCCTGGACCTACTGCGGCGTGAACGGCGTGATCGGCACCTTCACCCCGGCCGACGCCGGTACGTTGACGGTGACCGGCCAGACCGGCGGTGAGACGCAGGCGATCGCGGGCTGGGATTTTGTGGGCTCCTCGCTCTCGGCCAGCGAAGGCACCGGTAGCGCGGCGTTCTACGAAGAGGGCGCCGAGGCGACCTGCAGCTTCTTCGGCAGCGGAGCCGAGTGGGCCTGCGATAACTTCCCGGTGGGAACGGACTTCTTCGACACCGACGGCGTGACCCCGCTGGTCGATACCTACTTCCGCTACCAGGCCGACTTCAGCGGCTTTAGCGACATCAGCGTGAGCGGCACCTTCAAGGTCTCCAACTCGGGCCCGACCCACCTGCAGATCGCCGCGGAGTACGCCGACGGCAGTCTGGAGTTTATGGCCGCGCCCTTTGAGATCACCGTGCGCAACAGCAACTTTGACGCGACCTTCGTGCTGCCCCCGGCGGCCGGTCAGGCCGGGCCGGTGGCCTACCGCTTCTACCCCTACAACCCGAGCACCAGCGGCGGGAACATGCGCATGATCAACCTCACCTTCTCCGGCACCGCGCTCTAATCCGCGTGGCACCGGCCTTATGAAGGCCCGAGTGTGATTGAAAAACCCGGCGAGCGATCGCCGGGTTTTTTTTGATCAGGTTTTTTCGTTCTGGGAGGGGGTCGGGTTTGGGGGGAAAGGGTTTTCGAGAGGTCGCCAGGCCTGAAAACCGGGAGGTTTCTGGCGGGAGAGGGTGTTCAGCCCCCCCACGGGCCGGGAGGTTTCTGGTAGGAGAGAGGGTGGGACACCCCCTTGAGCCAGGAGTGGTCTGGCTTCGGAGGCTTAGCGGAGCTCCGAGGCCAGAGGGCCTCTGGCTCTGGAGGCTTAGCGGAGCTCCGAGGTCAGAGGGGGTCTGGCTTCGGAGGCTTAGCGGAGCTCCGAGGTCAGAGGGTGTCTGGCCGGGGAGGGGGTTACTCCGCCGGCGCCTCCGAATCGTCGTCTCCGGGCAGCGCATCCGCGGTGGCCACAAAGCGCGCCTGGATCTCTTCGCCGCGCCGCAGCGCCGAGGGGAGTTGGCCGGGGCTGGAGGCGGCGTCGGCCGGCAGGAGAGCCCCGCCCGCCAGGAGGCGTACCTCACTCTCCAGCACGTCGCCGGACAGCGCGCGCACGATCACGGTGCGCGTGGCCTCGGCCTGGAGCGCGGGGAGCGCGTAGCTCACCATCGCCGCAGCGGCCACGCGCCCCTGGCGCACCTCGACCTTGATCTCGGGAGCGGTGGCGCGGGGGCGCTCGCCAGGGACCTCAAACTGCAGGCCGCCGAGCATGCGCCCGATCAGCTCCCGGCCGGCCAGATCGGCCTCGGGGCCCTGGAGCTTGCCGTCGCCGTTGACGTCGAAGCGGCTTAAAAGCAGCCCGCTGCGTGCGCCCGGGGCCTCCAGGTAAAAGACCGCGATGTCCAGATGCTCCTCAAAGACCTGGACGAAGACCTGGCGCTCCGCGCCGATCTCGTGCGCGGCGGCCGGGGTGCCGGCCAGCAGCGTGCAGAGCGTGAGGAGCGCGGCCAGCACCCGGCCCGGCAAATAAGGTGTGCGATGCTTAGTGTCCATGGCCCCAGTGCTCAAAGATCAGGCGCACGTCGCGCAGGTCGCCCTGGGTGCGATCCAGAGGGGTGTTGTGCTCATGCAGGTGCAGGGGCACGCTCTTGGCGTCGAGGCGGCGCTCTCCAAAGGGCACCCAGCCGGCCGGGCGGCGAGCGCTCGGGTCGTCGTTAAACGAGCCCTCCACGCATCGGCCGTGGCCTTGTCCCGGGGGCTCAAAGGTGGTGCGTCCCTGGCCCGCGCGATCGTCGACGACCCAGATCGGGTTGGTGAAGGCCAGCGGGCGGACCTCGCCAGTTTCTTTGGGGCTCAGCCCTTCGACCGCCCCGCCAAACCCGAAGGAGCCGGCCAGCGAGCCCAGGGCCGCCTCAAAGTTGACCGGCGGGATCTCCTCGGGCTGCACCACCGGGAAGAGGTTGGAGTCGCCCTGAGCCAGCATCACAAACCAGGTGTCGCCCTCGATCTCCAGATCGATGGAGTCGCTCCAGCGCCCCTCCTCCAGCGTGATGGTCCCCTCGTAGACGACCTCGCCATTGGCGTAGATCTCAAAGCGCTCCACCCCCACCCAGTCGGCGGCCATTGCCTCCAGATCCAGGCGGACGGTGCCCGTGGTGTTGATCACGGTGCTTCCCAGGGGCTGGCCCGCGAGCGACATCGACACGAAGGGCCCGTTGGTGACCACGTTGTTGTTGTTCTGCAGGGCGTCGACGAGCTGGTCGGGGGTCATGGCGCGGGCGTCGTTATGGCCCACGTAGAAGTAGTTGCGGGGGTAGCCGGGCTCGGGATCGCCGGCCGAGGCCGCCGAGTGGCTGTCGGAGTTGCCGGTGGCCGTGTAGCGGCGGTAGGTGCCGTCGGGGCGCCGGGTGTTGAGGAAGTTGAACCAGTCGTCGAGCCCGCCGGGGTAGGCCACCTCGTCGCCGTCGCAGAGGATCACGCCGGCCTGATCCGGGAGCGCCGCCAGCTGCTCTTCGGTGAGCTGCGCAAGCACCTCCGGGGGCAGCTCGGCCTTGTCGACCGGCATGCGGTAGTGGCGCAAGAGGTGCACGCGCTTGCCGTTGTAGATCTCGATGGCGTCAAAATCGTCGGAGAAGGTCGACTCGTAGCTGCCCTCGTCGTTTTTGCGCACAAAGGCCGGGCCGTTGGGGCTGGAGACGGTGGCCACGATCTTATCGGTGCCCTCGGCCGTGTTCACCGGCAGCTCGGGCACCCCGCTAAAGGCGTTGATGTAGTGCTGGTTGAAGTAGCCCAGGAGCGAGTCGCGGGGGTGGTTCACCTGCACGATGGTGCGATCCGGGCCCAGCGAGCCCAGCTCGCGCAGCGCGTCGAAGATCTGCTGGGGAGGCACGTCCTGCCAGGCCATGGAGCCGCGGTTCATCGAGGTGATGTCCTGGCGCAGCGGGAAGGCGTTGAAGTGCCCGGCTTCAAAGGTGGTCAGCTCCAGGCCGACGATCGAGCGCAGCCAGGGCTGGAGGTTGTTGCGGTAGATGTAGGGCATGTAGTCCGAGATGTAGTTGTGGTCGGTGGCCACGACCACATCGACCCCTTCGGCGGCCACGCTTAAGACGCGCTCGTTGTAGTCCAGGCCGCTGTCGATGGAGCCCTGGGCGTGCATGTGGAAGTCGCCGTTGAGGTAGCCCTCGACCTTCATCTGCTGCTCGATCGAGGCCTGTACCCGGGCGACGGAGCCGGCCCGGATCTCGATGGGCTGGCTAAAGAGGGAGTATTCCGTGCCGCGGGAGATGTAGGCGGTGTAGTTGCCCGGGCGCACGTCGAGCGCCACCCGGCCGTCGGCGCCGGCAAAGGCGATGGCCTCGATGAAGCGCCGCGGCGCGCTATCGCCCTCCTCGTACTCGGCAAACTCACTGGTTCGCCAGGGCTCGCCGACCTCCAGATCAAAGAGGAAGTCGCGGGTGGTCTGGCCGGCCACCGGCTCGTACTCGCCAACCAGGGTGAGCTTGGCCGGGATCGGACCGCCGGTGGCGTCGATCACCGAGACCTCCACCCGGCCGGCCCCGGGCGTCTCCACGCGCAGGTTCACCGGTTCGGAGCCGACCTCAAAGGGGATAAAGCCCGAGGTTTCTCCGTGGCCCCGGGCCCGCAGGCAGTAGGTGCCCACCGGCAGCTCCAGCTGGAAGTAGCCCCGGGTGTTGGTGAAGGCCTGGTTGAAGATGTGCGGGCGAGCCTCTTCGCTCTCGACGCAGGCCTGCTGCAGGTCGGTGGCGCCTTCGATGCCCCGGTAGATGAAGACCTGGGCGTCTTCGCCCAGGGGCTGGCCGCTGTGCTCGTCGAAGAGGCGGCCTTCCACCGCTCGGGTCTCCTCCCCGCGGATCTGGTAGAGCTCATCGCGCAGGCTGGCCACGTCGCCATCGCCCAGGATGAAGTAGTTGGTGAACTTAAAGCGATCCGGGTACTGGTCGCGGGCCTCCAGGCAGGCGTCGTAGCGCTGCAGGCATTGCTGACCCAGCTCCTGGCAGTCGCCGCTCTGGCAGTTGGCTTCGATCTCGGCACAGACCTGGGCGGCCGGGCGCTGGGGATCGCAGTACGAGGGGGCCAGGCGGGTGGGGATCTCGTTGGTGAAGACCCCGCCGAAGCCCGAGGCATAGAAGAGGAAGAGCATGTCGTAGGGGTTGACGTGCTCGCCGTAGGCCTCGCGCTTGTTGTAGATGAAGTTGGAGTCGGGATCGGCGGCGGCTGCAAACCCGTAGCTCACCCCGCGCGCGCTGGCCGTGGCCACCAGATCGGTGATGTGGCCGGGGAAGGCCGGCAGATCGATGGGGCGGCTGTAGACCTCTTCGAGCCCGAAGCGCAGATCGTAGCCCATGCCGGGCAAAAAGATGCTGTTGAGCGCGCCCATCCCCAGCACCATGCCCGTGGGCACGGTGAAGCCGTTGAAGTTGATGTCGGGCAAGAAGGTGCCGAGCGCGTTGACGATGTCGCGGTTGGGGAAGGTGAGCGAGGCCTGTGCATTGTTCACCAGCTCGGCCTCCACTTTAACGTGGCGCGCGCCCGGCTCCAGGATGTAGCGGGTGGTGAACCCGACCAGGGGCACCCCGTCCGAGGTGGGGATGGTGCCGCGAATGGCGTCGCCCAGATCGGCCTCATAGGCGTTGACCATCGCCTGGTTGAAGAAGCGCAGCATCGTGACGAACTCCCCGCCGCGCCCGCGCACCTCTAAGATCGCCGCCTCTCCGTTGGAGCCGTCATTTACGACGACGATCTCCTCGGGGTTGACCACCTCCAGGAAGAAGGCCGGGAAGAGCTCCCCGAAGGCATCGCGTCCGCTGCCGCCGAGGGGATCGCCCTGGGCTTCGGGGCGCTTTAAGTCGGCGTCGATCAGCGAGCCGCCAAAGATCCCGGAGCCGCGGTTAAAGGTGAGATCCTGGATGATCAGGCGGACCTGATCGTTCTCCAGCAGCCAGTCACCTTCCTCCCCCAGGGCGGTGGGCCCGCCGATGAGCTCGGTGCGGTGGGAGATGCGCTGGGCGCTGGCGTAGGGGGCCGGACCGTCATCTTCGTCGCAGCCGGGGAGGAGACCGCCGGCTAACAAGGCGGTGAAGAGCAGCGCCCAAAGGCGCCGGGTGCGCTCGGGAGAAGGGCGTCGAACGAGAGGGGAAGGGCACAACATGGTCGCTCACCGATCGTAAGAGGGACGCTTACCAGCTCAGCTGAAGCAGCAGGTCGAGGCGGTTGTTGTCGAGCGCGCGGGCGTCCTGCTCGACGGTCAGGGTGTAGTTGGCCATGGCCCGTACCGGGTAGGTGCGGGCGTTATAGCCGAGGCCGAGGGTGTGGTAGGTGAGGCGGTCGTTTTCGAAGAGCACGCTGGGCACGTCGCCGTAGTTGCTGGAGGGGTCGTAGCTGGAGAAGCGGTAGGCCGGCTGCAATCCGAAGAAGGGCTCTTCGTAGGCGAGCTGGAGGGTGTAGCCCAGGGCGCTGACTTCGGGGCTATCGGGGAGGTCGGGAGAGCCCACGGAGGTGGCCAGCACGTTGGCCAGGAGCGTGGCGCCGTAGAGGTTGACCTGAAGGTCGGCCGTAAACCCGCGGTGGACCCGGTCGACGCGGTTGGGCGGATCGCCGGCGGTGTCATCGTTGTAGAAGAGCGCGCCGCCCAGGGCGACCGAATCGCCCCAGTGGAGCATCAGGCGCCCGAAGTAGGCCAGGCGGTCGTTGGCGTTAAGCGAGGCGTTGGGGCCGTTGCCGTTGGTGGCGGCCAGCGCGTAGCTAAAGCCCGGGCCCTGGTGGTCTTCCTGACCAAAGAAGTGGTCGCCGCGTACCTGGATCCCGACCTGACGGCCGGCGGAGAGCCCGTCGACGTTGTAGCCCTCCACGTTCTGCACGCCGCGGTTGACGACGGAGCGGTTCACAAAGAGGAGGTCGCCGGTGGAGATCAGGTCTTCGACGTCGAAGGGGGCCTTGAACTGCCCGATGTTGATCTCCAGCAGATCATAAGGGGCATAAAAGGCGTAGACGTCGGTCATGCGCAGCGCCAGCGCCTCGACCGGGGAGTCTTGCCCGGTGCGCAGCAGTCGGCTGCCGGCATCGAACTGGAAGACAAAGCCCAGGCCGTTGTCCATCTCACCGGTGGTGGTCAGGCGGGCGTCGGCGATGGTGAAGCCATCATTGCGGCCGATGAGCTCGACGTTGGGATCATCGGCGATCGCGGTGTAGCCGCTGCGCAGGTAGCCCCCCAGGGTCAGGCGCCAGGGGCCGGTGAGCCCGCCGTTGCCGGCGATCACCACCGAACCGGGAGTCGGACGCGCCGGCGCCAGGGCCACGGCGCCCACGGGCTCGTCGGGGCGGAGCTCCGCTTCGACCTCGGCGTCGTCAAGCGTCACCTCTTCGGTGCCGGCGACGTTGGTGGGTTGCGGTCGGGGCTGGGCACGCTCGTCGGGGGCCACGTTCTGGCGGCTCGTCTCTTCGGCGACCTGCTGGGCCTGCTCCACGGCCTGGGTGGGCGTGGGGGCGGCGGGCTCGTCGTTGTCACGGGCCTCGGGATCACCCTCGAGTAACGCAGGGAGGCTGGTGCCATCGAGATCAACCTCTTGAGGGCTCTCGGGCTCCTGGGCCCATACATCGGTTGCAACGAGGAGGGAGAGCGCGACGACGGCGACCGTCGCCCTGGACTTCATACGCACCATGATCAGGGCCTCTTTTCGGGCAGGAAAAACACCACTACGTCATCTGTGAACGTGCTGGCGCGGCCAGGTGCCGCCCAGCGTATCGTCCGCCGTGAGCCTCGGCTCCCGGCGTCGTAAGAGCTAGCGGGTAAGGTGTACACCACGCTGGCCGGGAGCGTCCACAGCCCGGGTGGGGCGGGCGATCGCAAAAGGTGGCGAGGAGCATGGCCGGAGTTCCCGCCTTATATAGAGCCGGTTATTGAGGGGCGCCTTGCGGGGGCGGAGAGCGCGCGGGGCCCGGGAGGCGGGGATGCTTGCGCGGCCGGTACTCAGCAGGCCAAAGGGGAGGGCAGCAACCCCCTCCTTATATAGGGCCGGTTATTGAGGGGCGCCTTGCGGGGGGGGGAGAGCGCGCGGATCCCGGATAGGAGGGCCGAGATCCGGTGGTGCGACGGGAGAGGGCGAAGAGGGCGGATTGACGATCTCCGCATAAATTAAGGCGAAACCCGAATTGGAGCGAGGGGAGTGCGTGAAAAATGAACTTTTTTAGGAAAAGTGTCTTGACGGAAACTTCGTGCCGAGTATTCTCCCGATTCCCTGGCGCGGCGAAGTCGAACAGGGAGGCGGCTCCTGGAGGAGTGGCCGAGCGGTTGAAGGCACCGGTCTTGAAAACCGGCAAGCGCAAGCTTCGTGGGTTCGAATCCCACCTCCTCCGCTCAAAAGTAAATTCCTGCTTGCAGGATGGTGTTTGAAAAGTGAATAAGAACGTGTACGGAGAGGTGGCCGAGTGGCTGAAGGCGCTCCCCTGCTAAGGGAGTATATGGCTTAAACCGTATCGAGGGTTCGAATCCCTCCCTCTCCGCTTTTCGACTGAAAAAAGAAACTGAAAAAAAAGTCGAAAAAGTGCTTGCAAAACCAAAACGGCGGTGCTAATAAAATGGCACGCCGGACGGGAGAACGGCAAACAACGCAGCAAGCACATAGCACGCACCTGTAGCTCAACTGGATAGAGCAATGGTCTACGGAACCATAGGTTGGAGGTTCGAACCCTTCCAGGTGCGCTAGAAACGCTCTTAATGAATTAAGAGCGTTTCTTTGTTTTTGGAGTCAGGTTTAAAAGTGTCTCGAAAAAACATCGACAACATCTTTATGATGCAGGCTCTCGAAGAGGCCGAAAAAGCTAAGGCAGAGGGCGAAGTCCCTGTCGGAGCTGTGGTCGTATACGAGGGTGAAATCATCGCTCGCGGGTTTAACCGGCGAGAAACCTGGCAAGACCCGACAGCCCACGCCGAACTGATTGCGGTTCGACGCGCGGCGCAAGTGTTGGGTAGCTGGAGACTCCAGGAATGTACGGTCTACGTGACCCTGGAACCCTGTCCCATGTGCGCGGGTATGTTGGTAAACGCGCGAGTAGGGCGGGTTGTTTTTGGTGCACGAGATCCAAAAGCCGGCGCGATGCGTTCGCTTTTTGCCATGGGAGAAGATCCTCGATTAAATCATAGTATCGAGGTGAAAGAAGGTGTCCTTTCGGCAGCAAGTGGACGGGTTTTAAGCGAATTTTTCCGCAGTATTCGTGAGAAGCGTAAAGCGTCAGCAAGTCAGGATGACTCCTCCAACGAGGATGCATCTTAAGTGCGGAGGGGTGGCCGAGTGGTCGAAGGCGCTTGATTCGAAATCAAGTGTACCTTCACGGGTACCGTGGGTTCGAATCCCACCCCCTCCGTTTTTGTAGTATCAGACCATGAAAATGGATCTGTTGGAGAGGTGGCCGAGTGGTTGAAGGCGCACGCTTGGAAAGCGTGTATACGTTTATAGCGTATCGAGGGTTCGAATCCCTCTCTCTCCGCTCTTCGAGGTGGGCTGTTGACGGCTCACCCCATCCCCCCTTAGGGTGGGGATGTTCGACCCCTGAGCGGCCAGTGCGACTGCTGGCCTGGCACCCCGTCAGGTCCGGGAGGAAGCAGCGGACCAGGTACAGAGTGTGCGCTGGCCGCTTGAGGGTCGAAGAGAACTCCACCCCGACGTGGAGTGATGAACATGAGCCCCGCGACGCTTCATTAAGCGTTGCGGGGCTTTTTTTTGCTCGGGCCCGGTGCGTTCAATCTGCGTTGACCCGGATGCCCGGGCGGTGCTAGCACGCGGGCAGGATTGACGCGGCAGGAAGTTGGTGAAAGTCCAGCGCTGCCCCCGCAACTGTCATCGGTGATGAACCTGTCGTAACCCACTGGCGTGTTTCAAACGTCGGGAAGGGGACGGGCGAAGGTGATCCGAGAGCCAGGATATTGCTGCGTCGACGGTGTACCCCCAATCGCTTCGGGTCGGTGGCGAGAGGAACGCAGCAGCCCGGGCGCGAGTGCGCCGGCTCATGCGTGCGGCCGCAGGATGAACCTGCCAGGTGTGTTTGCCGCTCGTGTGCGGGGTTGTCCCGCTGCCGCCCCTCGATCTCCGCCCGGACAGGTAAGGAGATTGAGATGACGACGCTGAAAAATCGGGTGGGTTTGATGGCGCTGATGCTGGCCGGTGGCCTGTGTCTGGCGGCCTGTGGTGAGACCGACGCGCCGGTGGAGTGTGAAGGGGCCGAGTGCGAGCAGAATGACAACCAGGACCAGGGCATTGAGGTGGCCGGGGAGTGGGCCACGAACTTCGGCTACGACGAGACCATCACCGAAGAGACCTGGGGGATGATGCTGTTGACCGAGTATGATAACGAGGCGGATTTCGCCATTACCCAGAACACCTCCGACGCGGAGTTTGGGGCGGACCGCTACAACGTGGTGGTGTGGACGCCGGTGGTCGACGACAGCTTCTACTACTGCATGGTCGCCTTTGATCTGGAGACGGTGGAAGACGCCCGCGCGATCGATCGCAGCGCCGATGCCGACGCCAGCGATCCGGAGAACGGCGGCTGCGGTGGGTTCGCCTGGACGAAGATGACCCGCAAATGATCGCCGCACGCTGGAAGCGCCTGGCAGTGGTGACGCTGCTTGCCGCCGCCCCGGGGGGGGCGCTGGGCTGCGGGGAGGTCGATGACACAGCCGAACCGGGCCCCTGGTGGGCGGGGCTGCCCTACGCCTCGGAGGTGGTGAGTTTTACGCCGGGGGAAGGGGCAGGTTTTGGCGAGGGGAACCTCCCCGACGTGGTGCTTGGTCCGCCGCAGGGAAAGGGCACGACCTCGGCCTCGCTGGATGTGCTGAGTCTGGGCGCCGGTGGAGAGATCGTGCTGGGCTTTGGCGACCGGGTCATTGTGGATGGCGAAGGGGCGGATTTCGTGGTGTTTGAGAACCCCTTTTACGCCGATGGCGATCCGGACCAGGTGTTTGCGGAACTCGGGGAGATCGCGGTCAGCGAAGACGGGGAGGCCTGGCATACCTTTGAGTGTGTGGCCTCGCCGGATGACGCGCCGCCCTACGTTGGTTGCGCCGGCTGGAGGCCCACGCTGGCCTACGAGGCGCTGGAGCATCCTGAACTCTCGGTGGCGATCACCGGCGGCGACGCCTTTGATCTGGCCGAGGTCGGCCTGAGCCGAGCTCGCTTCGTGCGCATTCGCGATCTCTGGGGCGTGGGAGCTTCGCCGAGCCAGGGCTTTGATCTGGATGCGGTGGGGATTCTGCACGTCGAGTAACTAAGCCCGCCGATCAGCGAGCGTGCACGCGCCGCGTTGCCGCTCGCTGCTTGAGGGCATAAAAAAGCCGCGCTCCCCTTTTGGGGAGCGCGGCTTTTTTATGCAGCTTCGATCGTTCTGAACTCGCCTGGCGAGCGCGCTTGCTTAGTAGCCGCGCTCGGCCATGTCTTCGCCGCTGGGGGCATCTTCGACGATGGCGGCCAGGCCGCTGACCTGGGCGTCGACATCCAGGGTGCGCTCGGCGATGTGCTCGAGGATCTCGGCTTTGACCTCGGCCAGGGGCAGGGTGCCGCGGCGCCCGTCACGGTAGGTGCGCAGGGCGACCGTGCCGGCCTCGGCCTCGCGTCCGCCGATGACCAGCATGTAGGGGACCTTCTGGGTCTCGGCCTCGCGAATCTTAAAGCCCATCTTCTCGCTGCGATCGTCGACTTCCACGCGGATGCCCGAGCGCTTGAGGTCTCTGGCGACCTCCCAGGCGAAGTCGTTCTGCTCGTCGGTGATCGGCACGATCACCGCCTGTACCGGCGCCAGCCAGGTGGGGAAGGCTCCGGCCAGGTGCTCGAGCAGGATGGCGAAGAAGCGCTCCAGGCTGCCGGCGATGGCGCGGTGGATGACGATCGGGGTGCGCTCGGAGTTGTCGCTGGCGGTGTAGGTGAGCTCAAAGCGTCGGGGCAGCTGGAAGTCGAGCTGGATGGTGGCGCATTGCCAGGAGCGGCCCAGGCAGTCGCGCACCTGGAAGTCGATCTTCGGCCCGTAGAAGGCGCCGTCGCCCTCGTTGATGGTGAAGGGCTTTCCGGCCGCCTCCAGCGCCTCTTTGAGCGCGCCTTCGGCGCGATCCCAGAGCTCGACCTCGCCCATGAAGTCGTCGGGACGCGTGGAGATCTCGACGTCGTACTCCATGTTGAACATGCCGTAGGTGCGCTCGACGAGTTCCAGGAGCATGGAGATCTCCTGGGTGATGTGCTCCTCGGTGGTGAAGATGTGGGCGTCGTCCTGGCAGAACTGGCGCACGCGGGTGGCGCCGCCCAGCGCGCCGGGGAGCTCGTTGCGGTGGAGGTGTCCGAACTCGGCCACCCGCAGCGGGAGCTCGCGGTAGGAGCGCTTCTTGCTCTTGAAGTAGAGCATGGTGTCCGGGCAGTTCATCGGCTTGAGGCAGTAGTTCTGACCGTGAGCCTCCAGCTTGAACATGGTGTCCTGGTAGTGGTCCAGGTGGCCGGACTGCGCGAAGAGATCTTCGTGGTAGATCAGCGGGTTGCAGATCTCCTCGTAGCCCTGCTCGGCCTCGATCTCGCGGAAGTAGTTCTGGAGCTCCCGGTAGGAGGTCCAGCCTTTGGGGCGCCAGAAGATCGAGCCCGGGGAGAGGCGGTTGAAGTCGAAGAGTTCCAGCTCGCGGGCCAGTTTGCGGTGGTCGCGGCGCTTGGCCTCCTCCAGCATGAGCAGGTACTGGTCGAGCTCATCGCGGGTGGGGAAGGCGGTGCCGTAGACGCGCTGGAGCATCGGCTGGTTTTCGTCGCCGCGCCAGTAGGCGCCGGCGACCTTCAGGAGTTTGAAGTTCTTGCACTGCTTGGAGTAGCGCACGTGGGGGCCGGCGCAGAGATCGATGAGGGGACCGCTCTCGTAGGTGGAGACGGTGTCGCCTTCGATGCCCTCGATGAGTTCGAGCTTGTAGGGCTGATCTTTAAAAAACTCGCGGGCTTTGTCTTTGTCCCACTCTTCGTATTTGAAGGGGACGTTGGCCTTGACGAGTTTGGTCATGCGCTCCTCGATCTCCTCGAAATCGTCGGGGGAGAGGGCGCGGGGGAGCTCAAAGTCGTAGTAGAAGCCGTCCTTGATGGGCGGGCCAATGGCCAGGCGCGCATCGGGGAACATCTCCAAAATCGCTGCGGCCATCAGGTGGGCGGTGGAGTGGCGGACTCGGTACAGCTTGTCGGCTCGTTTGTCGTTGGATGCTTCCGCCATGCGTCTCTCCCTGGGGTTCTGGGCAGTCTGGGGGTCGAGTTCGACCGGCTCTAGGTAGTGATGAAAGTGCCGCGCGTGCGCGCGCGACGTCGGCAAGTGACTTAGCTCGAAAGGCCGCTCAGTGCAAAGGCAGCGCGGGCGATCCCGGTGCGACGAGGTGTCGCTTGACGCTGAGTATATCGATCCCGTTGAATAGCGCGGCAGAATCGAGTGTTGCGAACTATCGCCCCGGGTTCGCGATTCCCATAATCCGGCTGGCGAATCATTCAAACATACTGAGAACCCCTGGAGATGAAGTGAGTAAGCAGACAACGCGATGGAAAAAGAAGTCAGTGGTCGCCCTGATGGTGCTGGCGCTGGTGGGATCGCTTCTGGGATGTGATTCGAAGTCGGAGGCGCCCCAGGAGGCTGCCCAGGCTGAGGCCCCTGCCGAGGCGAAGGGCGCGGAGAAAGCCGGTGAGAAGGCCGGCGCCGAAGCCGGCGAGGCGGCCGGTGAGCAGGCCAGCTACCCCGGGGTCGATCTCTCGGCTCTCGGAGCGTCCCAGCGCGTCAAGCTCGCGGAGATGGCCGGCGAAGAGCTCTGCCCCTGCCCCGATGCCACGGTGAGCCTGGATGAGTGCATGCAGAGCGAGGAGACCCAGTGCGAAGAGGCCCGGGCGGCCGTCAGCACAATGGTCGGGGCGCTGGCCGAAGGTGCCGGGGAGCGCGCGCTGGAGCGCGTGGCCGAGCGTCAGGCCAGCGAGGAGAAGGTTCACACCTTTATGCTCGAAGACGCGCCGGTCAAAGGCTCGGCCGAGGCCGAGGTGGTGATCGTGGAGTTTGCCGACTTCCAGTGCCCGCATTGCCGTACGGCCGCCGGTGTGCTCTCGGTGGTGCATGAGCAGCTGGGCGACGAGGTGGCGATTTACTTCAAGCAGTTCCCGCTGGGCAGTCCGCTCTCTGACCTGGGAGCCCGGGCGACCCTGGCCGCGCATAAGCAGGGACGTTTCTGGCAGATGCACGACCTGATCTTTGCCAACCAGCGCGATTTCAACCCGCAGCGTCTAGAGGGTTATGTGCGCCAGCTGGGGCTGAACTACGATCGCTTCCAGGCCGACCTGAAGTCGCCTGAGCTCGGGATGCAGGCTCAGCGCGACCGTCAGGAAGGCATGGCCGCCGGTGTGCAGGGCACGCCGAGCCTCTTCATCAACGGTAAGCGCTACAAGGGGCAGCTGACGCCGCAGGCCATCGTGGCCGCGGTCAAGGCGGAGGCCGAGGCTGCCGAGTAAGTGTGAGCGCGTCGGGCGGCGCGCGCTAGCGCGCGCCGCCGGCGATCCAGTCTTCGATGAGTTCGATCTCATCGGGGGCTAAGGGGGGCGCGTCGCTGTAGGGCGGGGGCTGTACAGTGAAGCGACGCCGGGGATAGTCGGCCAGGATCTTGTGCATCAAATAGGATCTTGCCGGTTCAAAAGGCATTACCAGGGGAAGATCGACCTGCGAAGAGCGGGTCTGGCGCAGCGCGTCTCGGGAGAGCTGTGGGAGCTGCCAGGCTTGATCGGCGTGGCAGCTCGCGCAGGAGCGCTCCAGGATCGGGGCGATGTCCTCCCAGCGCACCGACTCGCGGGTGGGGGGCTCGGCGGCCGGGAGCGTCTCGTCGGTGAAGAAGATCGGGGCCGGCGTCTCGGGAGCCAGCGGAGAACCCACCACGCTGCGGAGCGCCGGGGAGGTCTGCAGGGTGTAGCGAAGCTCGGCCTCCAGCGGAGCCCGCGGGTGGTAGAGCAGGGCCTTGCGGCTCATGCGGTAGGTGAGGCGTCCGCCGGCCACGATGCCCCCGGAGCGCAGGCTCAACGTGGCGTAGGAGTTCAGGGTGTCGGGATCGAGGTACTCACTGAATCGCACCTCGATGGTCGCCTCGGTGGCGATCGCCGGGGAGGGGGACACCTCCACCACACGCAGCCAGTCTTCGCCGGGGGGCGGCAGGGGGAGGGGGTTTCCTTCGGCATCGCTCGGTGGCTCGGGGTCCAGCGGGCCGCAGGCCAGCAGCGAAGACGTGCCGCACACCGCTATGGCCAGCAGAGTCGCACCGTAAAGCCGGAAGCGGGGGTGTGGCGAGCGAGAAGGCACGTCGTCTCGGGGGGGAAGGGTTAAAGGGAAGGGGGTTGCCGCGGGTCGGGGAGCAGACTGGCGAGGCCCGGTCTTAAGATCAAGTCCAGGCGCTCGTCGGCGGTCGGGGCCCGGGGTAGCGACGCGATAACAGGCGATGCGAGCGCGATTTAGATCTGGAACGACGCGATAACAGGCGATGCGAGCGCGTATTGGGTTGAGAAAAACGCGATAGCAGGCGATGCAAGCGCGTATTGGGTTGAGAAAAACGCGATAGCAGGCGATGCGAGCGCGTATTGGGTTGAGAAAAACGCGATAGCAGGCGATGCGATCGCGTATTGGGTCGAGAAAAACGCGATAGCAGGCGATGCGATCGCGTATTGGGTTGAGAAAAACGCGATAGCAGGCGATGCGATCGAGAGGTTTGATTTGAAAAACGCGTGATCAGGGGACCGATCGAGGGGATGTGGATGGGGGGAGGAGAGCGCAGGCGTGGGGAGCGTATCGTTGCGAAGGAGAGCGCTTCGAGCGAGGCGATGAGTCGTTTAGGTTGGTGGCGGAGGCCCGGGGGAATGTGAATGGGATGATGCAAGTCTTAGCGAAATATTGCTTTGTTCTGGGCGTAAACTACGTATATTGCGGCAGTTGAGTACCCTTGAAGGGGTCAGAACGATCGGAATGCGCCGAGTCGCCCTGGCGAGTCGCGCGTTCGAAGCAGGTCCGGATGCGCGTTGTACGGGCGCGAGTATGTGTCGTTAAGGTCGCGCATCCCAAATATCGTCTATGTCGGTTGTCGAAGCCGTAAATGAAGGAGTCTGTCGCTATGTCGTTGAGACGCGTTTTTGCACTGTTTTCCGTCGCCGCTCTGATGGCGCTGACCTCGGTGGCGTGCCGCCCCGACTTCCCCAACTGTGAAACCGATGCGCATTGCGCTGACAGCGAGGCCGGGCAGGCCGAGAGTCGGCTTTACTGCGTCAACGGCCTCTGCCAGCAGTGCCGCACCAGCGAAGACTGTGGCGACGCCAGTATGGAATGCCGCGCGGGCGTCTGCGAAGAAATTCCGGGCTACTGCGTGGGCACCGGCGACTGCCCGGGCAACCAGGTCTGCCGCGAGAACCGCTGTGGTCCGGAGTGCATGAGCAACGATGAGTGCGGCGAAGGCACCATCTGTGAGGGTGGCTCCTGCGTGGCCGAGCCCGAGTGCTCTGAAGATGGCGATTGCGGTGAAGGTCAGCGCTGCCGCCGTGGCGTCTGCGAAGAAGCTCCGGAGCAGGCCTGCCAGATCGACACGGTGTACTTCACTTACGACAGCTCCACCCTGGACGACGACGCGCGCAACGTGCTTCAGAACAACGCGGCCTGCATCCAGGAGCGCGGCGTTTCGGTGCAGATCGCCGGTCATGCCGATGAGCGCGGCACCACCGAGTACAACATCGCGCTGAGCGAGCGCCGGGCCCGTTCGGTGCGCAGCTACCTGACCTCGCTGGGCGTCTCCGGCTCCAGTGTGACCACGGTTGCTTACGGTGACTCTCGCCTGGTGCGCGTGTGCCAGGAAGGTGGCCCGGAGAGCTGCCATCGTGCCAACCGCCGCGCTGAGTTCGATGTGCGCTGAGCCGGTGAATCGATCCTCGGCTTGTCGAGCCGGATTGAATCGTTAAGGTAAGGGGCCCGCTGCCATGGTGCAGCGGGCCTTTTGTCCTCTGAGAGTACTTTTGAACGCCGAAGGTTCGCCTATGTGGAAGCCAGTTGTGGTCTCTCTGGCGCTGATGACCAGCGGGTGCCTGCCGATCTGGCAGGGCAAGACGATGCAAGAAGATATTGAGGGGTTGCGCGCGGAACAGCGGGCGATCATCGCCAAGTCGGCCAATGAGCGCGAAGAGTTGACGGCGATGGTGGCCAGCGCGCGCGAAGATGTGGCGGCGCTGCGGGAGGTTTTGAGCGAGGCCCGCGAGCTGTTGCAACGCAACAGCGCCGATCTGGGCGTGGAGGTGCAGGCCACCCGCGAGGACCTCAATGCCCTGCGCGGGACGGTCGAAGAGCTCGACTTCCGCTTTATGCGCATGGAGCAGAGCCTGGAGCTCTTCCGCCGGGATGTGGATATGCGCTTTGAGTCCGGGGAGGCTCGCCGGCTGCCGGAAGCTCCCGATGAGCTGCGCCAGTACGGTGACGCTCGCCAGGCGGAGAAGGATTATCTGCAGGCGCGCCGGGCGTATGAGCGCTTTTTGGAGCGTCATGGTGACGATGCGCGGGCCAATGAGGTGCGCTTCGCGCTGGGCGAGGTGTATTTTGCCGAGCGTCAGTGGGTCAGCGCCATCGGGCAGTATCAGAAGGTGCTGGAGGACAACCCGCCCACCGCGCGCCAGGCCATGGCCAACCTGCGCATCGGTCAGTCTTTTCTGGAGATGGGGCAGTGCCCCAATGCCGAGGTCTTCTTCGAGACGGTGGTCAGCGAGTACCCCGGTTCGCGGGCGGTGGCCGAGGCCAGGAAGGGGCTGGAACGTGCGGAAAGCGGCAACTGCCCCTGAGGCGAGCGCCGGCAGCATTGACGAAGACGTCTTGATGCCCCACTTTGAGCGCCCTCGAATGAGTTCAGGGCGCACCTGATTTCAACTCCGTAGCGACTCAACAAGGAAGAGCTAGATGGAAGATACCCGCTGGTTGGACGCGCAGCTCAAGGCTGTGCAAGATCTGGTCAATGTGGGCAGCCAGGCGCTGCGCCAGAACCAAAACGCCGCCGGCGCGCAGGCGCTGCGCGAGGCCAACGTGATCCTGGACATGGCCGAGGATGAGAGCGATGAGGTGCTCAAGTTGCGCGCGCGCGTGAGCAACGAGCTCGGCGTGGCCCACCAGCGTCTCAACATGCTGGAGGAGTCGCTGGGTTATCACGGCAAGGCCGCCGAGATCTGCACCGCGCTCATTGAGCGTGGCGAGCATTTTGAGGCCAACAGCGCGGCGACGCATCTGAACCTCTCGAGCATCTTCATCGCCATGGGGCGCGCGGCCGAGGCGCTGGAAGCCGGCCAAAAGGCCATCGAGCTGATCGGGGTGCTTCGCGAGCGCGAGGAGGCCGGTGTCGATGCGCTGGAGCTGGGCGCGAACCAGAACATGGCCGTGATCTACGCCCGAGAGGAGCGCTTTGACGAGGCCGACGCCGCCATGGAGCGCGCCTACGAGCTCTCCCAGACGCTGGCCGAGGCCGGGCAGGCCAACTTCCAGGCCCAGCTCGCCCAGGGCTGCCAGCAGCTCAGCGTGATTCTCTTTGATATGGAGCGCTACGAGCATGCGTTGCGCTGGGGACGGAGCGCCGAGGAGCTGTCGGAGAAGGCGTTCGAAGCGCTGGGACAGCCGGTGCTGCCGGTGTACATCATCAGCCAGATCAACCTGATCAGCTACTACGAGCGTCTGGGGCGGTTTGCCGACGCCGAGGATTGCCTCTGGAAGGCGTTGGATGTGGCGGGCAACGACGCGCAGATTCTCAAGCGTGGGGTCGTCTTCTACGAGACCTGCCGCAAGCAGGCCGATGCGCGCCTGGAAGAGGGGAACCTTCCGCGCGATGAGGTTGAAGAGAGCTTTGAAGAGCTGAGCGCGCGGATTGAAAAGCTCGGCGGTATGGAAGCCGTTGATCGGGCTCTGCAACAGGCTCAGCAGCGCGGCCGTCGCTGAGAAGCGCCAGGCAGGCTCTGACATACAAAAGGCACCCTCGTTGCGGGGTGCCTTTTTTTGTGGACGTTGCAGAGCAGTTCAGGCCGGGCGAAACACCGGTTTGAGCCAGACCTTGAACTCCTCGCTCCCCAGGCGCAGGAGATCGCCGTGGGCCAGGGCCAGGGGCGCGCGCACCCGTTTGCCATTGATGTAGGTGCCGTTGGTGCTGGCGGAGTCCTGAAGTATCACCCGGCCGTTGCGGCAGATCACAATGGCGTGGTTCCAGGAGATCGCCGGGCGGCGGATCACGATGTCGTTGTTGCCGCCGGCGCCGATGGTGTTGTCGCCTTCGTTCAGGGCAAATTGTTGCGGGTTTGTGTTGAGCTCATAGAGGTAGCCCAACACCGACTCACCGCTCTCCACCGGGGGCTCAAAGGTGGGGCGGTGAGCGACCTTGAGGGCGCCTCCGCAGAGGCCACAGAAGAGGGCGTCGCTGGGGTAGAAGCGCTGGCAGGGCTCGCATTTTTGCACCGAGCTACCGCAGTAGGCGCAGAAGCGGGCGTCGGAGGGGATCTGGCGGGCGCAAACCGGGCACGTCATGAGAGCTAACCGCGTCGAAAGCAATGGAAACGACTACGATAAGATGGTGAGGCACGCGCAGATGATGCGTCGTGCCAGATCTGGTTGTGCCACAGGGGGAGAGCGAACAAAAGCGCCGGCGCGCTTCTCAGACGCGGAGGGCGTTTTGAAGCTCGTGGTGGAGCGCGCCGTTGGATGCCAGGATGCTCGGGCCATCGACGTGATAGGGGGCGCCCTCAATGTCGGTGATCTTGCCGCCGGCGCATTCCACCAGCAGGTAGCCGGCACCGGTATCCCAGGGGCTGAGTCCGTACTCCCAGAAGGCGTCGATGCGTCCGCAGGCCACGTAGGCCAGATCGATGGCCGCTGAGCCCAGGCGGCGGACTCCTCGGCTGGAGCGGGTCAGGTGCACGAACTGTTCGATGGCTCGCTCAAAGACCTCGCCACGGCCCGAGGGGAATCCGGTGACGAGGACGGCGTTGGCGACCCGATCACAGGAGCTGACGTCGATGGGCTCTCCGTTGAGCAGGGCGGGCATGCCCCGGCGCGCGCTGAAGAGTTCGTCGCGGTTGGGTTCGTAGATCACGCCAACGACGGTCTGGCCATCGACCTGCAGGGCGATCGAGACGCAGTAGAGGGGGATGCCCATGGCGAAGTTGGCGGTGCCGTCGATGGGATCGATCAGCCAGCGACGAGAACCGGTATTCTGCGAGGCGTCTTCACCCGGGGTGACGCCGTATTCTTCGCCGAGGATGGCGTCGCCGGGGAAGTGCTCGCGAATCGCGGCCGTGATGAGCTGCTCGCTGCTGCGGTCGACATTGGTGACCAGATCGTTGGGGGCTTTGATGGAGACTTCCATGTGGCGGGCGCGTTCGCGCAGCACATGGAGGCCGGCCTGGCGGGCGATGGACTCGGCGACGCGAAGCTCTTGATGAAAGCTCATGGTGACACTCCTGAGGTGAGGTGACCCGGCGAGGGGCGATGAATCAGGCGATGGCCGGCGCGATGACTGCCTCCTGAAAGGCGATGCGGGCCTCTTTAATAAGGGCGTTGTCGCGGGTGGGGTAGACCCGATTGGTCAGCAGCACGCTGACGATCCCGCGGTGACGCTCGATCCAGATCGAGGTGCCGGTAAACCCCAGGTGGCCCACGGTGTGTTCGGGGGCGAAACCGCGTCCGGCGCTGGAGCGCTCGCCGCTGGGGGTGTCCCAGCCGCCGCGGTGGTGGCCGCCGGCCATGGCGGCGTCTGGGGACCAGGCTGCGTGCAGGGTGGGGCGGCTGACCAGTGCGTGCTCGGGGGCTTGGCCCTGGTCGATGGCGAGTAGATGTTGGCCAAAGCGCAGCAGATCGTCGGCGGTGGAGAAGACGCCGGCGTGGCAGGAGACGCCGCCGAGGATGTCGGTGTTCTCGTCGTGAACGCTGCCGAGGACCAGGCCGCCGCGGAGCTCGCAACGTTCGGTGGCGACAGCCTCGGTGATGGGGGCATCTCCGGCGGTTCGGTCGACGTAGTCGGTGTGCGTGAGCGCCAGCGGGGCAAAGATGCGCTGGCGGGCCAGGCGAGCCAGGGGCGCCTCGAAGATCGTTTCCAGCACGGCGGCCAGCAGAATGTAACCCAGGTCGGAGTAGGCGTAGGTGTGGCCGGGGACATCGGTCAGGGGCGTGCGACAGATGCGGGTGAGCACCGCGTGGCGGGTGTCTCGGGCGCGCTCCGGGGAGGGGGCCAGCGGGTACTCCAGGTAGTATTTATGCCAGGCAGGCAGGCCGGTGGTGTGGTTGAGCAGGTGCAGCAACGTGGCCTGAGCGGCGCGTGGGTCGGGGTGGTCACGCCAGGGAGCGTAGAGTTCGCCCAGAGGGGTGTGCCAGTCGGCCAGGCCCTGGTCGATGGCCTGCATGGCGAGGGTGGCGCCTACGAGTGCTTTGGTGACGCTGGCGATGTCAAAGGGGGTGTCCAGTTCGACCGGGCGGCCCTCGGGCTCAAAGGAGGTGCAGCCCAGCGCCCGGCGAAAGAGCACGCAGTCGTGGTGTCCGACCGCGGCCTGGGCGGCGCTACAGGCATGGGTGCGACCAATGGCGCTCAGGGAGGGGGCTACGGCAGTGCGCAGCGCCTGGTCGAGGTGCTCGGGGGCGGGGGGGAACGCGCGGGTCACACGTACTCCTTCAGGTCAGGATGGTCAGGCGGCCTTCGGTGGCGTTGAGTTCGGCCGGAGCGCCGAAGGGGAGCGCCAGGTTGGGGCTGCGGTGGCCCACCGGGGCGCCCACGACCACCGGGCATTCGAACTCACTGGCAAGCGCGGCCAGGTAGTCGTCGACCTGACTATCGGCGACATAGACGCCGGCGGCGTCGGCGAAGTCGCCCAGCACCAGGCCGGCGATCTTCTGGCCCCGGGTCGACATGCGCAGAGCGGTCAACATGCGGTCGACGCGGTAATCGACCTCGCCGACGTCTTCCACCACCAGCACCGCCCCGTCGAGGGGCGGGCAGTAAGGGCTGGAGAGCTGGTGAACGAGGACGCAGAGGTTTCCGCCCAACAGGGGGCCGCGCGCCACGCCGGGGTGCACGGTGCGCATCCCTTCGAGGGACCAGGGCGCGGGGCGTTCGCCAAAGAGGAGCGCGCGCAGGTGCTCCAGAGAGCCTTGGGGTTCGTCGCGGTGGAGCGCAAAACTCTTGAGCACCGGTCCATGCCAGGTCTGCAGGCGGAGGTTGCCGGCCAGGTGCAGGTGAAGCGCGGTGATGTCGCTGAACCCCACCAGATGGCGAGGCTGCGCCCGTACATCGAGTTGCGCGATCCGGGGGAGGATGCGCTGGGAGCCGTAGCCTCCGCGAGAGCAGAAGATCGCCCGGCACTGTGGCGCGCGCCAGGCGTTGAGGAAGGCCCGCGCGCGGGCCTCGTCGTCGCCGGCCAGGTAGTCGGCCGGGGGGCGGCGAGCGTAGACGGAGGGATCGACCACCACGTCAAGGCCCCAGGCCTGGAGGGTGGCGATGCCTTCTTCCAGGAGCTCCGGGATCACGGGGCCGGCCGGGCTGACCACATGGACCTGGTCCCCGCGCTGGAGGGGGGCGGGGTGAATCAGCGGGAGAGAATCGTGGGATGTGCTCGTCAAGCGCCCTGTCCTGGCTTGTAATGAATCAGTACGGCTTCGCCGGCGCCCAGCGGGGTGTTGATGGTGACGCGCACCGGAATGAGGTTGGCGTCGCGGCTGAGCCAGAGGCTGCCACTGTGGCGGGCTTCCTCGCGCATGGCGACGCGGGGGGCGCTGCGTTCGCCGCGGTCGGCGTCGATGGCACCGCGGTCAGCGTCCATGATGTGCCGGACGAAGTCCAGCCGGTAGGTGTGGAACCAGCCCAGGGGGGTGAGAATGTCTTCGCGCGCGGCGACCTCGACATCGAGCCTGCTCAGCAGCCAGCCATCGTAGATGTAGAAGCTGAAGCGCTGGCCGGGTTCGAGCTGAGGCTGGCTGCGGAGCTCATAGAGCCAGGTGAGCATATCGTGGGTGCGCTCAGGGATCGCTGTGCGCAGGCGACTCTTGCGCTCGTTGCGGTGTCGCTCCACCCGGGCTTCGAAGGAGGGGTGGTGGTAGTCGACGTTGTAGACGCGCGTCTGGCCCCGTTCCTCAAAGCGTTTCTCGGTGCGCCAGGGGCGGAAGCTGACCGGGTCGAGGTAGGTGTTGGCGCGGTCGTCGAGGGGGTAGACCGCGTGGAAGAAGCCGCGCGACTGCGCGGTGCCACTCAGGGGCACGTAGACCCGGCCGTTGTTACGCCGGAGTTCGCCTGTGCGCAGCCCGGCGCGCATGGCCTCGGCGTCGTTGACGCGTACCGAGAAGAAGAGCTCTTCCTCGGCCCAGCGAAAGTCCCGGGCGCGGGGTTCCGGAGGGGCCGGGGTCGTTGCCGGCAGCGCGCGGGTGAGTTCGGCGCCGCCGGGTTGGGCCACTGCGCTCAGTTTGGTCGGACGCTGTGCCCGGGCCTCCAGCGGAGTGAGACTCAGGGCAACCAGCGCCAGCATGAGCGCGATCAGCGGTCGGGCAGAGTGGCGAGAGGTGGCGGCAAACATAGGGGGATCCCTGGGAAAAGGGGAACATCATTATCGCATGAACTTTGACGCAGCACAGGTTCATTTCTTCACCCAAAGCTCATCACGGCTCCCCGGGTGTGTACCGCCGTTGAGGGCATCGGGTTGTCGACCATCGACCATCATGATAGGGGCGTGGGTTCGCCCTGGACTAGGGGCAACGACCCCAGGCACAACGGGAAGAGCGGATGAGCGACACCGAAGAGTACTTCATCTCCCACCGCGAGCGGCTTCAGGCCCACCTCGACGAGTTTACGCCGCGCCAGAGAGCGCGCATTGCTGAATTTTACGGGCTGGAGCACGACGCGCCGGAGTTCATCGCACAGGCCTGGTTGGCCGATCCGGAGAACGTCGTGGAGCGGGTGCTCGATGAGGTGACCAGCCCCATGGCCCTGCGCCTGCTCGAAGAGCTGGTGCTGGAGCATGATATTGGTCTGAGCATCGGCTGGGCGCCCTCGCGCCACCGTCAGCTGCTGGGGCGACTGGGCCTGATTAAGAGCCGTCGCGATGAGCGCGGTGAGTACTATGCGGTGGTGCCCGGAGCGATCGCCGCGATCCTGGCGCCGGAGATCGACGGCCAGCGTCCCTCGTTGTTGCTCTTGCTGGGGCGGGCCGGGGAAGACGCGCTGGCAAGGCTGGAGGCAAAGTACCGGCTGGAGCCCACAGGCTCGCGGGCCGAGCGGGTTATCGACCTGGCCGAGGCCTTTGAGCAGCCCGAGACCGTCAACGACATGATCGAGGCGTTGCCCAACCCCGATTGGATCGGTGATGCGATGATGGTCCTGGAGCTGGGAGGGGTGTGTTACTGGCAGCAGATCTACGGCTACGACATCGACCCGACTTTCGGTCAGGCGCCCGACGATAAGGTGGTGCCCCTGATGCGCTCGCAGGACCGTCAGTACCAGCAGGATGTGGCCGAGCATCTGTTGGAGGCGGGGATTCTCTTTCGTTTCGACGATCCGGTCATTGGCGTGCCGATGGTCGCGGTGCCCGAGGAGCTCTGGCGGGAGCTGTGGACGTTGGGGAGGCGCTGGCTCCTCGACTGGATGGCCCAGGCCTACTTTGATCTGAGCGAGCAGGGGGCGCGTCGGGCTTCGGTGGAGTCGGCGACCGAGCTGCAGGCGGTGCTGAAGTGGCTGGCGCTGGAGCGGGAAGAGAGCCCCCTGAGCGTGGATGAGGAGGGGCAGCTCGATGCAAAGAGCCGCTCGCGCCTCAACGCGCTCAGTGAGCGTGAGGTGCCCTGGTTGGCGGTGGTGAGTCTGGCCCGGGAAGCGCGTATTTTTGAGGTGCGCGAGGGTCAGCTTGAGCAAGGCGTGGAATTTGAGGCGATGCTCAATGCGCCCCGGCGCCGTTTTGCCCGCGAGCTGCTGCTGGAGTGGTCGATGGGCTACTCTGGAGCCCGGGCTGACGTGCTCCTGGCCGAGGCCATCGGTCTGGATGAGGCGTGGCGCGCGCGGGCCGTCGGGCTGCTGCGGGAGCATGGCGAGATGGTGCCGGCGTGGATGCAGAGCCACGGGGTTCCCTCTCAGGAGACCGGTGGCGGTTGGTTGCGGGCCCCCGAAGAGGGGAGCGACGAGGCGGTGCTCTTTGAGGCCGGGCTGGTGTTTGCCTTCGTGCTGGCCATCAAGGTGACCTGGCTCGACCTGCTCAGCCTGCTGGCAGCCGACCATTGGTACACGCTCGACGGGATGGTCGAGTTAATGCAGTGCACCGCGGCCGCCTCCATGTTCAGCCAGCTGGGGATGGTGCTGGAGCACCAGAACACCACGGTGTATCTGCCCTACCAGCGCGCGAGTTTCTTCATGGATGCTTACCACGGCCCGAAATTTCGGGAGTGGTTGGAGCAGGTGCTCGACGAGCTGCTGGTTCCGTTGGGGGTAGTCCGTCGCAGTGAAGGGGGAGACCTGGTGCAGCTGGATACCCGTCAGCTGCGGGTGGATTCGCCGCCGGGCTGGCCCCCGGGGCATCGCCGTCAGATGCTGGTGGAGATTCTGGGCGACGAAGACCTGCATTTTGAGCCACCGAGCCCGGGCGCGCCGGAGTTGCGCCCGGTGAGTCTGGTGACCGAGGAGGAGCCCACCCGAGTGAGCCTGGCCGAGCCGCTGGCAGCCCTGCGCGGGCTGGTCGGCGACAGGCGCGTGGAGCGCTTCGACGGGCGCTTTCTTAAACTCTCCGGCGAGGGCGCCGACTGAGATTGCGGACCTTCCGGGGGGCGGAAGGTCAGACCAGGTTTTCGGGCACGTCTTCGTAGTGCAACGGGTGGTGCGGCTCCAGTTGCACCAGGACGTCTTCGATCTCGGGGAAGCGTTCGTACAGGCGGTCCTTGATTTGCAGGAGGACGTCGCCGGCCTCTTCCATGCGCATGTCCGGATCGACGGTGACGTGCAGATCCAGGTGCACGGCGCCGGGCATCCCGCGGCTGCGCACGTAGTGGCAGGAGCGGACTTCGGGGTGATCGCCCACCACCTGGCGGATGGCATCGGCGTCGAGGAGGGCCGCGTCGACCAGCACGACCATGCCGTCGCGGAGCACGCGATAGGCGGTCATGCCGATGAAGAGCATCACGGTGAGCGCGGCGAAGATATCCCCGGAGGGGACGCCGGCCTGGATGAGGATCAGGCCGATGAGCACGGCGATGCCCGCCAGGGCGTCGGAGAAGGTGTGGGCCGCGTCGCTGGCCAAAATCATGGAGTCGTAGCGTTTGGCCGCGCGTTTCTCGGCCCAGCTGATGACAAAGCTGGTCAAAATCGCGATGAGAATCACGCCAAACGCGCCTGCCGTCACCTGAGGCTCGGCCTCGCCGGTGGCCGCGGCCCAGACGCCGCGCCCGACCTCCAGCAGGCCGATGAGGATCATCATGCCGATGGCCATGCTGGCGGCCACCTCGAGCTTCTGGTGGCCGTAGGGATGCTCGCGGTCGGGAGGCAGGGCCGCCATGCCCAGCGCGATGAGGCCGATGACGTTGGAGAGGGCGTCGAAGAAGGAGTGGAAGCCGTCGGCCTGCAGGCTGACGATGTTTGCGTGGTAGCCCCATAGGAGCTTGCCGAGCGCCACCACAAGGTTGGCCCCCAGCGTGAGAATCAAGACGCGGCGAACCGCGCGGTGGTTGGCGAGCCGGTCGATATCTGGGGAGGCCATCAGCGTCGCTCCGGGGAGGAGAGCGGGGGTGGGGGGCGGGTAAACCTTTTAGAGAAGTTCGTCGCGGCCGGCGTTGCGCAGGTGGTCGACAATATCGCGTACGCGTTGGGCGCGCGCGCGGGGCAGCACCAGCAACGCGTCAGGGGTGTCGACGACGACCAGGCCTTCGACGCCACTGAGGGCGACCACCCGCTGGCTGCCGGCGCTTAAGACGACGGAGTCTTTGACCTCATCGAGGACGGCGTCGGCGCGGACCACATTGCCCTGGGCGTCGGTGGGGCTGACCTCGTCGAGGGCGGCCCAGTGGCCGACGTCGGACCAGCGAAAGAGGGCCGGGATCACCTCGACCTGGGCGGCTCCTTCCATCACGGCATAGTCGATGGAGATGGAGGCGGCCTGATCGAAGGCCTGTGCGATGATCTCGGGGTCGCGAGCGCCGTTTTGTCGTACCGGTTCAAAGGCTCGCAGAAGTTCGGGTTGCTGGCGCTCCAGTTCGGCCCACAGGGTGGAGGGGCGCAGCACAAACATGCCGGAGTTCCAGACAAAGCGGCCCGAGCGCACGTACTCCTGAGCGGTGGCCAGGTCGGGTTTTTCTACGAAGCGGCGCACCTTCAGCGCGACGGGGCCCTGACCGGGCTCGGTGTCGATGGAGCCCTGACTTTCAATGTAGCCGTAGCCGGTTTCGGGGCNGTTTCGGGGCGGGTGGGGGGGACCCCCAGGGTGACGATGGCCCCCTGACGGGCGCGCTCATCGGCGAGTCGCAGGCAGGCCTCAAAGGCTTTGGTGCCGCCGATGAAATGATCGGAGGGAAAGATCGCGATCGGGTCGTCGCCGGCGATGGCTTCGGCGCGGGCGGCGGCCAGCGCGATGGCCGGCGCGGTGTTCCGCGCCCGGGGCTCGACCACGTACTCCAGCCCGGGGCTCTGGTAGGCGGCCAGGGCCTCGGTGGTCAGAGCGAGGTGGTGCTGGCCGAGTACCAGGAGCGCTCGGCCCTGGTCGTCCAGGCCGGCGATACGCTCATAGGTCTCGGCGATCATGGGGTTATCACCCCAGAGCGCGATGAGTTGTTTGGGGCGGGCGCGGCGGCTAAGCGGCCAGAAGCGGGTGCCGGAGCCGCCGGCTAGAATCACTGGAATCATGGTAGACCTGACATACGTCCGGGGGGAATCGCGGCGGCCACGATAGCCATCGCCTTCGATAAATCAAGCAGCGGGTTCGCTTATCAGCGTGGCCAGGACCAGCTCGTCGTTGAGGTGGCGAGCGCTCCAGCGGCGTTCTTCCTCGGGGAGGGAGTCGAGCTGACGCAGCTGGATGCGTAGCTCGTGTGGGAGGTCTAAGGCCGCGGCGTTGGTGGCCAGAATCCGGTCGTCGGGGCCGATGAGCGCCGCCGGGCGGTCCAGGTCGTCGAGAAGTGCCAGTACGAGGCGACGTTCGCGGTCGGCGCCGGCCATGCTCAGGTGCTCCCCGGTGGCATCGATTTGTCCGCCGTGGCGCTGGGCCTGGTGGGCATCGAGGAGGGTGTTGAGGCAGCGCGCCGTCTCGTCAAACTCCGGGGGCGGTGCGTCCAGGTGAACGCGGCGCAGGAGGTCGCCGGCGTTGAATGCGCGCGCGGTGGCCTGGAAGCCTTCCGCGGGCTCGACAATGCGATGGAGGAGGCGGCGGGCGAAGACCAGCCCCAGAAAGACGCTGATGACGCCCAGGATCATCGCCGCCCAGGCCCCGGAGATGCCCATGCGTTTGGCGCGTTCATCCATGTCTGCCATGGAGCTGTGGTTGATGCTGGCCAGCTCGCTGAGCGCGGCGATGGTCTCGCTGCGGGCTTGAACGTCGCCGATGAGCGCGGCCTGATAATGGGCTTCGATGGTCTGGAGGGCCGGCGCTTCTTCGGGTTCGGTGATGTTGGTGTTGGCGCGGGCCAACGCCTCATCAAAGCGGTCGCGTTCGGCCTGGCTCACCGGTGCGTCGCCCAGGATGACCAGCATCTGCTCCACGGCGATGATGGAGTACGAGTTCTCCTCAATGATCTGCTCAATGGCCGGGGCCATGCGCGAGAGCAGCCCGATGGCCCCCAGCGAGGTCATGATCTGCAGGGTGAGCAGCGCGATCAACAAGGAGGTGATTTCGGTACGTACACGCATGGCTCAGACCCAGTCGACGAGCTGGCGGGCGGCGTCGCTGCGCGAGACGACCACCAGGATGTCGTCGGTTTGAAGAACGGTGTCGGGTTCGGGCAGCTCGACGGTGCCTCGTCCCTCGACCACGCGTCGAATGGCCACGACGTTGACGCCCACGCGGGTGGGGAGCTGCAGTTCTTTGAGGTTGCGCCCGAGCATTGCCTGCGGTGGGCGCAGCTCGGTGAGCACGAGATCTTCGCCCAGCGGGACTTCTTCGAGCACGCCGCTGTAGAGCATGCGTGTGGCCAGGCGCTCCCCGAAGGCGCGCTCCGGGTTGACGACCTCGTGGGCGCCGACCAGGTGGAGGATGCGCTCCAGGAGTTCGTCGGTCGCGCGGGCGACCACGCGTTGCGCGCCCATTTTTCGTAGGAGCGCGGTGACCACGATGGCGCCTTCGCGGGACTCGTCGCCGATGGCGCAGACGCAGATGTCGCGGCGCTCCGGGGCGGCCCGGGCCAGGGCGTCTTCGTCCATGGCGTTAAAGCAGGCGGCTTCGGCGGCGAAGCCGGCCGCTTGTTGGACGAGATCCTCTTTGGCGTCGACGGCCAGCACGTCGACGCCCTGGCTGGAGAGCGAGCGAGCCAGCGCCATTCCAAACTGGCCCAGCCCCACGATGAGTACTTGTTGAGTCATGGTCTGCGTTCCGAGTGAGTGCGGCGGATTAGCCTACCGGGAGCCCGCGCGTGGGGCGATTCCATCCGGCGCGAGGAGGCCGGGAGGCCAGCAAGAGGAAAAGCGTCAAGGGGCCGATACGGCCGATGAACATGGCCAGCATCACGATGATTTTGCCCACGTTATCGAGCATTGCCGTGCCGCCGATGCTCAGACCGACGGTGCCCAGCGCGCTCAGGGTCTCGAAGATTGCCACCATAAAGGGCATGTGCTGGGTGATGAGCAGCGCCAGCGTCATCACCACTCCTACCATGGCCCCGACGGTGGCGATGGCTGCCGAGCGGAAGATCGTCTGCTGGGGGATGCGGTAGCCAAAGGCCTCGACTTCGGACTGGTTGGCCAGGGCGCTTTTGACCACCAGGAAGAGCAGGGCCAGGGTCGTGGTCTTGATGCCTCCGGCGGTCGACCCGGGAGAGCCGCCGATGAACATCGCTATGATCATGATCAGGACGCTGCCCGGATGCAGGAGCGTAAAGTCCACGGAGTTGAATCCGGCGGTGCGCAGCGTAATCGACTGAAAGAGCGCGTTAAAGATCCGGTCGAAGAGCGTCAGATTTTCGAAGCTGTGGGCGGCTTCGGAGAAAAAGAAAAAGATGGCCGGCAGCCCCCACAAGAGCACGGAGGTGGTCAGGACGATGCGCACATGCAGCGAGGTGCTGCGGCCTCGCCACCAGCGGGGAAGTGAGGCGACGACCGCCGGGCCCAGGCCGCCGACGGCGATCAAGGCGCCGACGGTCATCAAGATGGCCGGGTTGTTCTGGGCGCTGACCAGGCTGTCGGAGCGCAGGGCAAAGCCGGCGTTACAGAAGGCCGAGATTGCGGTGAAGATGCCTTCCCAGAGCGCTCGCGAGGGGCTGAGGCCTTCGAGCCACCAGAGTGTGCTGAGGATCAGCGCCCCGAGGGCTTCGCTGGCGAAGGTCACGATCAGAATTAGCCTGAGGGCGTCGGTGATCTGTCCGCGGTCGCGCTCGCCGATGAGCTGAGCGATGGCGCCTTCGTGGCGCATGCTCAGCCGTTTGCCCAGGATCAGGAAGGCGGCCGTGGAGAAGGTCATGATGCCGAGCCCGCCGATCTGGATCAGGGCCAGGATGATGAGTTGACCCACGGTGCTGAAGTCGCTGGCGGTGTCGAGCACCACCAGACCGGTCACGCAGGTGGCGCTGACCGCGGTGAAGAACGCGTCGATCAGATCGATGGAGTGGGTGCTGGCCTGGGGAATCGCGAGGAAGAGGCCGCCGACCATGCAGGTCGCCAGGAAGGTGGCCGCCAGCAGGCGCGCCGGGTTGGCGGCGACCGGCTCCCACCAGTGGGCTTCGGGGTCGGTAACCGGGCGATCGAGGGCCCACAGGCGCAGGGTGAGGAGGATGACGACGAGCGCCCACAGGCTCATCGCGAGCGAGACCGAGGCTCCCACCGCGAGTAGGAGTGGTCCGGTCAATGCCAGTACCACCCCCAGCCCGGCGAGTTCGCGGGGGGCCTGACCACAACGCCAGAGGCAATGGCCCATCAGCGCGAGGGCCGCGAGAATGGAGGCCCCTACAACCGACATCCCCAGCGTGGGGGGCGCTACGGCGATGACCTCGCTGAGCCAGACCGCCACCATGCCCAGGGAAGCCCCCACGGCGGTAGACGCCCAGCGTCCGCGATCCGGAGGTTCGCTTTCTTGCAGCCACAGGAGCCAGTATCCCCCTAAAAGGAAGCCCAGCGCCCACAAAAAAGCTGGTCCCGGCCGGGTGGCCGAGACCAGCAGTGTCGGGGCGAGCCCGATGAAGGTGGTCCCCAGGGAGAGCGCGCGCGCCCAACTGCGTTGCCAGAGTCGTGCGCTGGTGAGCATCCAGATCACCAGGGCTGCGATGATCCCTACCCAGATCGACCCGATCTCCGAGAGGAGTCGGGGGGCAAAAAAGGTCGAGCCCCAGGCAAGCACGAAGGACGGGGCTCCCGCGCGTAAAAGCGCGCGGGACATGGAAGGTCGAGTCAGCATGGCGAGCGCTCTATAACGCCATTAGAGCTCGTGCACCACCGGAATCACCACCGGACGCCGTCCCAGCTCTTTGCTGATGTAGCGACGGATGTGGGTGCGAATGGCCTCCTTGACCTCGGAGATATCACCGCGGGCCGCGCGGGAGAGCTCCTGCACGCCGTTCCAGGCGGCCTGGGCGGCCTGTTCGAGCACGTCATCGCTCTCGGCGCTTCCGACCACTCCCCGCTGCAGAACCGCCGGCGGGGCGATGAGGGAGCCCGACTCGCGATCGACGATGCCCATGGCGACCACGATCCCGGCGCTGGCCAGCTTGCGCCGATCCCGCAGCTGGAAATCTTCGGTATCACCGACGTTGCGGCCGTCGACGAGCATGCGGCCGTGGTGCACTCGCCCGATGACTTCGACGCCGGCCTCGGTGAACTGGAGGCAGTCGCCGTTTTCGATGAGGTGAGTGTGCTCAATGCCCACGTCTTTGCCGAGATTGGCGTGTCCCATGCGCATGCGGTACTCGCCATGCACCGGAATCAGGTGGGTGGGGCGGGTGAGGTTGAGCATCAGCTTGAGCTCTTCCTGCTTGGCGTGCCCGGAGCCGTGGATGACCTTGTCGTCGGCGGTGATGATGGTGGCACCGCGCTTGTAGAGCGCGTTGACCATCGAGTTGATGCCGTACTCGTTGCCCGGGATCTGTCGGGCACTCAAGACGATGGTGTCACCCTTTTGCACATCGACATGGCGATGGTCGCCAAAGGCCATGCGCGCCAGCGAGGAGCGGGGCTCGGCCTGGCTGCCGGTGGAGATGATCAGCAGGCGCTTGTCGGGGTACTTCTCCATCTCCTCCGGATTGATAAGGACATCCTCGGGAGGGAAGGGGAGAAAGCCTAAGTCGCGGGCGATGTTGGAGTTTTTGACCAGGCTGGTGCCCATGAGCACGACTTTGCGCCGGTTTCGATGCGCCAGCTCCAAAAGACCGGCCACCCGGTAGAGGTTGCTGGAGAACTGCGCGACGATGATGCGGCCGGGGGCTTCGTCGAAGACCTCGGCAAACCCCTGGAACACCGCGCGTTCACTGCGGGTAAAGCCGGGAACTTCCGAGTTGGTGCTGTCGCCGAAGAGGGCGAGCACGCCCTGATCGCCCAGCGCCGAGAAGCGGGGCAGGTCGGTCATGGGCTCGTACATCGGGGTTTGGTCGATCTTCCAGTCCCCGGTGAAGATGGCCGTGCCCAGCGGGGTGTGCAACGCGATGGACATGGCGTTGGGCACCGAGTGGTTGATGTGCACAAACTCGACGACGAAGGGGCCGATTTCGAGCTGCTCGCCGGGCTCCACTTCGATCAGGTCGACCTGGTTGCCCAGGCCGTGCGACTGGAGCTTGCGGTTGAGCATCCCCAGGGTGAGGCGACCGCCGTAAACCGGCACGTCGACTTCCTGCAGGAAGAAGGGGGCGCCCCCGATGTGATCCTCGTGACCGTGGGTCAGCAGGATGCCATCGAGACGGTCCAGGTTGTCGAGCACGTAGCGCCAGTCGGGCAGCACGATGTCGACGCCGAAGTCGCCGGTTTCCGGGAAGGTGATGCCGCAATCGATCATCAGCATCGAGCCGTTGCACTCGATGATCGAGCAGTTCATCCCTACCTCGTCGAGGCCTCCCAGCGGGATGTAGCGCAGGTAGTCTTTCCTGGGGGGGGCGGGTAGCAGTTGTTGTTCACTCATGAATCCTCAAAGTACAGGTGTACGTCGGCCCGGGCCACGCATCCCATGGCGCGTGACGAGGTCAGGGGCCCTGACTGTGTTGTGATAGGTGGGGGTGAATCCAAAAGGTCACTTCGAAAAGGTGTTCGCTGCCACGCGCGCCTTCAGGCGCCGGGACGCTCAAGGGCGTCATCATCCTGGCAGGGTGTGCCGAAATCCGCCGGGGGGCCTGGTCGGGGTTCAGCCAGTGCTGGGAGGCGATATCGTCGCTCTCACACGAATCGTAGGTCGGCGGCGGAGTGCACCACAGGCAATCTTCGGGTCGCTCAAGTAGCTGCACCGGGATCTCTTGCCCGTCCACGTGCGCGCCGGTGGCATTGTCGACCAGCGCGCGTGGCGTTAGCAGCAACGCCATCGTGAACGCGATGGCGCTAAAGAAGTACTTGAGTGTGATGTGAGTGAGAGGCCCGGTCATGCCCAAGAACTCATCATTTTCGTCAGCGTTAACAGCCCGTAGCCTAGCAGGTATTCCCCCGAAGGAAAAGGGAGGGAGGCGATATCCGGTTGATTTTGCCCGGGCTGTGCGGGCGTGAGTTGCCTTGATCGGGCGGGCATTGCGCGATATCAAAGGCTTCGCACATGCGGTAAGAGTGCCCACCATCGGGATTTATGGAGCAGCGAAGCTGACGCGATCGGCCGAGTGTTGCTCATCCGACGCCTTCGTCTGTCGAGAGAACGGGTCTGTTATGCTCGCGTTTTATGTCTTCTGTCTGGTCTTCGGGGGCCTCTTTGTTGCGATGACCGTCTTCAGCGGTCTGGGAGGCGATGGGGATCTGGAGGCTGACGGGGAGGCCGACCTCGATCTGGACGGCGATGGGGAGGTCGATTTCGACGCCGACGGCGATGGGGATTTCGATGGCGAGGTGGAGAAAGACTTTGAGACGCACCAGGGGCGGCGCTTTCGACCCCTGCGCAGCTTTAAGTTTTATACCTACACCATGGCCTTCTTCGGGCTGACCGGCACGTTGTTGACGGTGCTGGATATGGCCGGCGCAGGGCTGGCGCTGGGGCTTTCCACTCTGGCCGGGCTGGGGACCGGGCTCTCGGTCAGCTATATGCTCTACCTCGGTGGGTTGAGCGAAGGCGGGAGGGCGACCAACGATAGCGATTTTGTCGGCACGATCGGACGCGTGCTTCTGCCGGTGAAAAAGGGGCAGAAGGGCAAGGTTCGGGTCAGTATCAGCGGCCGCAGTATGGACGTGATCGCCATCACCGATGACGAGGACCTCGTCCTCGACCTGAACGAATCCTGTTTTGTGCTGGGGATTGAAGATGGGGTGGCGCGGGTGGTCGATATGAGCGCATTAGAAGAGAGGCGCCAGGGCTAACTAAAGCTCCGGGCAACCATGAGGGCTTCGGGCTCGCCGATGCGCGGGTCTGGCGAGGTGCTCAACAACGAGGGATGGAGGCTATGGAAAATATCGTCGTTACCGTGATCTTTGCCGGGATCTTCGGGTTCGTGGCGATCTCGGCGCTGATCTGGGCCTACCGCTACTTTTTGCGGGTCTGTCGCCCCAATGAGGTCTTGATCTTCTCGGGTAAGGACTATCGCCTGGCCGATGGTTCAGTGCGGGGCTACCAGGTGCTGGCCGGAGGGCGTCGCCTCTTTAACCCCTTCTTTGAGAAGGTGGATCGGCTCGACCTGACGGTGATGCCGGTGCATATCAGCATCACCGGCGCCTACTCCCGGGGCGGGATTCCGCTGAACCTTCAGGCGGTGGCCAACGTGAAGATCGACAGCAGCGACACCTCGATCCACAACGCCGTGGAGCGTTTTCTGGGACGAGGACGCAGTGAGATCATGCGGGTGGCCCAGGAGACGCTGGAGGGGAACCTGCGCGGGGTGCTGGCCACGCTGACCCCGGAGCAGGTCAACGAGAACCGTCTGCTTTTTGCCGACCAGCTCGCCAGGGAGGCCGAGCCCGATCTGGAGAAGCTGGGGCTGCACCTGGATACGCTGAAGATCCAGAACGTCGCCGACGATCGGGATTATCTCGATTCCATCGGTCGTAAGCGCATCGCCGAGATCTTGAAGGTGGCCGAGGTCGCCGAGTCCAACGCGGTGAAGAGCGCCGAAGAGGCCGAAGCCGGGGCTCAGGGGCGCGGTGAGGTGGCCCGGCGCAACGCTCAGGCTCAGATCCAGCGGGTGCAAAACGCCCTGCGCGAGCTGCAGGCCGACCTGGAGCTGCGCGCCCGCTCGGAAGAGGAGCGAGCCACCGCGCGGGCGATGACCGCCCGGGCCGAGGCGGAGCAGGAGCTCCAGCAGGTGCGTACCGAGTTGGAGAAGTTGCGCCTGCAGGCCGACGTCGTCATCCCGGCCGAGGCCGACAAGGTGGCGCGGGAGTTGACCGCCGCCGGTGAAGCCGCCGAGATCGCCGAGCGCGGTCGCGCCATGGCCGAGGTGCTGCGCATGATGACCGGGGTCTGGGTCGATGCGGGCGATGCGGCCATGGATGTCTTCATTCTCCAGCGGATGGAGTCGGTGATGAAGCGTGTGGCCGATGCCGCCCGTCAGGTCGAAGTGCGGGAGGTTGCGCTCATCGACAGTGGCAATGGCAAGGCGCTGCCCAACTACGTCAGCTCCTTCCCCGGGATTGTCAGCGGTCTCTTCAAGGAGATGCGCGAGACGGTGGGCATCGATATCGAGGCTGTGCTTACCGGCGGCGGTGGGATGACCGACGCGGCGAGTGCGACCCCGAGCCAGACCGCTGCTCGGCCCTCGTCGGGGCGTCGCCTCTCCGAAGGTGCCGATCTCTTTTCGAAGCGTCCGACCACGCAGCATTCCATTCCGAAACTTGGCGAAGAGCGCGACGGTCCGACCGAAAAGGCCTGATCGTTTCGCGCATCTCGACCCGCTGCCCCGCCGGGGGCATCGCATAAGGAGAACTCATGGGAATCTTCGCCCTTTTTGGTGTCGTCTTCGTCCTGGCGGTGATCGCCGTCATTGCGGCCACCCATCTGATCGAGGTCTGCCAGCCCAACGAGGTGCTGGTCTTCAGCGGTGAGAAGACGGCCGCCGGCTACACCATCGTCCACAGCGGACGCAAAATTCGGAACCCGCTTTTCCACCGCGTCGATCGCCTCGACGTGACCAACATGGTCATCGATCTGCACGTGACCAACGCCTACTCCAAGGGCGGGATCCCGCTCAGCGTGAAGGGCGTGGCCAACGTCAAGGTCGGGAGCCGTTCGCCGCTGATCGACAACGCCGTGGAGCGTTTTCTGGGCATGACGCGCCAGCAGATCATTCAGATCGCCAAGGAAACCCTGGAGGGGAACCTGCGTGGGGTGCTGGCGACGCTGACGCCGGAAGAGGTTAACGATGACCGCATCAAGTTTGCGCAGTCGCTCTCTGAAGAGGCCGAACACGATCTGACGCGCATCGGTCTGGAGCTCGACACGCTGAACATTCAGCATGTCAGCGACGACCAGGGTTACCTCGACTCGATCGGTCGTCAGCAGTCGGCGTCGCTGTTGATGGATAGCCGCATCGCCGAGGCTCATAACCGCGCGGAGGCCAGCGTGCTCGACGCGGAGAACCAGCAGAAGCGGGCCACGGCCAAGGTCAACGCGCAGATGGAGATCGCCAAGGCCGAGGCTGAGCGTCGGGTGATCGACGCGCAGACCCGTGGCGAGGCGATGGTGGCCGAGGAGCGTGCCAAGGTCGGGGCGATGGTTGCCAAGGCCCGGGCCAACCTCGATGTGCAACGCGCGCGCCTGGAGCAGGTGAAGCGCCAGCTGGCGGCAGACCTGATTCAGCCGGCCCAGGCTCGCAAGTCCGAGCTGGAGGCTCAGGCCAAGGCCAACGCCGCCTCGTTTATCGAAGACGGCAAGGCCAACGTCATCGCGTTGCGCGAGCTCATCGAGACCTGGAAGAGCGCCGGTGATTCCGCGCGCCCGATCTTCCTCTTGCAGCAATTTGATACGATCCTGGACTCCATGCTCTCGACGGTTCAGGAGATCAAGATCGACAAGATCACGGTCATCGACTCTCAGCTCCAAGACGTCGATCGTCACGGGACTGCGCCGATGAAGGCGGCCAGCGGCTCGGAGCAGATCAAGCAGACGCTGGGCATGGACCTGCCGCGCATGTTGCAGGGGCTGGCGGCCATGCAGGAGTCGAAGTAAGGCGCCGGGCGTGAGGCGCCTCGTGTGCCTCACGCATCGTGTCGGAACGCATGAACAAAAAAGCCGCTCCCCGTGTGGGGAGCGGCTTTTTTTGTGGCCAGCGGAGGGCTGGAGCGCGTGCGCTCCCCGCTGGGGCCCGGTTCTTGAGATGGGTATACCCCTTTCGGGGCGTCGAGGGGGTCGTGAGGCGTTCGCGAAGTGACCGGGTAGGGTGTTGAGGGGGTCGTGAGGCGTTCGCGAAGTGACCGGGTAGGGTGTTGAGGGGGGCGTGAGGGGTTCGCGAACGCCATGGCGAGGGGAAGGCGGTGTTCAGGGAGCCTCGGTCTGAACCGCTTCGACCTCTCCGGCCTTCACCCAGCCGGTGTCGCCGGTGGGGAGGGTCACCTCGATCCATCCCTCGCGTTGGCGTGCCAGATCGACCACCGCGCCGGCCCCCAGCTCTGGGTGCTCCGGATGACGGGCGGCGTGGGGGGAGGGCGCCACGTGCAGCGAGGTCTTCTCCAGCGCCACGGCCAGGCGCGTCGGTCCGGAGAGCTGGCCCAACCCCAGGTGCAGAGCCCCCACCAGGGCGGCAAGCGCCAGCGCGCTGCGGCCGGCGGCTCGCACCACCGCGGCGTCCGGGCGCCGGGCAAAGCGCCGGAGCAACGCCAGCGCCAGCGCCAGCCACAGCGCCAGCGCGGCCAGCCAGGGGCCCACGCGCAGAGTCCAGACCACCACCGGGCTTTGCGCGCCAAAGCGCGCGGCGTTGGGGTCTTCCAGGCTGACCAGGTTCACCGTCGTCTGGAGGTTCGCGCTGACGCCGGGGTGATGCGCGTGAGTCAGCGCGGCGCGCTCCAGATAGAGGCGCGCCGGGCCGGTGTCGCCGGCGCGCAGCGCGGCGGTGCCGGCGTTGTACCAGGCTTCGGGGGTCGGCGTGCGTTCGGCGGCCTGCGCCCAGGCGCGGGAGGCCTCGGCGTAGTCGCCGGCCTCCCAGAGCGCCTGGGCCTGTGAGTCGGTGGCTTCCTGGGCCTGGGCGCAGGGGAGCTCGCTGGTCCAGACGCCCAGGGAGGCCAGGCCCGCCAAAAGAAGCAGGGCCGCCCGCGAGGTCGGCGCGGGGCGCTGTGGTGCGGAGGCCTCAAAGAGCTGGTCGAGCACCTGGCGGGCCCGGGGCACCCGGGGCTCTGGCGAGGCGGCGCCGGGCGCGTAGCGCCCGCGGGTCAGCTCCCGGACCAGGTCGCAGCTCTCGTCGATGAGCGAGGGCGCCAGCCCGCGTTCCTGAAGCGCGCGCCGCACATCACTCGGGGTCAGCGCGCCGACCTGCACCTGAAGCCCGCGCTCCAGCACCAGGCCCAGGGCGCGCAGCAGCGCCGCGTCGCGTTCGGCGTCGGTGGCGTCTTCGGCGAGCTTGAGCGTGGCGTCGAGCTCGGCGCGGAGCTGACGTCGGGCGCGCCCGAGGCCCAGGCGCGCGCGGAGGCGACGCCGAAGCGGCGCCTCGACGCCCAGGGCGCCCAGCCCCAGCAGGGGAACCAGCCAGAACCAGAAGGGGAGGGGATTGCCCGGGGCGCGGCCCGGTCCAAACGCCCCCTCGGTGGCGATGGTCTCCAGGTCCAGTAGCTCAAAGCCCGACTCGCCAGACTCCCCCCGTCGAACCTCCACGAGCTCGTCTTCCGGGCCCGGGTCCGGGAGCTGGCCGGGTTCCACGTGGATCGTACGCGCCGCCACCGTGGCGCTTTTGTAGGTCGCGTCTTCCGGGTCGAAATAGTGCACTTCCATCCCCGGAATCGTCAGTTCGCCTTCTTTCAGGGGCATCAGCGTGTAGCGCACCCGGCGGCGCCCGTGAATCTCGGTGTCCTGGCGAAGCTGCTCCGGCTCATCGTTCACCGCCACGACCCGGAAGGCCTCGGTGTCGGTGAGCTGCGGGAGTTTGAGTCGCCCGACCCGTCCGCGGCCTTCGAGGGTCAGGACGTAATCCAGGGTGCCGCCAACGCGGGCGCTGGTGGAGTCGAGGTTCGAGGTCAGGGACCACTGGCCCACGTTTTCGTCGGCAAACCCCGCCGGAGCGCCTGCGGGGAGCTCTTGCACGTTGAGGGTGAGGGCCTCGGAGGACACGTCGATCTGTTCCCCTCGCCCAAAGAGCGAGGCCCGCACCAGAGGCAGGTTCATCGCGTCGATGGTCAACTCGCCGCTCTTTAATGGGAAGAGCGCGTAGCCCCGTACCTGGAACACGTTCCAGCGTTGGCCCTGGATGGTGCGCGTCTCGCGGCGCTTGACCACCTGGTTGCTTAAGTCTTCGACCCAGAAGTCGTCGAGCGAGGGGTCGGTGGTGGGGCGCGCGCGCAGCCCCTGTCCCCGGGCGCTGGTGTGGAGCTTGTAGATCAGCGTGATCTGCTCTCCGAGGTAGGGATCGCGCCCGGCCGGTTCGATGGCCACGTCAAGAAAGGCCACCCCCTTGTGGTGTGAGGCGCCGGCGGGCGCCTGAGGCAGCTGGTCGGGGGCGGTCACCCGCACGCTGACCGGGTTGGGGGTCAACGAGCGCGACCCCACGCGCACCCGGGGCGGTTCGATGGTGTGGATGTCGTGACGCTCCGGCGCGCGTAGCTGGTAGCGCTGCCGCAGCGAGCGCTCGGTCTGCCCGTTGCGAAAGACCATCGAGGGCGCGCTTCCGGCGCCGACCACCCGAAACTCCCCAAAACGTGGGTCGCGCTCGATGCGGATGTCGTAATTGCCCGCGACCCGCACGTCGATCGTGTACTCCACGAGTTGGCCGGGAGCGACCACGCGGGGGTCAACGTTCACCGAGATGTCGACGTCCTGCTGGGCCGACACGGGCCCGGCGGTGAAGAGCACCGCCAGACATCCCAGGAGCGCGCAGGCGGTGTGCAACGATGAGGTGACGTTAAGGCGCATTACCAGTCCTTCTCGATAAAGCGAGGGGGGAGGTCTTCGAGCGACTTCTTGAGCTGGAAGTTGTCGTCGCTCTGCTCCAGGGCCCGCAGGATCTCCATGAGCTCTTCGCGATCCGGATCGCCGGGCGCTTCTTCGGCGGCCTCGGCGGTGCGGGGCTCTTCCTGACCCTTGTCTTCGGGCTCCGAAGGCTGCGCCTCCTCTTGCTCGGCGTCGTCTTCGTTGCTGGAGTCGTCCTGCGAGTCTTCGTTTTGTGAGCTGTCCTCTTGGTCCTCTTGGTCCTGCTGGTCCTCTTGGTCCTGCTGGTCCTGCTGGTCCTCTTGGTCCTCTTGGTCCTGCTGGTCTTCTTGGTCCTGCTGATCCTGGGAGTCGGAGCCGCCGCCTCCCTGAGCGTCCAGGTTTTGGAGGTGGTAGAAGCCCGGGGCGCCGGAGACCTTGAGGATCGCGTGTTCGCCGTCGAGCTCTTCTACGAGCAGCGCCTGATCAAGGGTCTCCGCCCGGGGCGCCCTCGGATCGAGGGGGGCCGGGCTCTCAGCGGGTTCGGCCTGCTGGAGCTCTTCGCCATGTGTCGGATCCACGTGGGAGAGGAGCTGCTCGGCGAATGCTCCGTAGGGAAGCTCGGCGCTGAGGTCGGCCTCGGGCGTCCAGGCCCGGGGCGGCAGCGTGGAGAGGGCCCACTGGACCTTGCCCTCCTCCCCGACCGGCACCTTGAAGAAGTCCGACTCCCCGGGGCAGAGGCGCGCGTAGCGAATCTGCTGTTGATCCTGGCCGGGGCTGGCCGCTTCGCCGGGGCCGTTGTTGGGCCAGTACGCGTCGTTGCCCTGGGGGCAGGCCTTAAAGGGATAGACGTTGAGCGCGTAGGGGCCCTTCTGCGCGGGGTCGCTGCCGAGTACACGCACGTGGATTTGTTCCACGCCCTGAAGTTCCGGGATCCCCGCGCTCAAAAAGCCCCCCTGAGGCAGCCCGCTGGCCAATAGCTCGCCGGAGGCCGCGTCGCGCAGCTCCATGGCCAGTTGCGGGGGCTCTTCGGACTCCGGATCGGGGTGGGCCTGCGCGTCGATAAAGAGGGTCTGGGCGTCGCCGACCTCCAGGGTGAACCAGTCTTCGTCGCCGGGGCAGAGGTGGGCCTGGTGTTCGTTGCCCTCCAGCATAGTCGCTCGAGAGGCGTCGTTGTTGGGCTCCCCGGCTTCCTGGAGGGCGTCGCAGGGGGGCACAAAGCGCACATCGAGCGAGTAGGAAAACTCCAGGCCCGGGTCGGCCTGCACCGCGATGAAGACCGGGGTGGGGGTCGCCGCGCCGAGGAGGGCTTCGCTGAGCACGACCTCGTCGATATGGCGGCGGACTTCGCCGCGCGCGTTTTGCCCGCGCAGGCTGTCGTCGTCATCGCCGAGGCCTTCGTCGATGGCCAGCACGCTCTGACCCCTGGGGCCGTAGATCACCAGGCGCAGCGCGCCGGGCTCGGGCAGAAAGACCCGCTCAGGGTCGGGCTCCTCCCGCAACTCGGTGGCCTGGAGGGTGGCGCCCAGCAGCGTGCCCGGCACGGCGGTGATCTGAAAGAGATCCGGATCGTTGCCGCAGAGCGTGAGGTCGCTGAGCGAGGGCTCTTCGATGGTGTGGGCCTGCTCGGGGGTGTTGTTGGGCTCGAGCTCGTCTTCAAAGGTCGCGCAGGGCGGGTAGAGCGCGCGCAGGGCGACCTCCAGGTTGTGGCGCAGCGCCTCACCGAGTTCGGGGTCTTCGGGCGCTTCAATGCTCTGGTAGAGGCGCAGGCCCTGGCGGAAGGCGTCGTGGGCCTCGCGCCAGTCTTGTAGCCCGGCCAGGCTCAGCCCCAGGTTGTAGAGGATGGCCGCACGAAACTCCGGATCGTCGACGGTGAGCGCGCGGGCAAAGGCCTCGCGGGCCTCGTCGAAGCGCTCCATGCCCAGCAGGGCCCGGCCGCGGTTGTAATGAAACTCGGGCCGCTGGCCGTGGAGGTCATCGACGCTGTCGAGGAGCTCGAGCGCCTCGGCGTGCTTGTCCTGGTCGATCAGCGCGTTGGCCTCCTCAATGGTGGCGTCGGGGCGCGGCGGGGGCTCGCAGCCGGCGGCGCCCAGAAGCACCAGGACCAGGGTGAAGGGGAGGATCTGGCGCAGGCGACGGCGCAGCGGGTCGATGCCCGGGGCCGGGAGCACCCGCTGGCCGAGCACGATGGAGAGCAGCGTCAGGAGAAAGGCCGGGATCAAAAAGAGCATAAAGCGGTCGATGTAGCGGTCGCGCAGGCGGTCTTCAAACTGCGTGCGCTCCAGCTGGTCCAGGTAGCCGACCAGGGCGTTGGCCACCGCGCCGGGGCGATCGAAGTGAATGTAGATGCCGCCGGTGGTCTGCGCGACCTGCCGCAGGGTCTCCTCATCCAGGGTGGTGACCACGTACTCGCCATTGCGGTCGCGCTGGTAGCCACGGCGCTCGCCATGCTTCCCAAAGACCGGCACGCGGGCGCCCTCGCGGCTGCCCACGCCCACGGTGACCACGCGAATGCCCAGCTCGCGGGCGCGTTCGGCGGCGGCCATCGGGTTGGACTCGTGATCTTCGCCATCGGTGATGAGCACGATGACCTGGTTGGGCGCGCGTTGCATCGCCTCGGCGTCGCCTTCCTCGTCGTGGCGACCGGTGAGTAGCTCGGTGGCGTCGACCAGCGCGGCTCCCAACGAGGTGCCGCCCACCGGGATCTGTTCGGGGTGGACGCGACGCAAAAAGAAGTTGATGGCCGCGTAATCCGTGGTCAGCGGGGCCTGGGGGAAGGAGAGGGAGGTAAAGATCACCAGGCCCACGCGGTCGCCGGCCAGACGGGTCATAAAGGTCTGAATCTCGCGGTTGGCGGCCTCCAGACGGTTGGGGGCCACGTCTTCAGCGAGCATGCTGCGGGAGAGGTCCATGGCAAAGACGACGTCGAGCCCCTCGCGGGTGGAGGGGGCCTCGCTGATACCCCACTGGGGCTGGGCCAGGGCGATGGCCAGCAGCGCGATGGCGCCGAGCTGGCAGAGGCGCGCGGCGAACTTGCGGGTGGGGTTAAACGAGGCGGTCATCGCCGTGATCAGCGGCAGGTCGCCCAGGCGGCGCAGCACGCCGCGGCGCCACAGCTCGTAGCTGACCCAGGAGAGGGCCAGGGGCAGCAGGATCAGAAGCCAGAAGAGGTTATCGGTCTTTGCGAACACCATCGGCGCCTCCGTTCAGGGAAAGGTCCGACACAGGGTGTGCCGCGCGAAGAAGTGAACACTGAGCAGGAGCAGGGAGAGGAGCGCCCAGAGGTGGAAGTGCTCCTGGTAGCGCACGCTCTTGGTGTCTTCGAGCTCGCTGCGGTCGTAGGCGTCGATGATCTCGTGGAGATCCTCGCGCATCGAGCGCGCATCGAAGGCTCGAAAATACTGACCGCCGGTGGTCTCGGCGATCTGCGTCATCAGCTCGGGATTGATGGGGAACTCCGCGCTCTGATAGGCGGTGCGCCCGCTGAAGATGTCGCGCCCGGCGGCCATCAGGGCGTTGCCTTCGCGGCCGACGAGGATCGGGTAGACGACCGCGTCGATCTCCGCGGCCATCTCCGCGGCCTGCAGTGGCGAGATGTTGCCGCCGCGGCGGTCGCCGTCGGTGATGAGGATGATGAGTTTGGACTCGGCCTGGCTGTCGACCAGGCCGGCCACCGCGCGCCCCAGGGCGTTGCCGATGGCGGTGCCCGAGTCGTCGATGTCGCCGAGTTGCAGGTCGGCCAGGCTGGCGTCCAGGAGCTCGTGATCCAGGGTGAGCGGGAATTGCAGGAAGGCGTCCTGGGCAAAGAGCACCACGCCGATGCGATCGTGGTGGCGGGTGGCCACGAACTCTCGCAGGGTGCGCACGGCGTCTTCAAAGCGGGTGGGGGGGCGTTGTCCGCGGGCCTCGATGGCGCGGGCCTGGGAGACGTCGAGATCGATGGCGCGCATCGAGCCGCTCATGTCCAGCGCCACGAAGATGTCGATGCCCTCCACCGCGGTGGGCAGGGGCTCGGAGGTCTGGGGCCGGGCCAGGGCGACGATCATCGCAGCCAGGGCGGCGAGCATGGCCAGATCGATCAGGGGATCGAGGACGACCCGGGGCCCGCGGGGGCGTTCGGCCAGCCGCCCGGTCGCCGAGAAGAGAAAGGAGGGCTGGCGGCGCGCCCGAAAGCGCGGCGCGATGAAAAAGATGCCCAGAATCGGGACCAGGATGAGCAGGGCCAGCACCCAGGGATGGGCAAAGCCCACGCTGGCGACAAGGGGGGCGCTGTGGATCATGCGTCCTCCGGGGCGGAGTCATCGGATAGGGCGCTCTGGGAGGGCTCAGGGGCCTGCGGGGCCGGCGCGGGGGCCTCGGCCGGTGTCTCGACCGGGGGCTCGACCGCCTGACGAGTGCGCTCCACCAGGTGAAAGGCCGACTGCAGATGCTGTCGGGCCTCGGCGCCGGCCGGGACGTGGCCGGCGAATTTGACGCGGTCGCAGGCGCGCAACCAGCGGGCGATGTCGCCGGCCTCCAGGTCGGCCGGGAGCTCGGCGCGCTGGCTGAGGCGCTCGACGATCTCGGAGGTGGTCAGCTCGGTGCCGGGGAAGTCCCAGCGGCGGCCCAGGTAGGTGCGAATCGTCTCGGAGAGGCGCACGTAGTAGGCCATGAACTCCCCATCGTCCAGGAGGCTGGATCTGGCGAGGTGTTCGAGCTTCTGGAGGGCCTCCTCCGGAGCCGGCAGGCGCGGGGTTTCCGGCAGCAGCGCGCGGCGCCGACGGCGCGCCAAGAGCGCGCCGGCCGCTCCCATCAGGACCAGGCCCAGCGCCGCGCCCCCCACCAGGTAGGGCGTGGCGTCGGAGATCAGCAGCGCGCGGGCACCGCGCGCGCCGAGGAGCCCGGCGTCATTGGCGCTGATCGGCGCGACGTGAACCGGCGATCCGGGCACTCGGAGCTCTTGAGGCTCGCCATCGCTGCCCAGGGCCCGGATCACGACCTCTGGAGAGCGCGTCTGGCCGGGGCGAAAGACGGCGTATGCCAGGTCGAAGGTGGTGATCTTGAAGCCGCCCTCATCGCGGGTTTCGGAGTCCAGGGAGACGCGCTCCCAGCGCGAGCCCTCGGCGTCGGGGCGCACGGTCAGCCGCAGATCCGGGCGGTGACGGACTTCCACCCGCAGCGCGACCTCCTCGCCGACTTTCAGCTCCGGGGGCAGGGTGAGCTCGTGGTGGACGAGCTCCAGGTCTTCGGTGGCCGGGGGCGCCGGGGCCTCGGTCTCGGCCACAACATTCCCGGCCGGAGCCTCGGGCACAGGTTGGGCCAGCGCGGCGGGAGACGCCGCCAGCAGCAGGGCGCACAGGGGCCCGGCGTAGCGGGTGCGGGCGCGCCCCCTCGGGGGTGTCAGGCCGGGGTTGCTCATGCTTTCCTCGCGCGCTCTTTGAAGTAGCGCACCAGACGATCGATGTGGTTTTGATCGGTGTCGATGGTCACGCTGTCGATGCGCAGTTTTCGAAAGGTGCGCTCCTGGTCGCGGCGTACCCGGGCCATGTGGGCGGCAAAGGCCTCGCGCACCGCTTTGGAGGAGGTGTCGACCGGGAGGACCTGGCCGGTCTCCGGGTCTTCGAAGTGCACCAGGCCCATCTCGGGGATGCGCTGCTCCATGGGGTCGACCACCACCAGAGGGATGAGCTCGTGGCGGCGGTTGGCGACCTTGAGGCTGCGCTCGTAATCGCTGTCGAGGAAGTCGCTGATCACAAAGGCGATGGAGCGCTTGCGGCTGATGCGGGTGAGGTACTCCAGGGCGGTCTTGATCGAGGTCTTCTGGCGAGGGGGCCGGGGCTCCAAAATCTCTTTGATAACCCGCAAGACGTGCTTTTTGCCTTTGCGGGGCGGGAGAAAGACCTCGACCTGGTCGGTGAACACGATCAGGCCCACGCGATCGTTGTTGGTGATGGCGCTAAAGGCGATGAGCGCGGCCAGCTCGGCCGCCGTCTCCTGCTTGCGGCGATGACGGGTGCCAAAGGACTGGGAGCCGGAGGCGTCGACGACCAGAAAGACGGTGAGCTCGCGCTCCTCGGTGAACTGCTTGACGTGGAGTTCATCGGTGCGGGCGCTGACGTTCCAGTCGATGACGCGGATGTCATCGCCGGGCTGATAGGCGCGCACGTCGAGGAAGTCCATCCCGCGCCCTTTGAAGACGCTGTGATACTGGCCGGCCAGGTGATCGTTGACCGCGCGTCGCGCGACGATCTCCAGGTGGCGTACCGCTTTGAATAATTCGCTGGGGAGCATGGGGGTGGTGTCTGCTGTACGTCGGTTCGAGGGCGAAACGCGCGGGCTCGCTCAGCAAGCCTCAGGGCACGTCGATGGTCTCCAAAATGGTGGTGAGCACCCGCTCCGAGGAGTACTCCTCGGCCTCGGCTTCGTAGGTGAGCACGACGCGGTGGCGGAGCACATCGTAGGCCACCGCCTTGATGTCTTCGGGGGTGACGTAGCTGCGGCCTTCCAAAAAGGCGTGCGCGCGACTGGCCAGGTTGAGGTAGATCGTCGCCCGGGGGCTGGCGCCGTAGTCGATGAAATCGCTCAGCGAGCGCAGGCCGTATTCATCCGGGGTGCGCGTGGCGTAGATGATGTCGACGATGTAGTCCTTGAGCTTGTCGTCGATGTAGATGCGGCGGACCAGATCCTGGGCGGCCAACACCTCCTGCGGGGTGACCACGGGCTGCGGGGTGGGCATCTCGGCCGAGTCGGTGACCAGATCCATGATCTGGCGCTCCTCTTTGCGCGAGGGGTAACCGACCTTGATCATCAGCATGAAGCGGTCGACCTGAGCCTCGGGCAGCGGGTAGGTGCCTTCCTGCTCAATGGGGTTTTGCGTGGCCAGCACCAGGAAGGGGCGCTCCAGTTTGTAGGTGGAGTCACCGATGGTGACCTGGCGCTCCTGCATCGCTTCGAGCAGCGCGGATTGCACCTTGGCCGGGGCGCGGTTGATCTCGTCAGCCAGCAGGATGTTGGTGAAGACCGGGCCCTTGCGCGGCACAAAGTCGCGGGTGGCCTGGTCAAAGATCATGGTGCCGATGAGGTCGGCCGGCAGCAGATCCGGGGTGAACTGAATGCGGGCGAAGTCGCTGTGGATGCACTCGGCCAGGCTTTTGACGGTGAGGGTCTTGGCCAGGCCCGGGACGCCTTCCAAGAGCACGTGGCCGCCGGTGAGCAGGCCGATGAGCAGGCGGTCGACCATGTAGGCCTGACCGATGACGATGGGGGCCAGCGCCCGGCGGATGCGGGAGACAAACTGGCTGGCCCGGGCCACTTCTTCGTCCAGGTCCAGAGTCGGGGAAGCCGGGGCGGCGGAGGGCGTCTCTTTGGGGTCAGTCATGCGGGGATCATCCATCGTTGCAGGTCCATTGCGATCGGGGAGCACCGTCTGGAGGGGCTCAGTCGGCGTCTTGAAGCGAGGACGTGGCCATCAGATCGGCACGATCGTTGAGGGGGTGGTCCGAGTGGCCTTTGACTTTGAAGAAGTGCAGGTCCGAGAAGCTCTTCATCAGGTCGCGAATCTCCAAAATCAACTCGCGGTTGGCCTTGGCCTTCCAGCCCTGGGTGAGCACGCCGATGCAGTAGGTGCTGTCGGTGTGGATGTGCACCGTGCGGCTGCGATCCTCAACGCTTTCTAATGCGGTCTTAATGCCCATCAACTCGCCGATGTTGTTGGTGCCCACGCCCAGGTACTGCCCGATCTCCCGGTAAGACGCTCCGTCGCGGATGACCACGCCGTAGCCGCAGGGGCCGGGGTTACCGGAGCAGGCACCATCGGTGTACATCTCGACCACCCCGGGGGGAGGCTCGTTGAGCGCGGCGAGCTCGTCCGGAAGGTCGGTCGATTCTCGTCTGGGGCCCCGGTGTGCGGTCGATTCGAGCGATGTAATGGCCACCGGCGCCGATTTTGTTCCCGAGGGCCTGGCGGCGGGCTTCTTGGCGCGGGAGGTCTGTTTCTCAAACTCGCGGGTGGCGTCGACCACCGCGGCCGGATCGGCGGAGATGTTCTGGGGGTAGGCGCGGTAGACCTTGGCCTCATCGCTGTTCTGGTAGCGCATGGAGACGCGCCCCTCTTCGATCACCGGGTTCCCAATATGATCGACCTTGACCCAGACCTTCTTGTCTTTGAAATAGCGCTGCTGCCAGTCCACAGATACCTCGGGGTTGTGCTTGGAATTCGCGTTGCGCCCGCGCTCGCAAGGCCCCCACGCCGGCTTGAACCGGGCGCGTTTCGGGGGGGGCGGAGCCTACGGGGAGGGTGGAATTAGCACAGGCCGGCACAGGATGAAACAGGGGCCAGGCTCGCCCACCGCCGGGATAGAGGGGGCTTTCGGCGCGCTGAGGGTGATGGACGAGGGGCTGGGAGTGCGCGGACTCTGCATCGACCTCCCCGGAAAAGGGTCGAGGTGTGCCAGTCTGTCACGGTGACCTCCCCGAAAAGTGGTCCGGGTGTGCCATTCTGTCACGATCACCTCCCCCCAAATCGGTCATCGTGTGTGTTTTGGGGGAGGTGACCTCCCCCCTGAGGCGGTCGAGGTGTGCCATTCTGTCACGGTGACCTGCATGAAAAGCGGTGGAGGTGTGACAGGTTGTCGGGGTGAGGGGCGAAAAAGGGGGTGGGGGACCGGTTTTGGGGTGGGGTGGGGGGCGTCAGGGCTCGCCATGGCCCTTTGTGAGACAGGCGGGGCTGTGTCGGGATGAGTGAGGGCCGAGCTCCGGGCAAGCAACACCAAAAAAAAGAAGCGCCTGGCGTTCATGGCCAGGCGCTTCTCGTGTTTAAGAACCCATCGCGCAGTCTTTGCCTCATCGGGGCTTATTGCGCCGTGAGCGATCGTTGACGCCGTGTCTGCTGCATGGAGAGCCGCACAAACTACGTTGCAAAGGCCCGACGATACTCATGCATTGCCTGCGTTTTGCGCCTTGCCCGCGTCACGCTCAATCTCGGCATCCGCCGGCTTCACCTTCTGCTCATGGCGTATTAGCGAATTTCCGAGATCTCCAACGCATAATCGACGTCAGTGCCGAAGCCGACCCTGCCGATAAACACCCCATACTCGCCGGCGGGGAATGCGCCCTCGATGAGCGGGTCGTGGCCGTCGCTATCGTCGTTGCAGTAGAAACTGCCGTCCGGGCCCACGATCACAAGCGAGGTGTCGGAGTGCGAGCGGGCGCGAAATCTCAGGTAGTTGAAGCTCCTCTCCAGGGTGACGCGGTGGTCGGGGCGAGTATCGATTCTTCCGGTGCAGGGGCCGTGGGCGGTCCCGCCGATAATCGAGGCGTCGCGCCTGCCGCCGGCTGCGCCCGTGCCGATGGCGGGGTCTGGCGAGAAGCCCGGTCGGAGCGAGAAGTTCTGGTAGTGTGCCCCGGGCGAGGGTGCGGCCTGTGGGGACGGGATGCCGGTGCTGCTCTCGGAGGCGTAGAAGTCGTAGGAGGGGCTGCTGCTGTACTGTGAGCCGACGTAGACCTGGTAGACGCCCGGGGGAAAGGCGCCACTGATGCGGGGGTTGAGGCCCCGGCCGTCGTCGTCGCAGATGAAGCTGCCGTCGGGGCGGCGGACGATGAGCCAGGTGTCGGCCGGGGAGTTCACCCCCAGGTGGAGGGTGGAGAAGCGGCTGGTGAGGACGAGGAGGAGTTCGGGACGGCTGTTGACCTCGCCGATGCAGCCCGGGATTCTGCTTGCGTCGGAGTCACGGTCAGCGACCCCGCTGAAGGTGGCCTCGGAGGGGGTGAAGCCCCGGGAGAGGGACATGGATGCGATCTCGGCCGCCGGCTCCGGGGGCTCGACGTTTCGGGATGGCTCGACGTTGCGGGAGGGAGCGGCGTTGGCCGGGCGCTCGGAGATCTCCAGGCGGTAGACGGGATCGCTGACCTGGCCGACGGTACCGATGAAGATCTGGTAGTCGCCGGCGGGCAAGGGCCCGGCGACCTCGGGGTTGAGGCCGTGGGTGTCGTCGTCACATAGCAGGCTGCCGTCGGGGCGGCGGATGACCAGCGAGGTGTCGACTTCGCTGGTGATGCGAATGCGCACATAGTCGAAGTCTGCGTTGAGTTTTAGCGTGTGGTCGGGGCGGGCATTGACTTTGCCGACGCACTCGCCGCCGGCGACCGGTCCGAGAGAGGAGGCGCTGAGGGAGCCGCCGGCCAGGCCGCGGCCGATGGCCGGGTCGGGGTCAAATCCCGGGCTGAGCGCAAAGCTCTGGTAGCGCGCCGAGTTGTCGGCGGGGGCGGCCGGCGAGGGTTCGGGGCGCGGGGTGGCGGCGGTGCGCATGATGCGCTCGATGCCCGGATTGCGCTCGGAGGCGCCGCGCACCAGCACGAGCTCCTCGTTTCCGAAGATCGAGGGGGTCTGCTGAAAACGCCCGGGGATGCCGCGCAGCGCGCGACGGGTAAAGGACCAGGCGTCGCGCGCGCTGACCTGGGTCTCGGACGATGCCCAGCCGCGCAGCGCGCCGAGCAGCAGGTAGCTAAACGCCGGCCGGGAGGCGCCGGGGAGCGCCCCGGCAAATTCGGTGGCCTCGGCCGCCGAGAGGATCACCGTGGATTTGCTCAAGGCCGGCCGCACGTTGACCGGGATCACCGGCTGGGTCGGGGCCAGGGGGTCACCGTTGGAGGCGCGCCCGCTGAAGCAGGCGTCGACGACCATCACGGTGTTGGCCTGGTTGCCGGCGTTGAGCACATCGAGGAGCGCCTGCTGGGAGAGGCCGCGGGCCTGGAGGCTGTCGGGGTCTTGCTGGGCGTCGACGCCGACCAGGAGCCCGTCGGTCGCCGAGCCCGGGGCGCCGTGGCCGATGAAGACAAACCAGAGCGTACCGCCTTCACCGACCTCGGAGGCGGCCTGTTCGGCGAAGCGCAAAAGCTGCTCGCGGGTGGCCTGGCGGTCGGTGAGCGTGTGGACGCGGGGGACGCCTAAGTCATCGCTGAAAAAGCGCTCCCAGTCGTTGGCGTTGTCGATCGCGCCGGGGACGTCGGGCAAAAAGACATAGTCCTGCAGCGCGACGATGATGGCAGCATCGCGGGTGCCGGAGCGCTCGACCGAGGCCGGGGCGCTCAGCGCGGGGTAGGGCCCCTGGGGCGCGGTCTGCGCCCGGGCCGGCAGGGGCGTCTGCAGGAGCATCGCGGCGAAGAGGGTGGTGAGAAGTAGGGTTCGACGACCGGGTTGGAGAGACGCCATAGATGGTCCGCGCTAAGAGAAGGTTCGGGGGTTTGCGATTCGTGACGTGTGTAGATCGCCGCGTGTGAATATTCCAGGTCCAACGCCGATCGTCTGGGAGGAGGCTTTCACCCGCGCTTTAGCCGGGATCGACGTTGAAGTAGGTGCGCAACACCTCGTAGAGATCGGGGGCGCGCGCTTTGAGTTTGGCGGGGGTTTCGAAGAATGCTTCGGTGGCCACCGCGAAGAACTCGGCTTCGTTTTGGGCGCCGTAGGCCCGGAGGACGCCGTGGGTGGGGTCGTCCTGGAGGCGGGCGAAGTGGCGGCCCATCACCTGGACCCAGGCGCGGTAGTCGCGGCCGCGCTCCAGAAGCGGGGTGCCGTCGAAGAGGCCGTCTTCGACATCGAGGACATGGGCGAATTCGTGGATGGCGGTGTCGTGGGCGTCGTGGGGCTGGGCGATGCCTTCTTCCACGGCGTCCCAGCTGAGCACGACGGTGCCAAAGCCGTGGGCCTGGCCGTAGATCATGGCGTGGTCGTTATCGGGATGGCGGTAGTGGGAGGGGTAGATGACGATCTCGGTGAGGCGGTCGTAAACGTCCAGGGGGAGTTTGCGGGCGATGCGGGCGGCCGAGGCGGCGACGATAAGTTGCATGGTCTCGGTGACCTCAAGGCCCGCCGCGCCCTCCCAGTGTTTTTCCCAGACGAAGAGTTTGAGGTGGTATTCAAAGGCGCGGCGTTCGGCGTCGGGGAGGGCGTCGTACCAGGGGAGTCGCGCGCAAAGCTCGGGGCGCCAGTGCGCGGGGAAGGGGCGAGCTAAAAGGCGTCGTCGCAGCAGGGAGCGGAGGAAGGGAAGGCGCATCCAGATCGCATTCATGAGGGGCTCGTAAGCTGGCTTTGGGGGTGAATGGCAGTCGTGGGAGGGGGAGGCAGGCCCGGTGGGTCGGGGGGCGTTGAAGGGTACAAACTTCGAGAGGCGCTGTCGTGGACGGGGCGAGTTTTGGGGGCGCGAACCCCTCGGACGGGCATGTAAGGGGCGGCGTCGGGGGAGGGGGAAGGAGTGAGGGGAGGGGGCAGGCGCCTACGAGGGGACCCGAGCCGGGGCGCGGTGGGGCGGAACCGGGGGATTCTGCCGTGGTGCGGAAGGTCTTAAGGGGAGCGGGCGTTGTGGTGGCGAGCGTGGCGCGCCGGTGTCGGGAAGGGCGATGGCGGGGCGCAGGTGCGTCGGGCGCCCGGGGCATTGACACCCGGGCCGCCTGCCCCTACAAGGGCGCCGAATGAGGCAATGTGAGAACGCAGGATAACTCCAAGGGAGCCAGACGTGCTGGATATACAGTTTGCGACGAGACCCCACCCGAGGGGGAGAGGTGTCGCGTTTCAACGCCGATCGTCGGGGAGGGGGGATGCGCAGGAAACGCCTTGGATAAGGGCGGTGTCAGCGGAAGGGAGGCGAGGGGGGAAGACTTGAAGGAAAAGGAGCGTCTGACAGCCGACATCAGGCGATCCTTTTGTGTTGTGTGAAATGATTTAAGATGATTTTTTGGTTGCGTGTGTCTTGGTTGTTTTAAGTCTTAAAACTCACAAGCGGCACCCATGCAACTCCATTCAGCATCGCTGCATTCATCATTGTTCTCGCAGAGACGAGTGCAATAGGTATCGGTATTGGTTGCAATGCACCATCCTTCTTCACATGGAGCGCACACTCCCGTCACTCCTGGGGTGAAGTGGCAAGCGGAAGGGCATGCCTCTCCTGTGCGATAGACTTCGGTATCGGATTCTTCGTCAGCATCTGTATCGGATTCGGCGTCCGGACCGGCGTCGATTTGCGAGGCGTCGGTGTTGTCTTTGACGGGATCGTTGCTGCCGCAGGCTAAGGTTGTTGTGAGGAGGAGGGTGATGGCGAGGGTAGATATGAGGGGTTGGAGGCGGGTAAAAAGCATGGGGGCTCCTGAGCTGTTGGAGATTGGTTGTTGAGTCAATTGCTCATATTGAAATGAATTGGTTGGCACGCTTCCCGGGTGGTTGTTTGCCACAAGATGGTCCATCTGAAGGGTTGTGTTTAGATAGCCCTTTAGATGGACCTTTTGGGTTACTCTTCTACCCAGTGGAGGTTCAATGTGGCGCGCTCTATTTTATACCAATCTGTACATTGGGCAGCGTAGACGCGGGCTTCCCAGTAGGCATGATCGACACCCTGGTAAAATGGGCCATAGATGCCCTGGTGAGTCTGGCCGGACGGGATTCCGGTGGAAAATGGCAGATAGACATATGTGTTTAAAGACGGTTCATAAAGATACGCGCCCACTTCCAAGGGGCACCCATAGTTCATTCCTGCTGGGTTTTCAACGGCGACAACTTTTACGTGTTTATAGGGGTTGCATCCAATAAACGAGGACCTCAGGAAGTTGCCTCGATAAAGGAGCATGTCATTGCCGCGGTCTGTTACTTTATCAAGTCGCACTGGGATAACGCCAGACGGTTGGCATGGTTCTTTGATTGTGAAGCATTTCGTGTTTGATGTTTTGGTGGTGTTGCCAATGACTTTCACTTGTACACACACCTCCTCCCCTTCGAGGTTCATGTTTTGCCAAGATGAGGGGAAGGGAATCTCTTTGATCTCTCGCGGCGAGGTCTGGAGGGGGGTATAGGTGTCGCCGAGGGAAAGTGTTTCTGTCGGGGCAGCCGGAGATGTGAAGACGATTTGGGTTGTGTAGCTAAGGCACTGCTGTGATTCGTAGATTAGATGATCACCCCTGATTCTGATCACGTCGTCAACATCTGGAGATGAGGGGGTGACGCTGCTGATGGATGGGGCGTAGTGGTTAGGGGCACCTCCGGTAACGGTGATCACTGGAGTGCTTAGGGTGTCGCCGTGCCAATTTTCTGCAACAGCGTAAATGTCGGTGCTAGCCCCAAAGGGGAGGCACGACAGGTAAGGGCGTAGTGACAATGTCGAGGGGATAGGCGGAATCTGTTGTGCTTCAACGAGAGTTTCGCTCAAGCCTCCATTGGAGCTGAAGATCTCTAGTTTCCTAAGGCCGTTGAGTGAGTCAATACCCACCACCTGGATGTCGAGATTGGTGCTTGCGCTGACCGTGAGGTTGGCGTCTGATTGGCCGTTTTTGACTCCTACGGCGTTTCCGAACCTGTCACTGACCTGCAAATCAATATACTCAGGAGGATAGCTACTGTGATGTGGTTTGCCCAGCAAAACGGTGAAGTATTCTTCAAGTGAGCCCTTATTGCCACACGGGCTTTGGGTCACGGTAACTTTGTACTCATGGCTGGCAAAGAGATCTTCAGGGGGGACGTTCGAGGGGGGATCCTCAAGCCAGTTCCAATGTCCTCGAAACTTCCCGAACTCCTCTTCGACCAGGTCGATTGTGGCTACTGTGTTGCCGTTCAGGCTAATTTCGGCGGCTGCGCTTCTTGGTTCACCCTTGACTAGGCACTGATAACCCGCGTCAGCGCAGTCCGAACAGTCGCAGGCGGCGCAGCACGCAAGCTCGATTTCCGGCCCGGTGTTCATTTTTTCGCCATTTCGAATGAATCCGATGATGGGTTCTCCGGTGAGCTGATCCTCATAATGTTGGGCGCCAAGTATGGTCAGTTTGCTTTCGCTGGAATCCACCACGGTCGTCGAGAGCTCTCCGAAAAGATGGACAACTCCGTTGCTCATAAGGACATGGCGTACGCCTAGTATGTCGCCATCGGAAAGAGCAACAGTGTTGAGCAGGTTGACTGTTGTGTTGTGCCCGGCGACCGCCTGTTGCTGTATTGGATTGCCGTTTAGAAAGATGATAATCGTGCCGGTGGCTACAGTTGAGTAGACGTTAAGAGTTCTTGTGCTTGGGCAGATCGGTCCTGCCAGGCGTGTGTGGTTTAATTCGATTTCAGTGACGTCTTCGGGGACGATTTCGACGGGGATAAATACGTCTGGTTTTTCACAGAGGCTGCTGGCTACCTCGAAGGTGTCAGTGGCGTTAAATGGAGGAGTGAAAAGGTTTACTTCTTCAAATCCTGTTACGTAATGGGTGAAGAGGGAGCCCGTTATGGTGTTGAAGAATTCATAGGTTGCGCCGACATGTAGCCCCTCTATGTAGAAGCGGTTTTCTGCCGGGTAAGCCCGTGCGGTTGTGGGTGGTGCCACGGGCTCATCTGCTAGGGCAATGTAGGCGTTGGTGGACATGGGCCCGATAACTTCATCGGGGGTGCCAGGACAGGAGACGAGATCAAATGAAACGGCATCACCGTTGGGGCCGAGGGGGGGGACATTGAGTGGCATTTTATCATGCCAGCGATCCGTTGCTTCTCCCTGCGCAATGATGTTGCCGTTTTGATGTGCTCGAACGAGTAAGTTTTGCCGTGTTCCCTTGGCGGTTACTCTTTTGCCACACTTCCATATGTCATAAGCGGCTATGGGCTTGGGCAGGGATGTTGCGGGAGGCAGGACAGGGCGAGGGGGCGAGGTGGGGCTGGCTTGTCCATTTAAGACTTGTCGGGTTGTCAGGTTTTGGCCCTCTTGTAGAGGCGGGGTCTGGAAAGTAACATGACTGCTTGGGTCGGGGGTGGCCTGAGCAACGAGGGCCCCGTTGACATAAAGTTCTGCGGTGGCGCCGTCCACGACGCCGGACGCGGAGACTAGCGTTCCACAGGTATATATTTGGCCAATATAGGGTGGTGATAGCGGAACCTGGAGTTCGTCTTCGGAGAATTTAAGCGTTTGGCTTAGGGTTTTTGATGGGATCGCCTGTGCAGGGGAGGGCTGGGGGCTCTCTTGTGGGTCAAGGCATCCCATTGTGGTCGTTAGTAGCGCGAATATGGAAATGGTGTGTTTTGATGTATTCCTTGGTTTCATGGTGTTCCTTGTGGTTTAAATTTGTTTTGGATTGTTGTGATGAAGGATTGACGTTTAATGGGTGAAGGTAGGGTCGGTTATGCACCTTTGCTTGGGGGTTATGGATTGGGTGGTTTTCAGTATTGGTGTCGCGTCGAAAAAAGTCAAGTGAGGGTGTTTTTTTTGTGGGGGTATAGTGGTTGCCTTGATGGAGGTATTCGTAGTGCTTTCGGGGGACGTGGCGATGGTAGGCTTTCGCTCCGAGTTCACGTTCAGATGTTGGGATGTTTTGAGAGAGGGGCGTTACCGCCGTTCGCGATGGAAGGTTCCCGCTGGGCGGCTCGGTGCCTTCTCTGGCGGTGCAGATGGCGGTCCGGCGGGGGGCTCGGTCTCATGATTGATCACATCTCCTCCATCAGCTGCCTCGCAATCAAAAAACTCTGCTCCAACTCCAGCAGTTGAGCCCAGCCGCGGCCCAGCACCTGCCAGCCCGCAGGGCCATTGTCTTTGATGTGCCCGCCCAGCGAGGCGACCGCTGCCATGATGCGTCCGGCGGTGGCTTTTCGCTTCATGATTTTGGGGCGTTTCATTCCAAGATCGCGAGCTGTGCGGGGGGGATCCAACCGCTGGCTTCGACGTCTTCGTGGTTGCGACCCAGGTAGCAGATCACAAGCAGATTCCAGGCGACCATCGTCTTGACGCTCAACGCGGCAAGCTGTGTCTGGGCGCTTCGATGCTGCAATTTGGAGTAGGTCGCGACGGTCTTAAGTGCCTTAAAATGATCCGCAATCTGCCATTGGGTGCGGTGCCGGTCGACGATTTTCCAGCAGTCCTCGTCGGTGTCGATCGGGCGGTCGGTGACAAGCAGCCAGCGCACCGGATCTTCGTTTTTTGGCGTGCGAATCTCGCGGACCTCGACGACGTTGACACCAAAACGCGCGGGAGAGTTTGCCGCCGGAAGATTGTCGGGGCGGCGAAGTTCCATCGGGGGGGCGCGGATCTTGAGGCGAGCGCTGCGGAAACGGCGAGCGCGGTGCGACTTGCTGGCCTTGCGTTTGGGGCGGGCGGAGAGCTCTACGGAGCGAGTCGTTTTCGACCACGCGACCTCGTCGAGAATCGTGTCAAGCGCCGCTTTCTCGCTGCGTTTTGGGCCGGTGGGGACGCTACGATCGCCGGTCATACGCACCACAAAACCGTCGCCAGAGAACACCATCGGAAAGAGCGTATTGAAGTCATCGCCCTCGCGATCCATGACGTGAATCACCTCGTCGACGCTTTCAAGCCTGGTCTCGGCAGCCTCGGCTGCGTCAAGCCATCGGGTCTGCTCGTTGTCCAGAAGACCGTTCTGCGCGCGCCAGAAATCAAGCGCCTCCTGGCCCTCAATCTGCGAGGCGTGCACGTAGGGTCGACTGGCCACAAGTCCAAGCGGCGCGCGAGTGCCGTCGGCGCTAACGGCCAGCGAGGCATGCCAGAGAAAGCCCTGCTGATTGGCCTGCAGGCGCGCCAAATTATCGCGGGAAGGCTCATCGTGAATGGCGTACGCAAACTCGAAGGTATCGTGCGCAACCAGCACGGTTTGCGTCGCCGTCGTTGCGACGGGAAGTCTTGTCAAAGTGCGGCTCAAGCAGGGTTTGGTGCTCGGCCGCATCGTTGCTCATCAGGCGATAGTACGCTTCGACCTCAGCGTGATTTTCCATCGCATCAGGAACCGATTTATCGTGCTACGCGGCCAGTCGTCCGGCGATTCTGACAAAGCTCTCGTTGCGCCGTTTATCGTCCAGATCCACGTCCTGAAGTTCATCGTTTAACGTCAGATCTGCCATCCTCGTCGTCGCTTCCATCGCGCTCGCCTTTCTCTTCGGGCCTCATCGCTGTCGTCCGTGGCCAGTCGAGCAAGTCGAGGCAGGTTGTGCAAGGTGCGCGTGGGAGGAGAAAGAGGAAGGCTGTGAGCGCGAGTGTTTATGCGGGGGTTAGGAGATGTGGGGGATCATGAGGGGCTCGGTGCCGCTGTAGTAAAGTCCGGCCGTCATCTTACGTGGTGCCGTGCGGGTTCCGCGTATTTAGGCATGTCAGGGGAGATGCACACATCTGTTCGCAGGGGCCGACTCTCGAGGGAGAGCGTCAGAATGTCTCTTCATCGCGCTGATAGGTGTCGGTCGGGCGAATCAAAGGGTCGTTTGTTAGGGTTGGGGGGGGGCGGGGTACCGAGCGGCGGCTAAGACCCGAGCCGGGGCGCGGTGGGGCGAAACCGGGGGATTCTGCCGTGGTGCGGAAGGTCTTAAGGGGAGCGGGCGTTGTGGTGGCGAGCGTGGCGCGCCGGTGTCGGGAAGGGCGATGGCGGGGCGCAGGTGCGTCGGGCGCCCGGGGCATTGACACCCGGGCCGCCTGCCCCTACAAGGGCGCCGAATGAGGCAATGTGAGAACGCAGGATAACTCCAAGGGAGCCAGACGTGCTGGATATACAGTTTGCGACCCCGGCGCTGGACCGCTCTGTGAGTCTGCGACGGCAGCTGACCGCGCAGGCGATGCAGGTTTTTGGGGGATGGGGCTACCGGGAGATTCAGATCCCTTTGCTGGAGCGCTTTGACGCGCTTCAGGGGGCGCTCGATGAGGATCAGGTGGCGCGCAGCTTTCGCTTTGTGGACCGCGGCGGCAACCTGATGGTGTTGCGGCCCGATGTGACCCCGGCGGTGGCCAAGACCTTTGCGTTTCAGCTCCGGGGGCTGCCGCTGCCGCTGCGGGTGAGCTACGCCAATAAGGTGGTGCGCATTGAGCGCAGCTTAAGTGGCGCGCAGGTCGAGAGTTACCAACTCGGCGCCGAGCTTATCGGGCGCGGCGGGGTGGTGGCCGATGTGGAGGTGCTCCTGGTGGTGCTCGAGGTGCTGGAGCGTCTGGGGTTGAAGCGCTTCCATATCAACCTGGCCGACCATCAGCTGGCGCATCACCTGCTCAAGGCGACCGGGGCGCCCCGGCGGATCCGCGAGGATGTGGAGGAGGCGATTCTGGCGCGCGACCCCGACGAGGTGCGCACGATTCTGGAGGGGCTGGGCACGCGCAAACCCTACATCGACTCGATCGCGGTGTTGGCCGGCCTGGAAGGCGGGTTGCAACAGCTGGACTGGATCGAGAAGACCCTGCCCAACGAGATCGAGCTGATTCGCCGGGTGCACTACCTGCGCGATGTGGAGCGTACCCTGGCGGAGTTGGGGTACGGCAAGAAGGTGCGCATCGACCTCGGTGAAATCGACGGCCCGGGCTACTATACGGGCATCGGCTTTAGCGTGGTGAGCGAGGGGGCCAGCCGGCGGCTGGCCCGGGGCGGGCGCTACGATACGTTGATCGGGCGTTTCGGGGCGGAGACCCCGGCGGTGGGGTTCTCGTTTTCGCTGGAGACGCTGGTGGAGCTGCTGCACCCCAAGGTCGCCCAGGGCGCGCGTCAGCGGCGCTCCCATGAGGTGGTCGCCGTCCGGGAGAGCGACCCGGTGCTGGGGTTTGAAGAGGTGCTGGAGCGGCGTCGCAATAATCTGCCCACGCGGGTGATCGCCCGCTCGGAGGATCGATGATGACACAGCGACAGACCTTAAGGCTTGCGCTGCCGATGAGCGCGGAGCTCAACGCGATTGTGGCGCAGTTTCGGGCCTGCGGCTTTCAGCTTCCCGAGCTGGATATGCCGGGGCTCCATCATGTGGGCGATCCGCTGGGGTGCGGGTTTGAGTTCGAGGTGTTTCCGCTGGCGCCGGCTGATGTCGGCACCTACGTCGAGCACGCGATCAGCCACCTGGGGGTGATGAGCACCGACCTGTTAAATGAGACCGGGGTCGAGGTGTGGCGCCCTTACACCTTCCCCTTTGGGCGATACCCGTTGATTCTGGCGGCGCCCAAGGGGGAGAGTTTCGGGAGCCTCTCCTCGCGGCCCCAGGCGCGCATCGCCACGCCCTATCCGCAGCTGGCGCGGGAGGTCTTTGCGCATCGCGGGATGAGCGTGGAGGTGGTCAACGTCAGCGATACCTACACCGCGTGTCTGCTGGGGCTGGCCGATGCCTTCATCGATCGTCTGGTGGATCCGGCGCCGATGCATGAGCACGACTTTCGGGCGTTGGAGGTGCTGGGCTACAGCCAGCTGAAGCTGGTAGTGAACCGGGCGCTGGGCTCGCGTCGGCGCATCGCGATTCAGTCGCTGGTGGCCTGTCTCCAGGCCCAGAAGGTGGGGCCGCAGCCCCTGGTCGATATTCCCTTTGATGATGAAGACGAGCACGCCCCGGGCCCCTTTTTGGAGTGGGATGAGGATGGCGGTGGCGAGGTCGCCGGCTAACTCGGCGTACGCCCCGCGGTGAGCGCGCGTGAATGGTTTTGCCCGAGGAGGTTGGGCGGCCGCGGTGTTTGCGAAAAAAACGTGAGAAGAAAAGGCATAAAAAAGGGGCGCCCCTAAAGGGTGCCCCTTTTTTATGCGTGTGCGAAGTGTTCAATCAAAGAGGGAGCGCTCGCGGAGGCGGTCGGCGTAGAGCTGGATCCAGGTGGCCTCGTGGTAGCGTCCGCGGGCGCGGAGGATCTCGGCCAGGTGGTCGTTGATCTCCACCAGCCCCTGTGTGTCACCGGGGAGGGCGCGCAGCGCTCGCCGGATCTCTTTCTCGGCGGTGTCCAGATCGCCCTGGCGGAAGTGGAGCCAGCCCAGGGTGTCGATGTAGCTGGCGTTCCGCTCGCCAGCCAGGGCCATGGCGCGGTTGACCAGGTCGAGGCCCTGGTCGGTGTGCTTGTTGGTGGTGGCGTAGAGGTAGGCCAGGTTGTTCATGGCGATCGGCAGGGGGCTCTGCTCGGGGCTGGTGACGAGCGAGCTGGTGATGACGTCGCGGTAGATGTCGTAGGCCGCGTCCGGGGCGTGGGCCTCGTTGACGGAGGCGAATTGGGCGGTGACGTCGGACCAGGTGATGCGGGCGGTGCGGTGGAGGTGGGGCAGGTGCTCGTCGAGGAAGCGGATGGTGGTGAATCGGCCCCGTCCCGGGGAAGCGCGCACGGCGGCCAGCAGGACGAGCTGCAGGTTTTGGGCGGCCAGATTCGGGGCGGTCGCCGGCGTGGCGACTAAGGTCGCCATCAGGGAAACGGCATGCACGGGGTCGCTACCTTCGAAGGCGGCGACGAGCCCGTCGTAGAGGACGCTGATCGAGGGGAGGCCGTCGGCCATGGCGTCGATGAGATCGTCGGCGCTGGCCTGACCCAGGCCAAGTTGCGCGGTGAGCCGGGCCGCGCGCCGGGTGGCGTCTTCATCGGGGAGGGCCGGGCCCAGCGCGTGGAGCGCGGGCTGGTAGTGGCGGCGGCGGTAGAGTTTGCGGGCGATGGTCAGGCGGAGCGCGGCGGCGTTGGGCGTGCGATCGAGGCGCTCCAGCCAGTGGTCGGCGCGCTCGGGAAAGCCCAGGGCCAGCTCAGCGGCCGCGAAGCTGCTCAGGTGCAGGGGGCTGAGCGCCTGTCCTTCGAGCGCCGGGGCAACGACCCTGGCCAGCTCCACATCGAGGAACTCGTTTTCGAGCAGGACGATGAGTCCGTCGATGGCGGTGAGTTGAGCGCCGGTCTGGTCGATGTAGTTCCGTATCTGGGTGCGGGCCTCCTCAATGTCGCCGGTGCGCAGGAGGAGCTCGATGCGGGCGAGCTTCCACTTGAGCGCCGCCGGCGCCAGACGCTGGAGGCCGTCGAGGATCGTCAGGGGGATGGCCGGTTCGGGGGCCGAGAGCGCCCGGGATAGGGCGTCCTGGAGGGACTTGCCGGCGTTGTCGTCGGTTCTGAGAATGGGATCGATCAGCGCGCGGACCTGGTCCACGTCGCCCTGGTAGATGGCCGAGTTCAGGGCGCGGGTCAGCGCGTGCCCCACCGGGGTGAGGTCGGCATCGTGGATTGCCAGGGAGTGAGCGCTCTCGCTGTAGCCCAGGTTATGCAGCGTGTCGATGAGGTTCTGGCGGGCCAGTTGGGGGTCGGCGGTGACCTGGAGGAAGGCGTCGGTGGCCTGGCTGACCTGGTCCTCGGAGGCTCCCCGTGCGCGCAGGATGGCGAGCTGGCCCGAGAAGATGCGGAGGTTGCCCGGGGAGCGCTCCCGGGCGGCGTTGAGCAGCGCGCTGGCGCGCTCCAGTTCGCTGAACGCGAGCAGGTCTTGGGCCAGCGCCAGGGCGGCGTCCTGGTCGTGGTCGGAGCTGGCGAGCCAGGCGTCGGTGGCCTGATCGGCTCCCCGGGTGTCGCCGCGCAGGAGCGCGGCGCGCAGGCGCAGGCGACTGGCGCGGGGGGCGTTTTGGAGGGCATCGGGGAGCGTGTCAAGGTGGGCCAGGGCGTCGTCCACGTAGCCCTGGGAGGCGATGGCCTCCAGCGCGCCCAGGATGGCGTCTTCGGTGACGACGCTGGCCTGGCGACCACCGAAGTTGGCTCCCTGCAGCCCCTGGAGCCAGGCCAGATGTCGGTCGATCTCGGCCCGGGAGGTTGCGATGTCGCCGTGGCTATCCAGGTCGTGAAGGATCTTCAGCGGGAAGGCCCCGGCGGTGTGGGTGTGGCGAGCGGCCACGTCGTCGAGGAGGCGTGCGACCAGGTCGGGGCGTTGGGTGAGGTTCAGGCGTAACACCGCGCTGTCGATGGCGGCCGAGGGCTGAGGGCTTTCCAGGACACTGCGGAGAAGGTGTTGGAATCCCTCCTCGACCTGGCGGTTGAGGATCAGGGTATGGGCGAGCTGCCCGCGGTAGGTGGTGTCGCCGGCGTCGACGGCGGCGCGCAGGTAGGCCATGGCCTCCGAGGTGCGTCCCATGCGCAGGAAGGCATCGCCCAGCGGTCCAATAAAGCGCTCGTTGGAGCGTTCCAGGGGATCGACCACCCGGCGCAGCGCCTGGGCCGGATCGGAGAGGGCGGCGCCCGGGGTAGCGGAGACCTGTCGGTTCAGGAGCAGGGCGGAGGCCGTGGCGGGATCGCCCTCGCTCATCTCGGTAGTGATGAGCTCGTTGCTGAGCGCGTAGTGGCCGCTTTGATCCAGGCGGTTGACGACTTCGAAGAGGGGGAGCCCGTGGGTCTGGACCTTCTCGACCCAGGCTCGTGCCCGCGCCGGATCGCCGGTGAGGAGGTCGGGGTGCGCGCGACCGATGGGCGGGGCGCTGAGGTGTTGGGCGCTGGGAGCGTGGGCGCCGAGGAGGGCCTCGACGTGGCCTTCATAGCCGGCGGCGGCCAGAGTCTGGCTCAGGTCCCGGAGATGTGCGGGATCGCAGGTGTCGGGATCTTCCCGGCAAAAGGCGGCATCTTCCAGGGCGGCATCGACCGCGCCGGCGCGGGCATGGAGCCGGGCGCGGGAGAGGCGCAGGGAGCGTTCACCCGGCAGGCGCGCGATGCCCTGATTGAGCATGGGGATGGCGCGGTCGAGCTGGCCGTGGTTGGCCAGAAAGTCGGCGGCGGCGATCCAGGCTTCGGCGCGGGCGCTCTTGGTGGCCCAGGCGGTCAGGAGCTCGGTGGCTTGATCGGTGCGACCGGCCCGGAAGTGGTTGAGGGCGATGAGGTAGGTCTGTTCGCCGGGCCCCATGGTGGCGATGCGTTCGAGCTGGGTGATGGCGGAGTCCCACATCCCGGCGTTCTCCAGCACGCTTAAGACCATCTGTCGGGCCACCAGGGTGTTGGAAGCGCCGGCCAGGTAGGAGTCGATCAGCGCGTCGATTTCATCGAGGCGATCCTGGCTGCGGTAGAGCGTGGCGAGCATCGTGAAGGCCTGGCGGCGGGCGGTCTCGTTGGCCGAGGCGAAGGCGTAGTTGAGGTAGGGTTCGGCAGCGGTGTAGCGCTGATGTTCAACGAGGAGTTCGGCGATGGTGATGGTCGGATTGAGGCTGCGAGAGGCGTCGCGGTGGAATTGTTCGAGGAGGGTTTCGGCGCGTTGATGTTGGCCCAGCTCCAGGAGGGCCTCGGCGTAGGCGAACATCAGCTCGGCGGGCCGGACGCCGGCCTTAAGCGCCTGTTCAAAGGCCGGGGCGGCGACCTCGAAGTAGTGGGCGCGATGCCAGCGCTCAGCCAGCGAGCGCCAGTCGGAGGAGGGGGCGGCGAGCTTCAGCGCGCGGCGGTAGTGCTTCAGCGCGCGGCGGCGGAAGGCGGCGGCGTCCTGCTCGGAGGCGCCGCGTTGCACGGCGTCGTAGACGTCGCCCAGGGCCATGCTCGACTCAAAATCATCGCGCCCCGCAAAGATGCGATGGGCCAGCGGGAGTGCGGCGGTGGCACGCTCTCGGGCGAGCAAGAGGCGCAGGATTCTGTCGAAGGCCGCCCGGGGTTGTTCGGCGCGTTCGATGAAGAGGACCAGGGTGTCGATCCCCTGCTGATCGCGGCCGGTTAAAAAGTAGTGGTCGGAGAGCTGTTCGGCGAAGCGCCAGGCGTTGGGCTGGGCGTCGACGAGCGCGACCAGGGTCGCCTCAATGCGGGCCGGCATGGCGGCCTGACGGTAGTGGGCCAGGGCGTGTTGCAGGGCGTTGCTGCGCAGTTCGGGTTCGATGGCCTCCAGGTAGGTGTCGAGGGCCTGGCTCATCGCCGAGTAGCGGGCCTGTTCCAGGTGGATGGAGGCGATGTTGAGCCAGGAGTGGGCGTTTCCGCCACGGGCCGAGCGTTGGTAGAAGTGCAGGGCCCGGCCCGGCTCCCCGAAGCGGGCAAAACGGGTCGCTACCAGGAGGATATCGGCGTCCTGGTTCCCGCGGGCGTCGATCCAGGCTTCGAAGGCGGCCTCGGCATCGGAGGGTCGTCCCCAGGCCATGTAGAGGCCGGCCAGATGCTGGGCGACGACGATGTTCTGGTGTTGTTGATCGCCGAGGCGCCGCAGGATGGCGCGGGCTTCTTCAAAGAAGCGTTCGTGCTGGAGTTGCGTGGCAATCTCCAGCGTGGGTTCCACGCGGTGATCCACGGCTTTGAGGTAGGCGTAGAAGGCCTCGAGCATGGCCTCGCGCTCTTTGAGTTCTAAGAGCACCAGGCCGAGTGCGCGGTAGGCCATGGGATCGGTCTGGGGATACTGGAGCGCGCGCTCGTAGAGGGAGCGCGCCAGCTCGAAGTTGTTGCGCTCATGAGCCCAGCCGGCGGCATGGCGCAGGCTGAGGTGGGCCGGCGGGTTGGCCTCGACAAAGCGATTGAGCAGGGCCTCGACCTCGTCCAGGCGCGCCCGGGCGGCCAGGAGGTTGCCCAGGGTCGAGGTAAAGGCCCAGTCTGGCGCGAGGGTCTCGGGGGCCTCCAGCAGGAGGGTGAGCGCGAGCTCCGGCGCGCCCTCGTTGATGGCCAGTCTGGCGAGCTCGGTGTAGGTGGCGGCGTTGGGTGGCGAGGTTCGGGCGTTGAGCGAGGCGCGCAGGGCTTCTTCAGCGCGATCGGGCTGGTTGAGGGAGAGGTGGGCGCTGGCCAGGCGCTGGTAGAGGGGGGGCAGCTCCTCGTCCGGGGCGGTGAGCAGAGCGATGGCTTCGTTTAGCAGTTCGACGGCCACGCCGGGGGCGTTCGCGTCGACGGCGCGTTGGGCGAAGCGACTCAAGATCTCCTGTCGTCGGGAGGGCTCGTCGAACTCGGCGGCCGTGGTGTGCCAGATACGCAGCGCCTGCTCCTTGAGATCGAGGCTTGCGTAATAAGAGCCGAGCTCGCCGGCGGCCTGTTCAAAGCTCGGATCGGTGGCCAGGGCGTCTTCCAGAAGTTCGATGGCTTCGACGCTCTTGTCGCGCTGGGTAAGGTCGTAGCTGCGAGACAGGATTTCGGTGCGTTCTTTGTCACGGTCGGCCGCCGGGTGCTCCGGGGCCAGGGCGCGCAGGGCGGGGCGAAGCTGTATCAACAGGTTGTACTGCCGCCGCACCTCGGCATGGGTGATCCCGCGCTCCAGGAGCGCGACCATCTGCGCGTCGTCGAGCGCGGAGGGGGCATGCTGGCGAGCGCGCAGGTAGGCCAGGGCGGCCTCCGAGGCATCGTTTAGGGCTTCGTAAATTCGGGCGACCAGGGCGGCGGCTCGCTCGCCAAATTCGCCGGAGTTTTCGGCTCGGAGCGCCGGCTGAAGTGCGCCCTGGTGGTCGCCTCGTCCCGCCAGCGCTTCGGCCAGAAGCAGGGAGGCCGTTGGGCTGTCGGGCTCGCGTTCCAATTCCTGCCTGGCGAGCGCTTCGGCCCGGGGGAAGTCGCCGGCGTTCAGGGCGTCTTGTCCTCGTTGGAGGTCGTGGGCACATCCGGCCAGCAGCGTGGTGGCCAGCAGCCATCCCAGGGCGTACGAGCGTCGTCGGGCAAGGAGCTTCATCATAGTGTTTACTTCAGCAGGTCAGAGGGTTAGTACGGCGTGAGCCAGCGTGATTGCTACGTTTGCTGGATCGAGAGTGATGCCTGCGCCTCGATGCCGTGGTCGTGGCGCTCTCGAGGCCGCAGCCAGGGTCCACCGCATCTGCATCGCAGCGAGGCAAGGATAGGGCGGAGGTATTGCGCACGCCACAGGGTGTGGTCTCACAGGCCGGAGACGGGTGCAAGACAGGCCAGGCCTACCCACATTGATCGCTCCTTAACTTTACAAGGGGCAGCTCTGTGCTAATGATAACGGCCCGTTCGCGGGTTTTGAGTCCCGAACTTCTTCAAAGATCTCGAAACAAAAGGGTAAACATCGTGACGTCGAATGAAGACGAGTTGATGGCCTATGACGGTCTGACCATTGAGCGTGGTGCGCGGCACTGCAAGATCCTTGATGAGGAGGGCGAGGTGGAGTTTCGGACGACGAACGTGCGCGACGCGCAGAAGTACCTGGAGCTTCTCGCGGATCGCGATCGGCTCCAGAAGCTGCTCGACTCTCGTGGCATTGCGCCTCATCGCATCTACCTGTTGGCGGCCGACGAAGAGAAGCGCGGCCGGGTCAATCTGGAGGGCGCGGCGGCCAAAGAGGTGGTCATCGTCGCCAAGAGCGAAGACAACGGCCTGGTGGTTCGGAGTCTGAGCGACGGTAAGGAAGAGATCGTCGATATGGACGAGCTCGAGCCGATTGAAGGCGGTCCTTATCTGCAGGCCTCCGAGGTGCAGGACGAGACGATGCTGGCGCTGGTGCGCTTTGATCGTGAGGCGGAGACGGCCCATCTGGCGCTCTTCCGCACGCAGGAAGGGGCCGATGAGATGGCGGCGGAGTGGTCCAAGGCCGAAGAGTCGCCGGGCAGCGAGTACCAGGCGTTGGTGGCCAACTCCGAGGGGGATGTGATCCTCTACCGAGTGGAAGCAACCGTCGAAGATTGAGCGCCTCCCCGACCTGAGGGTTGCGCCCACAAAAAAAGCCTCGCCGAGAATTCGGCGAGGCTTTTTTGTGGGCGCGCCAGCGAGGTAGAAAGCTGGCGCGTGCGAGCTCTGGGCTCAGAGGCGGGCGACTTCCCCGATAATCTCGGCCTTGCTTCCCTCGGTGAGGAAACCGGCGTTCTTCCAGGCGTCAATGCCGCCGTCGAAGTCGGAAACCTTGCGGTAGCCGAGCTCTTCGAGGATTTTGGCGGCGCGATTGGAGGCCTCAGCGTCGTGGTTGTGACCGTAGACGACGATGCGCTGGTTCTTGGTCAGATCCTTGCGCGCGCGCTCCTTGAGTTCTCCGACCGGGATGTTGATCGCACCGGGGATGTGCTCACGCTGGAAGTCCTCGGGGTTGAGAATGTCGATCAGTACGAAGTCTTCGCCTTCGACGATACGCTGATGAAGCTCCGTGCTAGACATCAACCGTGCCATGAAGTTCCTTTGTTCTGGGCCAGTTACGCCGATTAAGTCCTCCAGATGCCCGCGGTGACTTGGCGAAGTCGGCCGGATTTGGGACAACGATACCTCATCATGCGAGGACCGTGACCGCAGGGCAGGACCACTGCTGGCGTGTAATATAGTCGCCCGCCCCCCTTTAGCAACCGCGCATCCGGGCGGATGCCTGCCGGGTGGACCCCGGGATTGAGGGGGGGGCCGGGGAGGCTGGTTTAGGCGCCAAACCGGTGTATAAACGGGCGGCGCGCCGAGGGCGTGGCCGCCTGTTGAAGGGTGGCGGGGATGGAATGGGCGCGGTGGTGTTTGTGTGTCGGGGTGTTTTAAAAGAGGAGTGTTTCGTGATGATAAGCGCGTCGAACACGCGAGGATGGATAGCGGCAGCGTTGGCCCTTGTGGCCTTGCTCTACGGTGCGCCTCTGTGGGCCCAGGGCAAGGATGCCGCGCTCGACCGGGTGCGAGAAGCCAACGGGCATTACGATGCCGGTGAGTTTGACGATGCGTTGCTGAAGTATCGCCAGGCCTACGACGTGCTTGAGGATGTGCGTCTGCTCTACCGGATCGGGCTGAGCTACGAGAATCTGGGCAACTACGCCCGGGCCCGCCAGATGCTGTTGCGCTATCTGGAGCTCGATGAAGAGAGTCCGGTTGAGGGGCGAGTCCGCGCGAAGATCGACCAGCTTCGGGACCTGGAGACGAATATTCAGGCGTATCTGGCGATTGAGACGGTGCCTTCCGGGGCGACCGTCTACCTCAACGGGTATATGGGGCAGGCCGAGGGGACTGCGCCGCTGACGATGCCGGTGGGGGCCGGGGAGAATGTGGTGACGCTGGTGTTTCCCGACCGTCAGCGTCTGCAGGTGGTTGTGGATGTGGGGGCCGGACAGCGGGTGGAGCGTCTCTTTCAGGTGGGGCCGGGCGCTGCGATCGGGGAGGCGGGGCCGGAGACGGGTGAAGACACCGCAGGTTCGGCCGGCGAGGCGCTGGCCAGTGTCGAGGGCGTGGCGCCGGAATCCCTGGACTCGGAGCTTGTAGGGACCGAAGAGACGCCTGCGGCTTCCGTAGAGGATTCGGAGGAGGCGTCGCCCGAAGAAGGTGTGGAAGCGAAGCAGGCGGCCGATGTGATCCCGATGCCCGGTTCTGAGCCGCAGATGGATCGCCCGGTGCAGCTGGATCGGGTGAGCATCGCGCCGCCCTGGTGGGCCAACACCCTGGCAGTGGTCTCGTTTGTGGGGAGTGCCGCGTGTGCGGCGGGCATGTTTACGGAGCGGGTTCCGGCGGGGCCGGGGGCCCTGTGCATGGTGGCGTTGACCGGGGGAGGGTTCTACCTGCTCGGCCGCGACTGGAAGACGCGTCTGCCTCCGGCGTCGATGGCCCCGGGGTACGATGTGCAGGCCGGCGCTCGCCAGGATCGGGTGTTGGGTGTGAGCTTCGGTGGGCGCTTCTAGTGGGGGAGGGGCGCGCCGCCTTGCGCGTTGCGCGTGCCGGTGATACCTCTTCGGCGTGACGTATGGAATGACCCAACCTGCAGCTACCTCGAGATGACGATGTCTGAACGCCCCCCTCAGCATATCTCCCGTAAGAAGACCCCGGTGTTCTGGGACTGGTGGTATGAGAACCCCGTTGAGATCATCACCGTGTTGATGATTCTGGCCTTTTTCTCGCTGACTCCCTGGAGCGGGTTCGGGGTCTCGGAGCAGGACATCAACGCCGCCGAGATTACGATCGTGCCCTGAAGGGCGCCGGCGCGTGATGCATCTGAATTTAAAGGTCGGGCGATGCCCGGCCTTTTTTTATGCTCAACAGGGGGCGCAGCGGGAGGAGGGATGCGTGGCTCGCCGGCGTGACGGGCGCACACGCCTCAGAAGGAGTGGCCGATGCTCAGGTAGAAGCCGTACCCCTCGATGAGGTCCTGAATGGCGTCCTGATCCACGGGCACAAAGACACACTCCGAGGTGCCCTGGGCGGAGGGGTCGGTGCAGCGCCGAAAGCGTGGATCTTCGGTGGTGTCGCTGAGCGTGTAGGCGAAGTCCAGGCGGACCGGTCCCACCGGGGTGTTCCACCACACGCCGGCGCCCAGGCCGTAGAGTAACGAGGGGGGAAGATCGGCCAGCTGCAGCGTGCCCTGATCGTTGGCGGCGGTGTCGAGGTAGAGCTGGCCGCGCATGATCGTGGCGCTGTCCAAAAAGATCGCGCCCCAGACGTCACCGATGGAGAAGAGGTTGGGAACCAGGCGCACTCGGGGCTCCACCGAGAACTCCAGGCGAGTGAGGCCCCCCACCGGCACGGCCTCGCCAGTGGGCGTGTAGAGGGAGAGGCGTTGGCGTCCGAAGCTACGCATGCCATCGCCCCCCCCACTGTAGAGGCGGCTCTGGATGGGGACGCCGGTTTCCTCGCCGACATCATAGATGGTGCCCAGCCGGCTGCGCAGCGCCAGGACCGAGCGACCCAGCAGCGGGGTCGGGATGTAGCCCTCGGCCGAGAGCTCGGATTTCACGAAGTCGAACTTCCCGCCGAAGATAAAGTCGTTGGCCTGCTGCACGTTCAGTGAGACCAGGGCGCCGCGGGTCGGGTCGAGCACGTCGTTGCGCAGATCCAGAATCAGGGATTGCTCCAGCGATTCCAGGACGAATTTTGTCTGAAAGTCCAAGCCCAGGGTGGTGGTGGAGACATCGACCAGCGATTCCTCAACGTTGAAATAGTTGTAGTAGGCGATGTTGTAAGAGAGCTCAAAGCGTAGGCGGCGAAAGAAGGGCACCGCGCGGTCCAGACTTACGCGTAGCGCCGGGTTCCATACGGAGAAGCCCTCGCGCACGTCGCGGTCGATCTGGGCACGCAGGCGCAGGTTGGTGAGGCGCTCCAGAAACTGAGGCTGCGAGAAGCGCAGGTCGCTGGAGAGGATCGCGCCGCGGTTGACCAGTTCATCGTTGGAGATGAGCCCGGGAGCCCAGGCGTAGCCGGCGGCGTTGAAGTGATCCAGGCGGCGCAGTCCGCCCAGGAAGTTGCGCGCCGACCAGTTGAGCAATCCGCGCACATCCTGACGGGTGCTCTCCACGGCCAGACCCGCACCCACCCGCACGCTGTACTCCTTGGCCTCTTTGAGGCGTACGACCACCGGAACCTCCGGATCCAGGCGGCTGCGGCGTTCGGCTTCGAGCTGGGCGCTCTCCAGCAGCGAGCTGATGCCCAGAGGCCCGGCAAGAGCCTCTTCGGTGTCCTCATCGTCCGGGGGCTGCTGGTCCGGAGTATCGGGGTTCAGCGCGTCCAGACCCGGTTGTGGAGGGATTTGCACATCGGCTTCGGGGTCGGCTTCGGAGGGGATATCGCTCTCTTCGAGGAGGTTTTCCAGGCGCTGGCGCTCCTCCTGCTCTTCAAGCGTGACCTCGCGGGCCTCGTGGGCCGGCAGCACCGTGACCAAGCCGAAGACCCCCAGATCGTAGATGTCCTCCTGGGTCTGGTTGAGGCGCTGAGGATCGTAGCGCTCCCCGGGCTTGAGTGTGATTGCCTGGCGGACAAAGCGCTCCTCGACGTTTTCCAGCCCGAAGATATGCACTTCACCAAAGCGGGTGATCGGCCCGGCGTCGATAAAGAAAAAGACGTCGGCGCGGTGGTCCTCGGGATCGACAAAGGCGCGGCCGCTGGCCGTGGCATAGGCGTAGCCCGCCTCGCGCAGCCGCCGCCCCAGCGCATCGCGGGTGGTCAGGTAGTCCTTTTCGGTGAACACCTGACCTTCCTTTAAGGGGAGCTCGTTGAGCAGGTCCCGGGCGCTCAGGTTGGAGGTCGGGTCGAGCCCCTCGACCTCAATGCTGGCGATGCGGGTGGGCTCCCCCTCGTCAATGGTGGCGCGCAGGCGAATGGAGTTCCCATCGGCGCTCTCCACCTCGGAGCGGGAGACGATCTGGGCGGAGAAGTAGCCGCGGCTGCGGTAGAAGTTGAGGATGCGCTCCTGGTCGCGATCCCAGCTGAACTCATTGTAGTAACTGCGATCCGCGCCGATGATCGGGAGCCAGGGAAGAGCGGCGCGCCAGCCCGGATCTTTGCGAGTGGCCAGTCCGCTTTTGACATCGCCTTCGGAGAAGGCCTCGACGCCGCGCAACTCCACCTGCTCGACCCGCAGGTGGGTGGCACCGGGGACGATGTACTCGGCCTGGGAGTCGGTGGCGCAGCCTGTGCCGAGGGTGCTCAGCCAGCAGATCGCCCCGAGCAGCGCGACGCGAAGAGGCTGAATTCGGGCCATAATGAGGTACCGGGAGGACGAGCTTTAAGCTTACTCGGAGAAGAAGCCTTTGAAGGGATCGTCGTCGACTTCGGGGGCGGGAGAGGGCGTTGGTTCGGGGGCAGGCCTGGGTCGTTTCGAGGTGGTCTTGCGTGGCCGAGTCTGGGGCCGGGCCGGCGCGCGCGCGGCCACCTCCAGGGTGTGGGCCATGGCCTGCGCGCGCTCTTGCACCGGTCTGGCGAGCGCGCGGGCGTCGTCGGCGGCCCGTTCCCGGGCGGTGGCTTCCAGTTCGCGGACCCGGGCTTCCATCTCGGCAGAAGAGGGCGCTGAGGCAGACGCTTCGCGCGTCGCTGCTTCCGGCGTCGGTGCGGGGTCGGCGGGGGCGCTCGTATCTTCCGGGCGGAGGAAGACGAGGGCCAGCACGCTCAGCAGCGCGAGCAGCGCGGCGCCCAGATAGAGCGGGGTGCGGGAGCGTGTCGGAAGGTCGAGGGCGTCGAAGTCTTCGACGGAGTCGGACCACGCGAGGTTGAGCGGGGGATGGGTGTCCGTGGCCGTGGCAACATGCTCCTCGGTCAGTAGGCCTTCAGAGGAGGCATCGGGGCTCCCGGGGATGCTGGCGAGGGTAGTCGGGTCGAGCTCGGCCAGCAGAGTTTCAAAGTTCGCGCGTGCTGCGGCCGCGTTGGTCGGGCGTTTATCCGGGTCTTTGGCCAGCAGGCTTGAGATGGCCTGCTCCACGCGCCCGGGTACATCGCTGAGTTGATGAAGGGGCGGGACCTCGTTGACCACGTGGGCCATCAGAATGGCCATCGGTGTTTCGGCCGAGAAGGGAGGGCGGCCTCCGACGAGCTCGTACATGATGCAGCCCAGGCTGTAGAGGTCGGCGCGTCCGTCGACCTGATGCCCCTGGCATTGCTCGGGGCTCATGTACTGCGGCGTGCCAAAGACCTGGCCTGTGCGGGTGACCTGCGTTTCGGAGTCGAGGACCTTGGCGATGCCAAAGTCGAGCACTTTGACGAAAGTGCCCCCACCGGGGATGTCGAGCAGGAAGATGTTGTCGGGCTTTAAGTCGCGGTGGACGATGTTGGCGTCGTGAGCCGCGGAGAGCGCGGAGGCGATTTGGACGCCGACCCGCAACACTTCTTCGTAGGTCATGTTCCGTTGGTCGATGCGCTCGCTGAGGGCGATGCCGACCAGGTATTCCATGGCCAGATAGAGCGTGCCGTCTTCATCCTGACCGAAGTCGAGGATGGTCACGCTATGGGGGTGGTTGATCGTGGTTGCGATCCGGGCTTCGCGGAAGAAACGATCGACGAAGGCATCGGTGTCGCTGAGGTTGGCGCGGAGCGTCTTGATGGCGACCTGGCGGTCGACGCTGCGCTGATGCCCCAGGTAGACCGCGCCCATGCCGCCGGTACCGATGCGTTTCTCGATGATCCAGCGTCCGTCGAGCACCCGGCCGATCATGGGGTCGTCGCCGGCGGGGCGATCCTGGCGCAGTTTCATGCCGTCGTGTGGGCAGTAAACCACATCGGGGGCATAGGTGCGCTGACATGTCGGGCAGATCTTTTCCATGAGAGCTCGCTAAAGAGACGTTCCCCGCTGTGCCGGGCCCGGGGCGAATCTAGAGGCGATTGACCTTGGGGCGAGGCCCGTCGTCCAGCAGCTCGATGGAGGGCCGGCGAGGCTCGGTTGGCGAGTCGTCTTCCGCGGTGGCTTCCTCCATGGGAGTCGGCTTCGGCGAGGGCGGGCGCCGGGCGGGACGTCGCCGGGGACGCTCTTCTTCGGCTTGCAGCTCGAAGCTCATCTCCTGGCGCGCGCCACGCGCCGGGTCGATGGGAATGCGTACATCCAGGGACTCGTATCCCGGCAAGCTCAGTCGGTAGGCAAGAGCGTCGCTGCCCGGAGCCACCGAGAGATTGTAGGGCGTGGTCCCGAGCTCGGCGTCGCCTTCGAAGATCGTGGCGCCGGGCGGGTCGGTAAGCAGGCGCAGGGTGACGCTGTCGTTGACCGCGACGATGGTGGGTTCGGGGGCTTCTTCGCGAGGCGTATCCGGCATCGGGACCGGCGCGACTTCGCTGGGTGTGGGCTCGGGGGTGGCGAGGTGCTCGGCGGGCGCCTGGGCGCTCTGGTTGCGCAGCACCAGGGCGCCGAGCAGCGCCACAACGATCAGGGCCAGCACCACCGCGGCGATGAGACCTTTGTGGGAGCGCCGCGCTTCGGGCGGGGCCTGGGGTGGGGCTGCGGCCATCGGGGCGGCTGCGCCGGTGAAGTTTCCGGTGCCGGTAAATCCGCCGGTGTGCGCGAAGCCCGGAGTGGCTGCGGCCGGGGCGAAGTGGTTTCCGGTGGAGGTCGGCGAAGGGAGGCCGGCGGCGAGGTTGGCCTGGTGCAGGCGGAGCGCGGCCTCAAGTTCGTCGCGAAGCTCATCGGTGGTCTGCGGCCGGGCTCCTGGATCTTTGCTCATGGTGCGGCGCACCACGTGCTCCAGATCCAGCGGGATCATGTCGAGCGCAGACTCCGAGAGGCGCTCGGCGAAGGGCGGCGGCGGGTCCTGAGCGTGGCTGATCATCAGCGCGGTGGTTGTCGGCCCCTGGAAGGGAGGCTCGCCGCAGAGCATCTCAAAGATGATGCAGCCCAGGCTGTAGATGTCGCTGCGGTGATCGACGCTCTGCGAGAGGATCTGCTCGGGTGACATGTAGCGCGGGGTGCCGACGATGCGGCCGTCACCGGTGAGTTGAACGTCGTCTTCGCCGCCGACGGCTTTGGCGATCCCGAAGTCGAGGACCTTGACCACGTCCGGGTCGCCATCGACCTCGATCAGGAAGATGTTGTCGGGTTTGACGTCGCGGTGGACGATGCCGTTTCGATGCGCCTCGGCCAGCGAGCGGCAAATTTGCGAGGCGATATGCACCGCGCGTTGCGGGCTTAAGGGAGCCTCGGTTTTGATGGCTTCGGTCAGAGTGCGTCCGGCCAGCATCTCCATGGTCAGGTAGAGAAAGCCGTCGTCGGTCTGCCCGTAGTCAAAGACGGTGACCGTGTTGGGGTGGCGCAGCTGGCTGACGGTGAGCGCTTCGCGCTCAAAGCGCGCGGCGGTCACCGGGTTGTGGGAAGGGATGTACTTGAGCGCAATGCGGCGGTTCATGTTGCGCTGGATGGCTTCGTACACGGCCCCCATCCCGCCAAACCCCATCAGGCTGACGATCTCGTAGCGGTCGGCTACCGTCTGGCCGACGAGCTTTTCGTAGAGCGCGCGGCGTTGGTCGCGGGAAGATGCCATAGCGTCCATCGAGAGAGCGAGGGAGCGCCAGCGTGTGTGGCGCGTGAACGAAGCGACTTAGAAGCCCAGCGTGAATCCGACGCCAGCCGAGCCCTTGCCGACCCAGGGAGTGATCTGGCGGTGCGCGGTGCGCGGCAATTCCTCGGAGCTGTCGGCGGTGATCAGCAGGTAGAGGCCCAGGGCTGTGACCGCCGCGCCGGAGACATAGAGGACGTCGGCCACCAGAGCCTGGGTGCGCGCGTTGTCGCGGGCACTCACGCGATCGTCGTAGGCCAGCGAGGTGTCCGAGAGGCTCTCGGCGTTGCCGCTGGCCATCAGGCCCATGACCACGCCGCCGCCGATCAGGGCTACGCCGCCGACGGTGGTCAGAACGCCCGGGGTGCGGTTGACCGAGGCCGGCTCGGGAGTCGGGAGGGGCTCGGTGACCTGGGGCTCTTCTTTATCGGGGGCGGCGCTCCCCTCCGCGGCCTGCATCTGCTTGATCTCGCGCAGCGATTGCACACGCTCCATGGCATGGGCACGGGCCTCGCTCTCGACATCGGGAGCCACCATAAAGCGTTCATACTGCGCGATGGCTTCGTCCCAATCTTCCATCTGCTCGTAGCAACGACCGATGTTGTAGAGGAGGTTCGGGACCGGATCGAGGGCGTAGGCCTGCTCAAAGAGCGCGATGGCCTGCACGTACTCCCCGGCGCGGAAATGCTCGGCGCCGCGGGCCGAGAGGGACTCCACCTGCCGCGCGATGTCGGCGGCTTCGGCATCTGATTGTGCCCATACCTGGGCAGGAATTCCCGTCGTAAGCAGAGATACCAGCAGCCCGACTCCGATAAACTTTCGCATGGCCATCATCTTTAGGTGGGATCGAAGAGGTAGAAAAGTAGCGTTGCTCAGGCGCGATGATAGCCCCACCGCAGGCGCAATGTCTAGCGTCGGCATGGGGATCGGGCTTCTGGACAGAGGTGGAGATCGCACCGACAATCGATGCCTGACCGGAGTGGAGCGCGGGCACCGAAGATGCCTGAGGGAGTCGATGATGAGGGAGGTTGTATGAGTGTGGGGGAGCCTGGCGAGGCGTCGGAGAAGGAGCACGGGGCTGAGGGGGCGACGTCGCCCGATGGCGAGCCTTCCGAGCCGGCGGGAGGAGGAGAGGGCAGCGCGTCGCCGATATTCTCGGAGCGCAAGGGGCTGGGGACCTTTGCCGGGGTGTTTCGCCCGACGGTGCTCACGATTTGCGGGGTGATGATGTACCTGCGCGAAGGTTGGCTGGTCGGACAGGCCGGGCTGTTGGGGGCGCTGGGAGTGCTCCTGTTGACCTTCGCCATCACCGGGACCGCGGCGATGTCGCTCTCGTCGGTGACGACCAACATCCGGGTGGGCGCCGGCGGGGTGTTCTCGATCATCAGTCAGTCCCTGGGGCTGGAGCCCGGCGGCAGCATCGGCATCCCGCTCTACGTGGGGCAGGCCCTCTCGGCAGCGCTCTACATCTACGGTTTCACCGAGGCCTGGGGGTACATCTTTCCGGACCACCCGCCGATGGCGGTGGCTTACGCGGTCTTCGCGCTTTCGTTTGGCGCCACGCTTATCTCGACCCGGCTGGCGTTTCGCCTTCAGGGGCTGGTGATGGTGGTGATCGTGGCCTCGTTGGTGTCGATCGCCCTGGGGCTTACCGGGATGGGCCAGAGCCAGGAGGTGGAACTTCATAATCCGGAGCTCTTTGGGAGTTTTGAAGCCGGAGGGTTCTGGATCTTATTTGCGATCTTCTTTCCGGCCGGGACTGGCATCAAGGTCGGCGCGAGCATGTCGGGGGCGTTGGCCAACCCCCGACGGAGCATCCCGTTGGGGACCCTCTCGGCGGTGGGAGTGGCGTTGTGTATCTACATCTTTATGGCGTTCTGGTACTCGGCGGTGGCCACCCCGGCGGAGCTCAGTGAGAACGTGCTCATCGTGGTCGATCGGGCGGCCTGGGGAGAGCTGGTGCTGGTGGGCATCCTGGCCTCGACCTTTACCGCGACCTTGAGTTCGCTGGTGGCCGCTCCCCGGGTGCTTCAGGCGTTGGGCTCTCATGGGATCTTGCCCCGAAGCGCATTTTTTGCTCGCCAGCGCGGGCGCGGTGAGCCGCGCAATGCCGCCTTTTTCACCGGGGCGTTGGTCAGCGCTGCGCTGATGTTGGGGAGCCTGGATCGCATCGCGGTGCTCATCACGATGTTTTTCCTGCTCACCTACCTGACGATCAACCTGGTGGTGCTGGTGGAGAAGAGCCTGGGGATGATTTCGTTTCGCCCCACGTTCAGCGTGCCGATGGCGGTGCCGGTGGCCGGCGGAGCGCTCTCGCTGCTGGCGGTCTTTGTGATCAGCCCGGCCTTTGCCCTGGTGGCACTGTCGGTGATCGGGGCCATCTATGTGGTGCTGGTGGGGCGGCGTCTGGAGACGCCCTGGGAGACGGTGCGCAGCTCGATCTTTGTGTCGATGGCCGACTGGGCCGCCAAGCGGATCGCCCGGGGGCCGCGGGAAGCCAACGAGCGCAGCTGGAAGCCCGACCTGCTGGTGCCGGTGGAGAGTAGCGCGCAGCTCGACGGGCAGTTTCGTTTTTTGAGACTGCTCACCGCTCCCAAGGGCTCGTTGCAGGTCGTGGGGGTGCTGCGTGCGGCGGAGGCCCCGGGGGCCGAAGGCCGCGCCGACGAAGATGGAGACAAAAAGGGGCCGGCGGATGAGCACGCGCGCTACCGGCCGCGGTCCTCGCCGCGAAAACGGGGGCGGACGCTCCCCGGGATGGGCGCCGGGCAGCTGCCGGAGGTGACCAGCGCGGCGGGGCGCCCGCAGGCGCTCGGGGATCTGCGCGCGGTGGCCTCGGACTTTCAGCGTGAGGGGCTCTTTGCCACCGCCGTGACCATTGAAGCGTCCAGTTACACGGCCGGCGTCGATATGGCCTCGGCGGTGATGCAGGGCAGCTATTTCCGGCCGAACATCCTCTTTGTGAACGCCGACCTCTACGACCAGGAGACGCTCGGGGAACTTCTGGAGATCGCGATCCACCGCAACATGGGCGCAGCCTTTCTCTTCGAGCACCCGGAGTCCTCGTTGGGCCATGAGCGACGGATAAACGTGTGGGTGCGCGACCAGAGCCCGGATTGGCCGCTGGGGCTGCGCCTGGCTAACCTCGACCTCTCGTTGCTGCTGGGCTACCAGGCGCAGCGCAACTGGCAGGGCATCTTGCGTCTGCTCACGGTGTGCCCCGATCCGGCCGAAGTGGACAACGCCTGTCGCTACCTGCAGCTGCTCGTCGATGACGCTCGCCTGCCACGCGATACCCGGCAGTGGGTCGAGAGCGGGAGTTTCATGAAGTGGCTTCATGATGCTCCCCGTGCCGACCTTCAGATCATGGGGCTGGCCGACACCATCGATCGCGAGTTTATGGAGCGTATGGTCGCGGCCACCGGCAGCTCGGTGCTCTTTGTGCGCGACTCCGGCAACGAGAGCGCGCTGGCCTGACACGGGCCACCGACGGGGCCCGAAGGAGCCCGGGGGCAGGCGTTACTTCGAGCGGGTTAACGCCAGCCAGGAGAGTTCGGTCTGCCCGCTCAGGCGGATGCGGCGCAGGGCCAGGTCGAGCACCATCAGCGCCAGGGCAATCAGGAGCACCCAGGGCCAGAGGTGGCGTCGATAGCGGACCTCCTCGTCATTAGCATCGAAGATCGTGGCCGGGAGCGGGTCGACTTCGCCCTGGCCCAGGGCCACGGCCTGGGCGATCAGCGCGCGTCGGGGCTCCAGGTAGGTCATCTCGGAGGGGTAGGGGTAGGCCAGGCTGGCCTGGCTCACGGCAAAGGTGTCGCCCTGGCGATCGTGCTGGGCGGAGAGCTGATAGGCGCCAAAGTCGCGCAACGCAAACTCCGCCTCAAAGCGCCCCGGGGCGCGCTGGTGCAGCGTGATTGCGCTGTCCTCTCCGGCCGGGTCGGTGACGCGCAGAGTGCTCTCCAGATCGTTGATAAAGCGGTCATCGGGACCGATGGCATCGACCATCACCCGGGCGCGATCGCCCTCCAGGGTGACGCGCATGGGCAGTCGGTCGCGGTCGTCGGTGCGCATCGTGTCCCGGATTAGCTGCGCCCAGAGCTGGGAGTATCCCGGCCAGCGGACCCACTCGGCGCCCCAGCGGTTCTTGATATCGGAGGTGAAGGCCGCAGTTTTGCCCAGCCCCACGCGCCAGCGCGCCAGGAGGGGATCGCCGCCTTCGGCCGCCAGGAGCAGTTCGGCCTGGGGTTTGGCTTTGGTGGTGACGTAGCCCATCAGGTATGGCGAGGCGTTCCAGGCAATGCCTTCCAGGAGCCGGGCGCGGCCGACCACCTGGGCGCGGATCGGCTCTTCGGCCAGGGCGGAGCGGGCCACCGTGCGCGTTTCCTGCGTGAAGATCTGCGGCACGTTGTAGGGGTTGTTGGTGAAGTGATAGCGGCCGGCGGCCCGGTCGGCGATGCGCCGGAGCATGGAGGTTTCGGCCCCGTCGCCCACGGCCACCGTGGTGACGGTGATGTTCTCCAGATTCATCGCCGGCATGATGCGTGTGAAGATCGAGCCGGGCTCCGACATGCCGTCGGTCAAGAGGATCACGTGTTTGACCCGGGCCGAGGCAAAGGCCAGCTGTTCGTAGGCCTCGTTGAGGGCGAGTTCAATGTCGGTGCCGCCGCGGACCTGCAGGCGGTTGATGGAGCTTAAGATCCGGGAGCGGTTGGCCGCCGGCTGCAGGCGCACAATGGGATCGACATCTTGATCAAAGGCGATCACGCCCACCTGGTCGCCGGGCTGCAAGACGTTGACCGCGGCGCGGGCGGCGTCTTTGGCCAGTTCAATGCGTTCGCCGGCCATTGAGCCCGAGCGGTCGATGAGCATCAAGAGCGCCAGAGAGGGGGTCTCACGCTGGCGTTCCCCCTCAAAGCTCAGAGGCATCAGGCGCTCCACGGCGCTGCCTTCCCAGCCGCCCGGGCCGAAGGAGTCCTGCCCGCCGGCCATGATCAAGCCGCCCCCGAGGTCGCGCACATACTCGGTCAGCAGGGCCTGCTGCGTGGCGCTGACGTGTCGAGAGTGCACATCGGAGAGCAGGACCAGATCAAAGCGGTCGAGCTCCTCCTGGGTGCGGGGGATTCCGGCGGGACTGCGCGTCTCTACATCGAAGTTCTCATTCCGCAGGGCCCGTTCCAGGTGGTGGCGAGAGCGCATTTCGCCTTCCACGTAGAGGATGCGGGCTTTGCCGCGGATATGGGCGCTGTACATGTAGGTGTTGTTCGCCTGGTGGGTGTCCGGGCCTTCTACGTCCATCTGCAGGCGGAACTGGCGAAATCCCGCTTCGTAGACTTCGGTCTGAAAGCGCACTTCGGTCACGCCGGCCTGCAACTCCACGTCTTGCTCGGCGTCACGGTACTCGTTCTGCCAGAGGGTCAGGCGTGCGGTGGTGGGGTAGGTCGAGAAGATCCGTGCCACCAGGTAGAAGGGGGCGCCCAATTCGATGTCTTCCGGGACGTCGATCGCTTCGATCAGCACCTCCGGGGGCTGCTCAAAGGCGATGTCGGCCGCGTAGATGCGGATACCAAAATCGGCGGCCCGGTGGGCTTCGGCCAGAAAGTCGCCGCGGGTCTGGTTGCCATCGCTGATCAGCACCAGGCGCTTGAGGTGATCGTCGGGAAAGAGCCCGTAGGCCATGCGTAGCGCGGCGCTGATATCGGTCTGAAGCTGCGGGTCGGAGGCAAGCTCCTGGAGGGCGGCCCGGGGCGTGTCCTCGGTTTCGGGGGCTTCGGCCGGCGTGGGCTCGGCCGCGGGGGGGCGCAAAAGCGCCTGGTAGCGGCCGTCGGCCCCGGGTTCGATCACGTAGGGATGGGCAGCAAAGCCGATGACCTGGATCTGATCGTCATCGGCCGCGGCGTCGACATAGGCGTTGATGCGTTCCAGGGCTTCCTGGAGTGCGGCGTCGGGGAAGGAGGCCGATGTATCGACCACCACGATCGTGGCGATGCGTGAGTCGAAGCTCGTCACCACCGGCTGGGTCAGGGCCAGGACAAGGGTGGCGATAAGTAAGGCCCGCAGGCCCAGGTTGAGTAAGCTCTGGTAGAGCGGGAAGTCCGAAAGGGTGGCGCGCGCCACCACCGCGAGTAGCGGCAACAGCAGCAGCAGACCCAGATAGTGTGGGGCCATGAGCTCGAAGGTGCGCTCGCCATAGACCACGCTCCAGGTCTCGGCGGCGCTGTCCGCCACACGAGCCAGGTAGGCCCAGACGCCCAGGGCCCACAGCACGACGAGACCACTCCAGAAGAGGACTCGGCTGAGTATCGATCGTGAGCCGATCATTCAGTCCACCTGCGGTTGTAAGTCAGCCACTCCAGGAAGAGGAGTCCCATCGCCAGAAGTACCAGCCAGATCCAGATGTCGCGGCGCTCAAAGATCAGCCCCTCGGTGGTGCGCGCTACCTGAGCGTCGGTGAGCTCAAGCTCGGCCGGGGCGATGCGGCTCTCGGCCGGACTGGCGAGGTTGGCGGCCACCGCGATGGGCGCTTCGTCTCCCGCGGTGACGGTGTAGAAGCCGGGCTGGTCGGTATAAAACATAGCCTGGCCCTGGTGCAGCGCCGCGTCGGTGGTGCGCCCATCCGGTGAGGTCACGCGTGCCTGAGATGCGTCCCGGGGGACGGGAAGGCTGACGGTGCGTCCCGTTTCAAAGGCGTACATCAGGTCGACGTCGTCCTGAGCAAAGTAGTCGACGATGTTGAGGATAAAGATCGGGAAGGCCACCCGCAGCGGGAAGTCGCTCTCGCGCAGATCAAAGCCCACCGCCAGCATGCGCCGCGTCTCGGTGGTGCGCTCCACAATCACGGCCTGCCCAAAGGCGCTGGCCACCGCCGTGTCGCCGGACTCGCGGCGGAAGGTCGAGGTGCGGGCGATGTTGAGATCCTGGAGGTTGATCCAGCGCATCAGGGGGTGACTCTTGGAGATATCGGTGAGGATGGGTTCGTCGTCGACCCCTCGAATCTCAAAGGGCGAAGCGCCGGCCGGTGGGTTGAAGAACACCAGATCGCCGGAGACCGGCATTTCGGGGGCGACGTTGTCGAAAAAGGTGACATCGAACGCGCGCTCCGGATCGTAGCGATCGGGGTGCACCCGGGTGACGTTGATATGGGTGTTGAGCAGGAGCGGGCCTTCCAAAAAGAGGTTGCCCGTGGACACTACCTGCACCTCCAGGGTGCGCGCCGGCGGCAACACCGCGTACGCGCGATCATCGAGGGGGAAGGCATCGTCGGCGTCGGCCGTGGTCACGCGCACCCGGGCTTCGAGTTCTTCGCCGGCAAAGGCCTGCCCCGGGTAGAACTGCCGGTGCACCTCCTGCGGGGCCAGCTCCATGGGGAGCGTCTCAATGATGCGTCCCTCGGTCAGCAGCTCCAGGCGAGCCTGAATCGGCCGCTCAAAGGTGCTGGTGATCTCGACAAAGACCTCGTGATCGAGGCGGTTCGAGGGATAGCGGCGGGCGTTGAAGCCGGTGATCGCCAGGTTGTCGGAGCGCTCCCCGTAGACGATGTGGCGTACTCGCACCTTGTCTCCGATGGCGAGCGTGTCCAGCGCGCTATCCTGAAGACCAGCGCCATCGCTGAGGAAAATGAGTTCGGCCTGCCCACGCTCCCGCAGGCTGTCGCGGGCAAAGCTCAGAGCCTGCGGAAAATCGGTGGCGTTGGCGCTGATGGAGGCCGCGCGAAGCGCGGCTTCCAGGGGCTGAGTCTCGCGAACAAAGGGCCCCAGGGGCTGCACCCGGTTGTTGAAGAGCGCGACCATGACCCGATCGTCGCCGCCGACGTTTTCCAGAAGCGCCAGCGCCTCCTGTCTGGCGAGCTCAAAGCGGTTTACCCCGCCGGTGACATCGGTGGCGCCCATGCTCGCCGAGGTGTCGAGCATGATCAGCAGGTGACGGCCTTCCACGACTTCGTCTGCGGAGCGCGGTCCCAGTGCGGCAAAGGCAATGAGCCCGGCAATGATCATGTAGAAGAGCCAGGAGAGCAGGCGCTTGAAGCGACGCCACCAGTCGGTCTGGCGTTTTTTCTCGGTGAGCACCCGGCTCCAGAGCGCGGAGTAGGGCACCTGCACCCGGCGTTTGCGCAGGCGGAGCAGGTAGAGCGCGGTGATGAACACCGCGACAAACCCGGCCACGCCCAGCACGCTTTCTATGGGTAGGCCGGTTAGTTGCATCGACGACTCCCGATCATTTCAAAAATCCCCCGGCCCGGAACACCCGCAGAATCAGCTCATCGAAGCTCTGCTGGATGGGCGCGCGAAAGTACAATATCTGTCGGCTCTTACAGTAGCCTTCAAGTTCGGCGCAGAACGCTTCGAAGACCTGGCGGTAGGCCGCCAGCAGGGCCGGGGTGACGGTGATGTCGCGGGTCTCTGCGGATTCGCAGTCCACGATTTGCACTTCGCCGTGAAACGCCAGGTCGAGTTCGCGTTGATCAAAGAGCTGAATGACCATGGGCTCAAAGCGATGGTAGCGCAGGGCGTTGAGGCCCTCTTCAATGCCGGCCGGATCGTAGAAGTCGGAGATGACCACGGCCAGACCGCGACGTTTATTCTGCGAGACGAAGGTCTTAAAGGCGTCGCGCAGCGAGGTCTGCTGGCCGGGCTCCACGCTGTCGAGGAAGTCGAAGATTTTGAAGATCTGCGCTTTGCCTCGCCCCGGGGGCAGTCGCCCCTGAACCCGGGAGGAGAAGGGGATGATGCTGACCCGGTCCAGGTTGCTCAGTCCGATGTAGGCCAGCGCCGCGGCCACCTGCCGGGCGTAGTTCCACTTGTTGGGGGAGCCCAGGTGCATTGAGGCGCTGGCATCAACCAAAAAGTAGATGTGGAGGTCTTCCTCTTCCTCGTAGAGCTTGAGGAAGAGGCGCTCGGTGCGACTGTAGACGCGCCAGTCCAGGCCTTTGACGTCATCGCCCGGGGTGTAGGTGCGGTAGTCGGCAAAATCCAGGCCCGAGCCCACGATCTTTTTCTGGCGTTTGGCGCGCTGGCCGGTGGCGGCCATCTTGCGGGAGACGATGTAGAGGTAGTCGAGTTTTTTGAGAAACTCATCGTCAAAGCGCGCGTCGGCGGGTGGTTGTGCGGTGGACCTGGCCACGGGAACTCACTGCGTTCGAGAGGGTCGGGGGGCAGAAGGGGCAGACAAAGTCGAGGCGTATCAGCTCGCCTCGGGGGTCGCCTCAATGATCTGCTCGACGATGGTGTCGGCGGCGATGCCTTCGGCCTCGCCCTCGAAGTTCAGGATGACGCGGTGACGGAGCGCGTTGCGAGCGCTCTGGCGCACGTCTTCACAGCTGACGTTAAAGCGCCCGTCGATCAGCGCTCGCACTCGGGCGGTGGTCATGATCGCCTGGGCGCCGCGTGGCGAGGAGCCAAAGCGCACGTACTGGCGCGTGATGGCCGGGGCGCCGGGGTGCTCCGGGTGCGTGCCCTGAAGGATGCGCAGCGCGTAGTCCTGGACGTGGCGCGCCACCGGGACCTCCCGCGCGAAGCGTTTCATCTCCAGGAGGCGCGCCTTGTCGAGCACCGGCGTGACCTGAGGTTTTTCCACCTGGGTGGTGCGCTCCATGATGGTGTGGAGCTCCTCAAGGTCGGGGAACTGCACTACGAGCTTAAACAGGAAACGGTCGAGCTGGGCTTCCGGCAGCGGGTAGGTGCCTTCCATCTCCAGCGGGTTTTGGGTAGCGAGCACAAAGAAGGGATCGTCCAGGCGGTAGGTTTCCTTGCCGACGGTGACGCTGCGCTCCTGCATCGCCTCCAGCATCGCCGACTGCGTCTTGGGTGTGGCGCGGTTGACTTCGTCGGCGAGCACGATGTTGGAGAAGATCGGTCCCCGCTCAAATTTGAAGTGCTTCTGGCGGTTCTCATCCTCGACGATGATGGTGGCGCCGACGATATCGGTGGGCATCAGGTCGGGCGTGAACTGAATCCGCGAGAAGTTCAGCCCCAGCGCCTCCGAGAGGGTGCGCACGAGCATGGTTTTGCCCAGCCCGGGCACGCCCTCCAGCAGGACGTTGCCGCCGGCGAGCATGACCTGGATGACGCCGTCGATGATCTCGCGTTGCCCGACGATCATTTTGCCGACTTCTTCGCGAACGCGGCGGGTGTCCTTTTGAAAGGCGTCGACCTGGGCCTGGACCGAGGCGTCGGGGGCAGATGCTTCACTGGCCATGAATGATCTCCAAAGGAGCGGGTAGGGCCGCGCAGCTCAGGGCTGCTGCGGGCGAATGAGCTGGAAATAGCGTTTGATGAAGTGGCGGTAGCCTTCGGGCACGTCCTCGCGTTCCATGACTTCTTCGGCGATGGACTCGTAGTCGGCGTAGACTTCCTGATACTCGGTGGAGGCGAAGCCCTCTTCGCTGGCGCCGCGGATCACTTCGGAGCGGCTTTTGCCCGAGGAGTTTTCCTGGCCTCGGGTCTGACTCTGAATCGTTTCGCCTTCGCCCGGGCCTGGCGAATCCTGACCGCCCGGGGCCTGCTCGTCGGGGCCGTCACTGCCGGGGGCGTCGCTCTGGCCCGGGTTGTACTCGCCACCGCTGGCGTCACCTTCGGTGTTGGGCTCGCCCTCGCCGCCTTCCCCCTCCGGAGGAGCGCCGCCGGCGGGCGCTTCCTGGCCGGCCTGGCCCTCCTGGCCGGATGCGTCTTCGGGGGTGCCTTCGCCCAACTGGGGTTTGTCACCCTCACCGGGTTCGGAGCCTTCGTTTTGTTGCTCGCGCGCGCGTTGCTCATCGAGGGCGGCGTCATCGCGGGCTTCGGCCTCTCCCCGGGCGCGTTCCATGAAGTCTTCGACCTGGTCGCCGCGGCGCTCCTGGGTTTCGGACTGCTCGGCGGAGCCTCGGGCCATGCTCTCGCGCATCTCCTGCATCTGCTGGCGAATGCTCTCGCGGCGCTCCTGGCGTTGGCGCTCCTTGTCCGCCTCCGAGAGCTGCTCGGAGGCGTCATCGAGCTTACGGCCCACTTCGTTGCGGTAGTCCGGGCGTTCACCATCGCGTTCTTCGGCCTGTCCGGCGATGCCTTCTTTGCCATCTTCGGAGCCCTTGGCGTCGGCCAGATACTCGTTGGCCACTTCGTCGAGATCGCGGGAGAGGCGCTCCAGCTGGTTCTTCGCCTCGGAGGTGTCGTAGTCCTGGCGCGCGTTCTCGGCGTTGGAGAGCATCTCCTCGGCTTCGTTGAGTAGGGCGCGTTGCTCATCGTTGAGCTGGCTCTCGTCGCCGAACTGCTCGGCGAGTTTTTCGAGGGCGTCGCGATGCTTCTCAACGAGCTCCTGGAGGCGCTCGTCTTCGGCGTCGAGCCGGTCGGAGAAGGCCTCAAAGAGCTCGGCCAGGCGTTCGGCGCGTTCCTCGGAGATGCCCTCCTGTTGAATGGATTCGGCCAGCTTCTCCAGCGCTTCGCTGGCCTCGGCCATGTCCTGACGACTCAACGCATCGAGGGCTTCTTTGAGTTCGGGTTCTTTGGCCAGCGCCTCGGTGTGGTCGGCGGCGACCTCCTGGGCCATGTCGGCCAGCGCCTGAGTGAGGGTGTTCAGCTCTTTGGCGATGACTTCGTCGGCTGCGCTAAATCGCTCTTCGATCGCCGCGAGCTCCTCAAGAAAGTCGCGTTGCGAGATCTCTTGAGCCGCGGCCTTGTCGAGCAACGCTTCCATGGCATCGAGCATCGCTTCGGCTTGTGGGTCGGGATCCTCGCCGAGGGTTTCGCGCAGGCGCGCCAGGCGATCGCGTTCCAGGGCCAGGGTGGCATCGTCGACAAAGGCCTCATAGCGGACTTCAAAGGGAGGCGGCAGCGGCTTGACGTGATCCGGCAGGGGGACGAGCCCGACGCCGATGACCACCAGGGCGCAGACGGCCAGCAGAGTAGTGTCTGGCGGGCGTGTCCAGGGGGTGGCCTGCTGCAGATCCACCCGGTCGAGGTGGGCGAGCGCATCATCGAGTTGAGCGCTCGCAAACGCGCGGGCCGCCGGAGTCTGCGGGGGCGCCTCCATCAGGCTTAACGCCGTGGAGAGGCGGTCATGGAGCTGGTGGTGGGCGTCGAGGCGCCGGGCGAGCTCAATGCGATGGAGCGGTCGTCGCCAGCCCCACAGAGCGGCCGAGAGGATCAGCAGGGTCGCGAGCAGGGGAAGGGTCCACCACCACTGGCTTGCCAGCCAATCGGTGCGCAGTGCGGCCACGCCCACGGCGCTCAACATCAGCGCCACGCAGGCTCCGACAAAGGCCGCGTAGACCGAGCGCTGAAGACGCACACGTCGCTCCAGGCGATCGATCATCGCGACAAGCGTCTGAATCTGATTGGAGGGAGACTTCGACATCGAGACCATGGAGACAGCTTAGCAAAAGGGCCGGTGGCGACAACCACGACCGAGGAGGCTCGTCACTTGGACGGGGGATGCCGGAGATTCAATCAAATAATTGCATGAATGTCGGCCGTGGGTCGGGCTGCTGCGGGGCCGGGGTGGCCGACTCCTCGGTGGGCTGATGCGCTTCGAGCGCCGGCGGCGGGTTCTCCCGCTCGTAATCGGCGCGGAAAATCGGCTCGCCATCTTCGGGAATGTAGAACTCCGGCGGTGCCTGCAAGGCTAGCTCCATCTCCTCGGGCGTGATGCGCTCGCGGCTTTCCATCGCCCGGATGTAGCGCGACATGCGCCGGAACCACGATGGGGAGATGGCGCCGCGATCGTAGTAGGAGTGGTAGCGCTTGGGGCCGGGGATGATGCTGACCAACCAGGCCACTTCGCCGATCGTGAGGGCGTCAGGGCGCTTGCCGAAGTAGTGCACCGCGGCCTCGTGGATGCCAAAGACGCCCGGGCCGTATTCGATGATGTTGAGGTAGATTTCGAGCAGGCGTGCTTTGGGAACATCCGCCACGCTTTCCATCAGCCAGACGAGCGTGGCCTCCTGGAACTTGCGCGCCAGGACTTTCTCTCGGTCGAGAAAGAGATTTTTGGCCAACTGCATGGAGATGGTGCTGGCGCCACGCACGAATTTTCCGGCCCGCAAGTTGGCGGCGACCGATTGTTTGATCGCGTAGAAGTTGAACCCGGGATGATCGAAGAAGGAGTTGTCCTCGGTCGTCAGGATCGCGCGCACCATGTAGGGCGAAATATGGTGCAGAGGCACAAAGACATAGGCTCCGTAGCGTCCGGGGTTGACTTGATTTTCCCGCGCCTGGCGAGAGGCCGGGGATGGACCACTCCAGCGGGGCACATCTTCGCGAGCCGGCGCATTCCAGTCGCCGAAGAGCGCGTCCAGGCCAGATGTGGGTTCCTCGCGCTCTTTCCAGGGCCGGGCGGCGGCCTGGGCGGTGGCGTGGCGGGTCAGCCAGTACTCCGGGGAGTTGATGGCATGGCGCGGGATGCCCAGGCCCGAGAACCACGCCGGCACCTCCGGCCAGCCCCGGCGTCGTCGTCGGCGGTCGATCGACTCGATGGTCAGGCCGGCGTTCTCGACGAGCCAGGGGGCGGGAATCGGTCGTATGCCGGGGATTCTCACCGTCCGTGTGTAAGACTGTTGGCGCGTGTGTCGGTAGGCCTTGACCTCCCAGTCATCTTCGATGGTGTGCTCGAAGCGATCGAAGAGCTTATAGACGTCGACGGCGTGCGGCAGGTGCTTGACCTCCAGGTTGAGAACCTCGGGTGAGGCGTCCCACTGCATGCGTCCGGCGTCGTAGAGGGGGAGTTCCAGGGCAAAGGTCCAGCCAAAGGTTCCTGAGAGGCGCATGCCCGCCAGCGGCCCCAGGATGGCTTCCGGGATCGCGTCGATGATCGTTTGCACCGGGGTGGTGGGGAGCTCCAGGTTCACATCCATGCGGGCGGGGCGGCGGTTCAGCCCGTCGAGGCCATAAAACGCCAGGCCGAAGCTCAGCTCTGCGTCGCGATGGCGGGCGGTGCCGCGTTCAATGACAAAGGCGCCGGCGGTAGGCGGACTGGACGCTTCTTCGGCCGTTTCCGGCGGCTCCTCGGTCGGGTCCCTCTCTTCGAGGGGGGCCGGCCGCAGCAGGCGTGCCGGAGGAATGGCCGCTTTGGGATCAAAGTACCCGGCGACCGTGAGGCTGGCTTCGCCCAGTTCGATGGGCGCCGCGGCCACCGGAGCCAGCTGAGCGCGAAACCCGTCGATGGCAAACATGCCCTCAAAGGATGCGCGGCCGCGTTGCTCGCTCTCCCCCATGTCGAGTGTGGCGTTGAGGCGGCCGCCAAAAAGCTTGCTGGAGACGCGTTTGCCGCCGAGCTGGGCCAGCTGAGAGAGTTCGAGCTCTTCGACATCGATCTCGGCTTCCCAGCCCCCTTTGCGATAGGGCAGGCTCAGCGTGATATCGACGCGCGCGGCCGGATCGCCACCCTCGATCAGCGCGTGTGCCTCCAGGTCGATCTGGCCCTGAATCGGCCGATGTTTCACAGCGAGCTTACCCTGACGAAGCGCGAAGCGGGCCAGGGGAGCGCTCAAATCGGGGTGGGGACGCGGATCATCGACCTCAATGGTAGCCTCGGTGACCTTGATATGTTGAGGGAGCTTCTCGGTCAGCAGGTCGCGCAGGGAGGAGCCGCTGGGGGCGGGCACCGGTGCGGGGGAAACGGTCAACTCATCGGCCTCATCGGGGATATCCTCCGGGGTGGCGAGGGGAGTGTCCGGGCTTTCGACGAGTGCTGCCGCCATGGCCTCGGCGACCTCCCCGGCAGTGCGCACGCTGAGCTTCGCTGCGCGCCGGGTTAACAGCGCCTCCAGATCCCCCACGTTGGACGCTCCGTGGGCGGCGTAGGTCAAGCGCAGCTGCGGCTGGTCGACCTGCATGTCCTGCACGCGAAGATCGGCCAGGCTCGCGCTAAGCTCCCCCAGGCCCAGGCTGGCCAGTTCGCTCCGAAAGAGAGGCTCGGGGCTGGGATCCAGGTGGTTACGTAACGCGAACTTCCGAACCTCCACGCGGTGGTCCTCCAGGATACGCAGCCCTCCAAGTTCAAACGCGAGAAAGTCGTAGGGGGCCGGGGCCCGGGCGCGAATCGGAGTTGAGAGGGTCAGATCCAGGGAACTGTGGGAGAGGGGGGCCGCCAGGACGCCTTCCACCAAGAGGCTCTCGGGGAGGGACAGCACATGATCGGCAAGCGGCGTAAGCTCCAGCTGTGCGCGGTAGGGGGCGCGGGTTTTGTCGCCCTCCAGGGTCAGCTGCTCCGAGCTCAACGCAGCCAGCGGCCAGCGCGACGGCGTCTGCACGTCGGTGAAGGTGGCGCGCAGCCGCCGCACTCTCACGTCGGGGAACTCGCCGCCGAAATGACGAAGTGCACGGGACTGCAGTGCGTCAAGCCTGGCCGCCAGCGTGGGCGCGGGGGCCTGCGACGCGTCCTCGCTCGCGCTGTCGTGGTCGGCCTGGAGCGCGAGCAGCCGCTCCAGGCTGTGACGACCGCTCTCATCGTAGCTCAACGCCAGCTCGACGCCTTCCAGGTGGACGGCACTGATCGACGGGGAGCCGCTCAGTGCAGAACTCAGCGCCGCGCTGATTTCCGCACGCTCAATCGAAAGCATGGGGGTATCTTCGCCGGGCAGGCGAACTTCCACCGGACCCACTTCCACGCCGCTGAAGCCGCGGGTTTTGAGCGTGCCCGTGGTGATTGTGAGTCCGGAGCGCGCTTCGATTCGCTCGATCTGAGAGGTGAGCACGCGCCCGGCCAGGCGAGGAACAAGGAGCCAGGCGCCGCCACCGAGGAGGAGAAGAAGGAGAAGGACTCCCGCCCCGATCTTGAGCAGTCTTTTGGAGGTTGCAGACCCTCCGGGCTGCTCTGCGGTGGTGTGGGTCATGATTTCCGTGAGGCTGATGGATGTTAAGGCGCAACGCGCGCCAGGCGCCCTACGCACCCCCTGTCGAATTATCCGAATCGGAGCTAGAAATCAAAGCGCCATGTGGCCGCTGGCCAGCTCTGAACCGATCCTTCGCAAAGAGCGCGCTGGCGCTCCGCCTCACTGCTGACAGCTGGTGTCGTGATCGCTGCCGGTTCGTCTACAGCAGGGGCTGCCTCCCGGCTCGATGCAGCCATGCTGGCAGTGAGTGCACGACGTTTGGGCGTCTCGCACGGTGGCGGTAGGGTAGCGCTCGCAGCCCGTATCACCGCAGCGCCACGTGTGAAGCACCTCTTGCCCACACTGGCATACCCCCCCCTCGTGGCAGCAGTCCGCAAGGGAGTCTTCATCCACGATCCACTCGTCTGCTCGCTGAGTGCAGTCCTCGCAGGTCGCGCACCCGCAGCTGGCGTTTGTCCCCTCGCAGACCGGGACCGAGATGCAGCTTCCTTCCGAGCATACCCCCATTATGCAGCTGTCAGTGTCATTGAGGTCGCAGGAGCGTCCCGCGGTGTCTACCACGCAGCTGTGTTCTTCGACGTTTATGCGAGCGGTACATTCTCCCGTGGTCGGCTCACAGATCTCGCGTTGGCAGGTGCGTGTGCGGGTGCCCTGGGTGCCACACGTGGAGCCCGTCTCACAAGGGGAGTAGTCCACGCAGCTCTTAGGCTGACAGGTCGTGCAATTGCTTTGGATGACGTCGGTGTTAGTCACCTCATATGTGCACGCAGTACCATCGCAGCTGTACTCGCGATACTCTCGTGTCTGGCACAGGCAACTCGACGCAGTCGAGCCGGTTCCGCAACAGGGTTCGGCAGTGCCTCTATTATACCAGCCGTCACGCAGACTGCAGTCCTCGCAGCTCTCGCAGCCGCAGCTTTCGGTGGTGCCTTCACAACGGGGGCTGCTCTGACACTCTCCGGCGCCGCAGGTTCCGGTCGAGCAGGCATCGGGCACCGCGCAGCTGAGGGTGTCGGTGTCCCGCGGACAGGCCTCGGTTTCGTTAAAGGGGGCGTCGGCGTCGACGCAGGCTCCTGCCTGGCAGGCCTGGCCGGTGCAGGAGCGAGTGCGCTCGCCGGTGAGCGCGCAGGTCGACGACCAGCTGCACTCTCCCCAGGAATCGCACTCCGCGGCGCAGGGCGCGCAACCGCTGGTGCGCGTCTCCTGTCCCAGAAAGATTTCCTTGCAGGTGCCGTCCTCGCAGCCGGGGCCGAAGCGCTCCACGTCCTGGCACATGCAGGTCTGATTGCCCTCACAGCAGGGGTAGGGATCGCCAACTTCTCTCTCGTACGACTCGCCAGGACAGCTGCCACACTCCACGTTTCGAGGCTCGCCGCAGCGGTCGGTCACGCTGAGCGGTCCGCACACCGCGCCGTGATCTGCACAGAGCGCGGAGTCGGACTCAGGTACACAGACGTCGGGGGTGTCTGCGGTATCTCCCAGGCCAAGGTCTAGAAGATCGTCGGTTTTCACCCAGTAGCCCTCGGTGCACCGCTGATCGTCTCGCACTTCGCCCTCTTGCTCGCAGCGCACCGACGCGAGCTGAGCCGACTCAAAGGAACACCCGGCCAGCAGTAAGAGGGCGCTCGTAAGGATCAAGGCGGCGAGTGCAAGTGAAGACGTTCTGGGCGTTCCCATCGCTTCTCCTGGAATATAGCGGTGCATTAGCGGCCGGCTTGGCGGCTGTGTCGTGAATGAACATGAGTCTCACAGATAGTGACTCTAACGTGTTGGCTGACCCAGGCCAAGCGAGTCGGGGCCGCCTTGACATTTATAGGTGGCAGGGCAATCTTCACCCCGACTCGCGCCGCCCGGCGCGCGGCCATCGATGACATCAAGGAGTCCGATCATGCCAAGCTGGAAAGACGATCTCGTCAACAGCGCGCTCAAGGCGCTGCAGAGCCCCACAGCGCAGAAGCTCATGAACAACGAGAAGGTGCAAAAAGGCGTAAGCAAAGCCTTTCGTGCCTCGTTTGAGATCAAAAACGGCATCGACGAAAAACGCGACGAGTTTGCCCGTCGGTTTAACCTGGCCACCCGCGATGATCTGCGCACGATGAAGCGTGAACTCGATCGTCTCCACCGTCAGGTCGATTCGCTGAAACGAGCCCAGAAGAAAAAAGAAGACGAAGAGGGCTGAATCCAGGCCCCGGGGCAACCCCATGAGAACGTTTCCTGTGGTCGGACGCATGGTCGCGACCTGTTTTGTGTTGGGTGCGCTGACGCTGGGCACTCCACCCTCGGCTGAGGCACATCTGGCGAACTTCGGGAGCTGGGAGATCACCCGTGGCTATCTCCAGGAGATCTTCCCGGATGCGACCGATTTCTTGCGTCGTCGCGATACCTACTCCGAGGCGCAGGTGCGCCAGATCGAAGCCGAACTCGGATTTGAGCTCTATCCGGAAGATCGAAATCCCGAGTTCTATATCGCCGTCGATGAAAGCGGCGGCAAACGGCGCTTTTTAGGCGTGGCAATCTTTATCGACCCCCGCGTCGAATCACGTCTGCTTGAGGGGAATGTGGTTCGCATTGAAGTGGGCATCGGAGTTGATGCGCGCGGACGCGTTAAGCGGGTACGCCTCTTTGATTATCGAGGCGACCGGGCGCTGACCCGAGGGGAGTTTCTGGATCAGCTGGTGGGCTTGAGTTTGGACGATTCGTTTGACGTGGGGCCGGATAAGTCCATTAAGCCGGTGGCCAACGAGCCGGTCGAGAGTCAGCTGGTCGCGAACGCCGCCCGCGAAGCGCTCTACCTGATGAAAGTCTCTCTGGGGCAGGGCGGCTGAGGCTTGCCGCGCGCACTTTCTCTCTACAGCTTGCTTTGAGGACCGTTGTGAACCGACCTTTGATTCTGGTGTCCAACGACGATGGGATTCATGCTCCCGGCATCGAACTGCTCGCCGGGGCCATGGAGGCGTTGGGAGAGGTCTGGGTCGTGGCGCCGGCCACCGAGCAGAGCGCGGTGAGTGGGGCGATTAGTCTGCGCCAGCCCCTGCGCATCGTGGAGCACGGGGAGCGCCGGCTCGCCGTCAGTGGGACGCCCACCGACTGTGTGTACATCGCGCTCAACCACGCCCTTCCGCGCCGACCCACGCTCTGTGTCAGCGGGATAAATCACGGGGCAAATCTGGGCGATGACGTGCTCTACAGTGGGACGGTCGCCGCGGCCATCGAGGCAACCCTCTCCGACGTGCCCTCCATCGCCTTTAGTCAGGCCGGTCGCGGTGCGTTTGAGGAGCGCCTGCTCGCTACCTGGGTCGAGCGCATCGCGCGGGCAGCGCTCGCGCGCGGGATGCCGCGGGCGACCTTCCTCAACGTGAATTTCCCTCCCACGCTCTCGCCGCAAAGTAACATTCGCGTCAGTAAGCTGGGGCGCCGCAATTATGGTCGCCAGGTCGTTGCAAAAGAAGACCCGCGTCATCTTCCTTACTACTGGTTGGGTGGCTCGGAACTCGGGTTTGATGATATGCCCGGCAGCGATTGCAATGCCGTGGCTGCAGGCGACATCAGCCTGAGCCCGGTGGACCTGGATCTGACCCATTACCGATTCCTCGGTGAGCTGCGCCAATGGGACGAACTCCAACCTGTGTCCGATATGAACTCGGATCAGCCGACGCGAGACGATAATGAGTGATTTAAGCCAGAAAGTTCATGAGACCCTGCGCGACGTCCCGAACTTCCCCCACGAAGGCATTGTTTTTAAGGACATCACCCCGGTACTCGCCGACGGCGTTCTCTTTGGTGAGATTATCGAGGCCTGGCGGGAGCGTTACGCCTCACAAAACATCACCAGCGTGGTCGGTATCGAGTCGCGGGGCTTCATCTTTGGGGCGGCGCTCGCCAACGCGCTCGGAGTGGGGTTCACGCTGGTGCGTAAGCCCGGAAAGCTGCCCTACGAACGCATTGGGGTCGACTATACCCTCGAATACGGTACGGACCGCGTAGAGATGCACGTTGATGCACTCAAGCCCGGCGATCGTGTGGTCGTGATCGACGATCTCCTGGCGACCGGCGGCACCTGTGGTGCGAGCATCACTCTGGTGCAGGAGCTGGGCGCCGTGGTGGTGGAGTGCGCATTCCTTATTGAGCTTGCCTTCTTAAAGGGGGGAGAGCGTCTTAAGGGTGTGCCTTACCACGCGTTGACCGTGTACTGAGCGACGCCGCCCGAAAACGGTAACTCAACGTTTCTCAACCCCGTCCTCCACGTGAGGGCGGGGTTTTTTGTTGAAGGGGGGCGGCGCAGGCGGTGAGTGGGGGGTGTGTGTAAAACTATGTAAACAATAGCAAGGTAAGTCGACGCTTCCCGACAATAGATCGACATGAGCTGGTGCCAGCTCGACAACCACGGGTGTTGAGAGATGAGGGAGGCAGGGATGCGGTGGAGCGTTGGGGTGGTGATAAGCATCTGGGTGGCGATGATGCCGTTGGCGTTGAGCGCGCAGCATTTGGCGCCGGTCGTGTGGTCGGAGCCCGGAGATCGCAGCACGGTCGTGGTGATGGCGTTGAGTGCCGAAGAGGCTGATCTTCAGGCCCGCGATCACGTGCGCAGGAGCCTGGAGAGCTGGTCGTCCCTTCGGATGGTTGATGCGCCGGAGGCGCTGCCCGAGGTCGACGAGGCCGATAAACAAACATGGATCGAGCGCAAGGAAGCCGCCGAGCGTGCGTACTTCTATCAGGGCGCCGAGGCGGCTCGTGCCATGCTGGAGCAGCCGGTCGAGCAGGCTCTTAAGCAGGTTGAACTATGGGGAGGAGATCCGGAGTTTGCGGAGGCGGTTCAATACGCCGCGCTCTATCTGGCGCGTGCGCTTCTCGATCTCGAAGAGCCGGAGTTGGCCCGGGCGCTGACCGCGCGCTTGACCGAACTCTTTGTGGCTCAATCTGTGCTCGGGCAACGCTGGCCGCCGGAGTTGGCCCAGGTCTGGGAGGAGGCGCGGGCGTCCCTGGCTGGCGATGATGCCTGGATGAACCTGAGAGCCGTAGAGGGCTGGGAGTGCCCACTGTATATCAATGGACAGCGGGTGCACGTACAGCGCCTGCGCGTGCGTCCTGGTGGACGCTACGTGCTTTCCAGCCACTGCGCGGACCCCGCGCCCGGGATGCCTGATCCGGCGGCGTGGTCAGTGGTCGGGAGGGCGCCTGGCGAGAACCGGTATGTGTACTGGCCGGGCGCGTTTGCTGCCGAAGCCCCGAATGAAGACGGGCTCGCGGCGGCAGCCGCTACGCTGGGGGTCGAGGTGGTGGTCGTGGTCGGGAAGAGTGCTCGTTGCTCCGAGGGCGCTGAAGCCGGGGATGGCGAGATATGCGTGTGGAGTTCGTCGGCAGAAGAAGACGCGCGCTACGCGCCTGGCGAGGGGGCAGCGGCGCAACGCTCCCTGGGGGCCATTCTTCCCGAACTCTATGCGCGCGCCGGAGCTCCCGGGATGATGCCTGTCACCGAGCCGCCAAAGCCTTCTGTGGCGAGGCGTGGCGCCATCATCGGCTCGTCGTCGGCGTTGGTGGCCGGTGCTGCCTGGATGGGATGGGCGCTGATGGAGTCCCATCGCTACCGGTGTTCCGCGCAAACTGGTGGCGATTCGTTCATGAGTTGTGAAGGCACACAGGCCTTGCACTTTGAGAGCGACGCCGAGCGACTGGCCAGCGCCAGAGCGAACCACCTTCATCGCCTCGGCGCCGGCATCACCATGGGGCTGGGTGCGGCGGTGCTTGGCGCGGTGTTGCTCAAAGGATCGGCACGTGAGCGGCCGATGCCCGCAGGAGCCCCGGCCCTGGAGGTGGGATTTAGTCGGGATGCCGCCAGTGTGCAGGTTCGGGGGCGCTTTTGAGCGCCGCGTCGGCGGGAGGAGGGGGCGACCTCGACACTCGGGGCCCCCGTCCAGCGCATTCAGGCACGCGTTGCCATCGGTTGGGCGTGAAGAACGCCAAATCCGGCGGCGGCATAAATGACGATCAACGCCACCGCCAGGCTGTACCAGGTGAGGGCGTAGCCGAAGTGTTTTTCGGCGGTGAGGTAGGGCTCAGTGATATGAGCGAGGCTGGCGATCGGGTAGGGCTCACCGGAATGGTCTGGGGCGAGCGTGACGATCACGGCACGTTGCGCGGTGGTTCCTTCAAGCGCGCTGTGCATGCCTTCGGTATCGTAAGAGTCCCAGAGCAGAATCGCCTCGGATGCTTCGCCGCGCGCCAGACGTTGGCGCGCAGGCGTGTCGGCGACGACATAATCCAGGAAATGCACAAGCCCGTGGAACTCTTGCTCTCCGGCGCTGGCTTCCAGAAGCGACCGGGCGATGGCCTCACCACGCTCATAAGGCACCCAGCCACGGTTGATCAGCAGAAGTTCGTCCGAGGGCAGTCGCAGCGGGCTTACAAGCCAGTAACCCGGCTTATTTTGATGGACGCGATGCTTGATCAAAAAAGCCCGGTCGCTCAAAAACTCGCCGCGGACCGTCACCGGGTGGAAATCAAGCTCGCCGCGATTCAGCGCCGCCAGGTCGGAAATAGGGCGGGGTGTGGCCTCGGCGAGGGCGTCGCGCTGCCCCTCGGCGTGTGACTTTTGCTGGTAGCGCAGGGCCTGCCAGCTCCCCAGCGAGAGGAGAATCCCCAGACCGAGCAACGCAAAGAACGTGGCGATGGGCCCCGGGGCCTTAAAACGTCGGGATGACATCAGGGTCCAAAGAGCTGGTTACGTGTGCCGACAAGAATCATGATCAGGACCAATACGGCGATGATGATCGCGGTATTGCGATTGCGACGTCGGGTGGCCTCATCGATTTGGAAGCCGCCGGGGCCCGGCACAGGTTCTGGGCTCGAAATGGCGTCTTCGTTCGAGCGCTGCTCGGTCATCGCGGGCCTCGATTGGAGCGCGACATCGAGCTGTCGGCATTAAAGAAGGTGTACGCCAGCGTGACTTCTTTGACGTGCTCGGGAAGCTCGGGATCGAACCAGAAGTACAGCGGCATCGAGTAACCGGATTCGCCGTCGATGGTCTGCTCGACAAAGCAGAAACACTCGATCTTCTTAAAGTAGGGCGCGGCTTCGGGCGGATTGATGTCGTAGACGGCCTTGCCTTTGACCGGGAAGGGCGCTTCGTTGAACGCCTCGAAGGTCACCAGGCGCTTGGCGCCGGGGTGCACCTCGACGTGCGACTCGTCGACGCGAAAGGTCCAGGGCAGCTGACGTTCGACGTTGGTGGCAAAGCGCACGCGGACCGTGCGGCTTTCATCGACGGTCACGCCTTCGTAGACGTCGGAATCCCCCGTGAAATAGGAGGACCCGCCCGGATCGATCTTCGCGCATACCCAGCGGTAGAGCGGGATGGAGGCGAAACCAAAGAGGAACATGACCACGATTACGCTGATGAGCCATTTGCTCATCTTTGCGTTACGTTCGGCCATTTCAGATGTGACAGTAGAATGCGGTGAGCTCGCCATAATGACGCTCCCAGGCTCAGGGGGTGGCGGTCCATACCGGGGCTTCGGTGGCGTTATGCAGGCGACGAATCTCGTCGATATCCTGTTCGGCACGCATCCGATCGGCATCGCGCTCGATCGCAGCCAGGTAGTGGCGCTCGGTGAAGTGGTGTGTCTGCAGGCTGTCCACGCTCATCGCCGCGAAGAGCAGCCCCAGGTAGATGATGGAGAATGCAAAGGTGCGCTTGGCCCAGTGATCGGTCTTATCGAAGGCCACGCGAATGCAGCAGTAGGTGAAGCCGGCGCCCAGGATCACCGCGGCGATCAGGTAAATCAGCCCCACATCCCCGGTGAGTCCCAGCGCCAGAGTCGTGGTCAGCAGCAGCAGCATGTAGACGAGCATCTGCAACTTGGTGGTGTAGTGGCCGCGTACATTGGGCATCATCGGCACATTGGCCTTGCCGTACTCCACATCTTTATAGAGGGCCAGCGCCCAGAAGTGCGGCGGCGTCCAGAAGAAGACGATCGCAAAGATCAGCCAGGGCGTGATGCTCAATTCACCGGTGACCGCCGCCCAACCGATCAGGACGGGGAAGGCCCCGGCGGCGCCGCCGATCACAATGTTTTGCGGAGTGCTGCGCTTGAGCCACATGGTGTAGAGGACCGCGTAGTACGCGTGCCCGGCAATGCCCATCAAGGCCGCCAGCGGGTTGACCAGGAAGGTGAGAATCATCACCGCGCTGAGCCCAAGGACACCCGAGAAGATCAGCGCGTGGGCGGGCTTGATCGTCCCGACCACCAGGGGGCGGTGGGCGGTGCGGCCCATCAGCTGATCGATATCCTGATCCCAGACCATGTTGATGGTGTTGGCGCTGCCGCAGATAAGCACTGTGCCGAGCGTCGCCCAGATCGCCGTCCAGAGCTCCGGGACTCCGCCGGCGGCAACCAGCATCGTACAGAACTGAGTGATGACCAGCAGGCGCAGGATGCCCGGCTTGGTCAACTGCGCAAATTCGCGCGCCAGAAACAGAAATCGTTGAACGCCTTGCATCGGCCAGACTCTTGAGAAGGGCAGTACAGGAAGGGGCTGCAAAGGGGCTCGCATGGCGAGCCTTGATCGCGCCAACCTAATCATGGGAGGGGGGGACTTTCAAGCCAAGAGGGCAAATTGTCGCGCAGGATGTGCACAAAAAACGCCTCACATCGAACCCTGATTCAGGTCGACGTGAGGCGATGAAGGTCGTGCAGGCCGCGCTGGTCGCTAGCTCAACCGCCGTTCCAGGGGAAGATCCCGATGGTCAGGAAGATCGAGAACATAAAGGGCGCGCAGGCCAGCAGAATGATCGAGGGGCGCTCCGCGATCAGGTGCATGTAGTACCAGGCAACCATCCAAGTTTTCACCAGCGCCAGGCTGATGAGTGAGATGACCACAAAGGTACGAGGGAACTGGAAGCTCAACCCGATGATCTGCGGTTCAGGGATGATCACTTCGACCAGCGTCAGGATGAGCAGGGCGAGCCAGACCCACATGTACTGGCTGTAGAGGAAGTCTACCCCCCAGCCCCAGCCCTCGTTCGGGTCTTTGGTTGCGTCGTGAGAAGCCATGTCAAAAGTCCTGTAGATGCGTTGTACGAGTCACAAGGCGCGCAGCCTGACCTTAAATCAAGTACACGAAGGTAAAGACCAGAATCCACACCAGGTCGACGAAGTGCCAGTAGAGGCCGGCGATCTCTACGACGGAGGTGTCATCCTTACTGATCTTGCCGCTCTTAAGGCCCAGGTAGATGATCACGTTGTAGATCACCCCGACCGAGACGTGCAGGCCGTGGAAGCCGGTGAGGATGAAGAAGGTAGCCGCAAAGTTGACGCTGTACGCTGCCTCATAGCCCTCGTCAAAGAGGTAGGGCCACATGTCCAGGATCAGGTGCGTCCACTCGAAGCCCTGAATACCCAGAAAGAGCAGGCCGCCGATAATGGTGGCGAGCATCCACTTTTTGGCGCGGTCCATGTTGCCGCGCATTTGCTCGGCGAGCACGTGCACCATGGAGACACTGGAACAAATCAGGATGAACGTGTTCAGCGCGGTGAGCTGAATTCCGGTAAAGCCGAAGGCTTCGATGGGCAGGGGCCACTCGCTGCCCGGGGTCCAGCGCAGGCGAGCGTAGCCAGCCAGCAGACCGGCGAAGGTCATGGCGTCCATGACCAGGAAGGTCCACATGCCGATTTTGCCGTTGGTTACACCCAACGACTCTTCGCCGATCATCGGATCTGCCGCAAGGGAGGCGTCTTGTGTTGCCATTTCAATGACCTCTTAAGTCAATTACTCGTATCAGGAAAGACTCTGGCGAGGCGCCCCTACCCCGCGGTGTGGGCGAGGGCGCCTGGGGATCAGTCGCCGTTGCGGTGCCAGACGCCACCAGGCTGGTCGGCGGCGACATGCTGGCGGATGATCGGCTTCCAGTAGGGCGGGTGATGGAAGTTGTGGTGATCGGGCGGCGAAGTGATCTGCCACTCCAGGGTAAATCCGTCACCCCAGGCGTTGCCTTCGGCCACCTTACCTTTGCGCCAGCTGTAGAGCATGTTGGCGATGAAGATGAACTGCGCCAGGAAGAGCACCACCGAACCCACCGACGAGATCAGGTTGGCCATTTCAAAGGCCGGGTCGTAGTCGTAGTAGCGGCGCGGCATCCCCTTCATGCCCAGCCAGTGCTGGATGAAGAAGGTCACGTTGATGAAAATCGCGGTCAACCAGAAGTGAATCTTGCCGAGTGTTTCGTTGTAGAAGCGGCCGGTGATCTTGGGGAACCAGAAGTACACCCCGGCAAACGCGGTCATCAGCGATCCGGCCACGAGAACGTAGTGGATGTGGGCGACGACGTAGTAGGTGTCGTGAAGCTGAATGTCGACCGGCACGCTGGCCACGACGACACCGGAGAGACCGCCGATGGTGAACATCGCCAGGAAACCGGTGGCATAGAGCATGGGGGTATCGAACTTGATGGAACCGCCCCAGATCGTGGCCAGCCAGCTGAAGATCTTGATGCCGGTAGGCACGGCGATGAGCATCGTCAGGAACATGAAGCCCACGCGGACGTTCAGCGCGATACCGGTGGCGAACATGTGGTGAGCCCAGACCAGGAAGCCGAGCACGGCGATGGCGATCATCGACCAGACCATCAGGACGTAACCGAAGATGTGCTTGCGGCTGAAGACCTGGATGACCTCACTGACCATGCCGAAGCCAGGCAGGATCATGATGTAGACGGCCGGGTGAGAGTAGAACCAGAAGAGGTGCTGATAGAGAATCGGGTCACCACCGCCGGCCGGGTTGAAGAAGTAGAAGACGCCCGGGAACATACGCTCGAAGGTCAGCATGATGAGCGCGCTGGTGAGCACCGGAGTAGCCGCCAGAATCAGGAAGCTGGTGACCGTCATGGCCCAGGTGAAGAGGGGCAACTGGAACATCTTCATGCCCTTGCAGCGCATGTTGAAGACGGTTGCCAGGAAGTTCACCGCACCCAGGGTCGAGCTCACACCCACCAGAATCAGGCCGACAACCCAGAAGTCCGCGCCCCAGATAGGGGTGTAGACCGAGTTGGAGAGGGGCGGGTACGCCGTCCAGCCGAACTCCGGGAGGCTATTCATGAAAAAGCCCGCGAAGGTCAGAAGGGCACCCGGCGGCAGAATCCAGAATGCGGCAAGGTTGAGCTTGGGGAAGGCCATATCGGGAGCGCCAATCTGAATGGGCACCACGAAGTTGGCCACGCCGGTGAACGCCGGGATGATGAAAAAGAAGATCATCGCCGTGGCGTGCATCCCCGGCAGCGCGTTGTAGAAGGAAGCGTCAGTGATGATGTCCGGACCGTGCTGGGCCAGCTCCAGACGGATGATGACTGAGAGCAAACCTCCCCACAGCGCCATGAAGGTGGCGAAGAGCAGATAGAGCACTCCGATACGCTTGGCGTCCGTCGTGCACATCCATTCCTTGAGGTAGACCCACAGGGAGGTCTTGGCCTCTTCGGAGAGAGGAGACAGGTAACCTTTGGCCTTGATTTCCATGATGCGATGCCTCGCCGCTTTTTAGCCTGCTTGGGGAGCGCGGGGCTCCCCGGGTGTATGTCGGGTCGATGAGGCGCCGTACAAGGCGGCGCCGCTGTCGAGCGTCTCTTAGTTCAAGTCGCGCCGGATGCGTTCGATGTCGCCAGGCTGCACAGGCTCCGACTCATTGCCGAAGGAACCACGCAGGTAGGTCAGAAGCGACGCCAGCTGGAAGTCCGTCATCGAACGCGCCACCGGGGTCTTCTCGCCCGGCCACTGCGGGGTATCCGCGCCTTCGATAAGCAATTTCGCCAGGGCGGCGGGATCGCCATTGACCTTGCTGCTACCGGCGAGGGCGGGGATGTAGTCAGGGCCCTGACCGTCACGTCCGTGGCAGCTCACGCAGCTCTCAAAGAGGCGCTCACCGGCAGCCATCAGCTCGGGGGTCGGAGTCGGCTCCACGCCACCGGCGGGGAAGGGCGGCAGGCCGAGCGACTCGCGCACGCGGGCAACGTCTTCATCGCTAACTTCGCCACCGCTGTTGCCCCAGCTCGTGCGCTCGTGATTGATAACCGCGCTGACTTCGGCGTCGTTGAGTACCTGTCCGAAGGGAGGCATCACGCCTTTACCCTGCAGGACGAGCTGGATGTGGGAGTCTTTCTGACCTTCCTCCACCACGCGGGCGGCGCCCACAAGGGTGGGGAACTGGTCGCCCTGGCCCTGGCCGCTTTCACCGTGGCAGGTTGCGCAGCGCGCGGCGAAGACTTCGGGGCCGTTGGCTTCGGTGACCTGGTTCTGCATGTCGTGGACCCACTGGCGGAAGCTCGAGGGGGTCATCACGACGGCGCGGAAGTACATATCCCAGTGGCCCAGGCCGCAGAGCTCGGTGCAGGTGCCCTGGTACTCAATGGCGCTGTAGTTAGCGTAAGGAGAGACCTCTTCGACCTGGCGAGAGCGGCCCAGGTATCCGACGCGGCGCTCCAGACCGTTGATGGTCTTTTTCGTAGCGTCGGGACGGCTCTGCATGAAGTCCGGGCGGGTAGAGGGATACTCAAACTCGGGGCGGTCGACCATGGCAAAGCCGTCGACGCGCACCTGGTTGATCGGGCCATCGGCACGGAACCACCAGTAGTTGAAGCGGCCCGGCACGGCATCGATCTTGATGCCCAGGTCGGGCACGAAGATCGAGTGGATGACGTCGCGCGAGGTGACCTCGAGCTTGATGTTGGTGTTGGCCGGGACCACCAGGTCACCGTGCACCAGACCACCCTGATCGGGGTACACAAACTGCCAGTCCCACTGATAGGCCACGGCCTCGACAGTCATGTCGATGTCGTCGGGGATGACCTCGGTGGCGAACATCACATTGATGGTGGCGACGCCAATCCAGATCTGAAAGAGGACCGCGGCCCCGGTCCAGCCCATCTCCAGCGCCATATTGCCGTGGTTCTGCACCGGCCGTTCGTCTTCGCTGCGGCGACGGAAGCGAATGATCGAGATGATCAGAACGCTCTCAACAATGACCAGAACGCCAAGACAGATCTTGGCGATCATGTTGTAGAGGGCGGTCATGTCGCGGCCATTCACTGAGTAGTGAGCCACAAAGTCGCCGGAACCGGGGACGGCAAAGGCTGTCGCCGGGATCATCACTGCCAGCACGAGCGCGAGGAGCAAACCGGCGCGCTTCAGGAGGCTTTGGTTGAGAGAGCCGCTCATGAATTTTTTACTCATATGCTTGCCGTTCGTCGGAGGCACTGGGCCAACCCGCTTCGACGTTAGACTGGAGGTTGAAGCGTTCATAACGCAGAGCGTAAGTAGGTTCCAGGGCGGCGCTCAAAAAGTAGCGCCGCCCGTCATCTTAGTTCTGGGTTTCCTCGGCCGGAACCTGCTCGGGAGCCGGGGCGGAAGCGCCTTGCTCAGGAGTCAAGTCATCAGCCGGAACCTCAGCAGGCTGAGCGGTGCCGACGCGATCGCTGCCCTGTCCTTCGAAGGACGCGACATAGGCCTGAAGATCCTTCCAGCTCTGCGCGGAGAGCGTGGCGACCGGAGGCATGTCGGGAAGCGTGGCGTGAACACCGCCAATGGTGCGCGCAGCTACATCCTGATAGGTGCCGCCCATCGCCGCCGGGACAAGGCGTCCGACGTTGATGTGCAGGAAGGGCGGGAAGGCACCGTAGGGACCGACGTTACGAGCGCCGGCGCCCTGGCTGCCGTGGCAGCTGGCGCACATCTGACCGTAGATCTGCTGGCCGTTGGACGCGTCGGCATCGGCGGCGAGCACCGGAGCATCGTACTGGCCCAGCCGGATCAGGCGCGTGTCGGCGGCATCGGCCGCCAAAAAGCGCATCGCGTCGTTGACCGGAATGGCATCCGGGCGGGGCGGGGCGCTCAAGGAACGGCAGACATCGTCGACCTGAGTATCGGTAGCCGGCTCCTGGTTCTCTGCGGGCACGAAACTCTCGCGCACGTAGTGGGTCAGGGCCCACAGCTCATCTTCGGCCAGGTGCCCGTACGCCGGCATCGAGGTGCCCGCGATACCCGAGAAGAGGGTGTTGTAGATCGCCAGTGCGCTGGTGCCGTTGGTCCAATCGGCCGGAGGCGCCGCAAAGTTGCGCGGCGGCGGGTTGAGTGCACCACCGGCAGGGCCGTCGCCGCCACCCTGGGCGCCGTGGCAGGAGGCACACTGGGCGGCGAAAATCTCTTCGCCCTTGGCCAACTGCTCATCACCCGAGGGTTCCACCAGGCCGGCGATCCCACCGCGGATCTCCGGATCGCAGACGCCAAACTCGGCTTCCTGGCGGATTCGCTCTTGCAGCGCCGCCGGCACCGGGTTCGGGTTGTCGATCAGGCTGTGAACGTAGTGCGATACCGCCCACTGATCCTGAAAAAAGAGGTTGTTGAACGGGGTATGTTCGAAGGTCTCAGTGGCGTAGCCGTGGGCCACGACACTGTAGATCGATTCCAGACCTGAACGCTGGACCTCGGTGCCCACGAAGCCCTGAGCGCCATTGCGCTCACCGAGCTCGGCACCACCCTGGCCCTGATCGCCGTGGCAGGTAGCGCACTGTTCAGCAAAGACCTTCTCCCCGCGCTCAAGCTTCTGGGGGGTGGGCACCAGCATGCGGTCGAGCGTCTGAAGCCCGATTCCCTGGCCGTAGACCGTGGGAATCAGGGCCACCATGCCACCGGCGACCAGCGCGATTTTAAGACCATTTTTAAGCGTAGCGTTTTTCATGACGTCACTGCGAAGAGCGTGGATGCCAAAACCTCAAGGCGGACAGGGAGGAAGAACCTTATTCCGGCTTGCCGTTGGGGTAAATGAGGTCGTCGTGGGAGTGCGGGATGCTCTCGCCGAGGAAAGGATCCTTGAGCGGTACCAGGTTGTGCTTGGCCAGCGCCTTGCCGACGACGACCATGAAGAGTCCCACAAAGCCCAGGGCAATCGGGAGTTCCAGGATGGGCCACTTCGGCGCGTAGCTGTCGCCGATTTTGGGGTAGGGCATTACCCAGAGCCACACTTCGTAGAGCTGGGTGATGATAAGCCAGCCGCACACGTACTGCAGGATGTTGTTCTTATTCTTCTTATGGTCCTGCGGAAGCAAGAGCAAGAAGGGGATGATGAACTTGATGAAGGGCAGGATCAGCAGGAAGAAGCCCCAGCCATTTTCGGTACGCTGGACGAACCAGTCAGCCGCCTCCGGAATGTTTGCGTACCAGATCAGCATGAACTGGCTGAACGCGATGTAGGCGTAGAAGACGGTGAAGGCGAAGACCAGCTTGCCCATGTCGTGGATGTGCTTGGTGCCGACGGTGTCGCCGAAGTAGCCGCGACGCTTGAGGTAGAGGATCACCAGGACCATCACGCTCAGACCGGACTGGAAGAGGCCGGCGAAGGCGTAGACTGAGAACATCGTGGAGTACCAGTGCGGGTTGAACGACATGATCCAGTACCAGGTCATGTACGAGAACCCGACGACGAACATCAGCAAAAAGCCGGCGCTCAACCAGATGTTGGTGTGGAAGAGCTTGTAGCCGCCAACTTCGTCCTGCTTGAGGCTGTTGCGACGGATCAGGAAGTAGATTCCCGCCCAGATCAGCGCCGAAGCGATGGTGGTCAGGCTGATGCCGGTGAAGTTCAGGAAGCCGAGCTTCTGAGCCACCACCGGGTCTTCCATCGCGTGGTGGTGATCGGCCCAGTGGAAGAGCACGTCCACGCCGAGGAGCGCGATCGCCCCGAGAATGATCACCGGGTAGAGAAACGCGCCCATCGCCTCAGGGATGCGACGAATGGAGATGCTCCAGCCGGCCTTGGCCAGATACTGGGTGGCGATGAAGAAGGGGCCTGAGAGGCCCAGGCTCATGGTGAACCAGAAGCCAATGATGTAGCCGCGCCAGGCGCGCTCAGCGCTGTCGTCTCCCATCAGGAGACCGACCACAAAGACCACCAGGCCCAGCACAAAGAGCGCGATGCCGGCCGTCTGGAAGCCCTTGGGGAGCTCGAAGCGCTTGGGCGGCGCGATGTCGTGGTGGTGAGAGGAGTGAGCCATTGGAATTTGCCTCTATGCTAATTCAGCGGTCGTTCGTGCGTCGGAGTGCGCACCGGTCAACCATAACTTACTGATCGCGCAGTCGGTCCAGATCGATGGGTTCGGGGAAATCCGCGCGCTGAAGTGCACGCACGTAATTGATCACCGCCCAGCGTTCCATTTCGGTGAGGTTGTTCTTATACGCCCACATCGCGCCCTGTCCGTAGGTGACGACGTGGTAGATGCGTCCGTCCTCGTATCCGCGCAGCTTATCGGTCAGCAGACTGGGCGGCGCGCCGTAGGCGCCCGACTCGACGATGGGGCCGTTGCCCGCGCCTTCGGTGCCGTGGCAGACCACGCAGTTGGTGCGGAAGAGGAAGCGACCGTACTCCAGGCTCTGGGCGTTGACCGGAACCGGGTTCTCCAGCAGCGCGCTCTGCGCCGGGGTCGGCTGGTCAGGGCGCAGAAAGCCGTCGACGGGCACGGTTTTGGGGGGCGGCAGACGCATCCCCGGGGCCTGGTCGTCGCGGAATACCGGCTGAGCTTCCTGATCTTTATACGAGGTCTGGTTATGCATGCCCTCGATCGGGTTGAGCTCGGCAAAGGGTTTGCTGCCGTCGGCCGGAACTCCCACCTCATAGATGCAGCCCACGAACGAGGCGCCCAGGAGGGCCAACGCGGTCACAGCGACGCGAGTTTTTAGCGTGCTTGGAATGCTCATGAGATTAAGCGCCTTTCGTGATGGTTCGAATTTCAACCGGGTTGAGGCCCTCAAGGAAAGAGCGAACCTCTTCGGGGTCAAAAGCGTCGTCGTCGGCGGAGATCCACAGGACGAAACGGTCCTTGGTGATCTCCGGATCGATGATGAAGGGTTTGCGGAAGCAGCCCGCCGCGATCAGCATCACGATGGCGGTGGTCACACCGGCAAAGAGCACCGTGAGTTCAAACATGATCGGCACGAAGGAGGGCCAGGGCGCAAAGGGCTTGCCACCGACGATCATCGGCCAGTCAAAGGACATCGTGAAGAACTGCAGCGCGTTGGCGGTCAGGAAACCCGCCGAGCCGGCGCCGAAGGTCACCCAGGGAATCCAGGAGCGACCCAGGCCCATCGCATCGTCCATCCCGTGGATGGGGAAGGGCGAGTAGGCTTCGAAGTCGTCGTACTTGGAGTCGCGGGTATGCGCCGCAGCGAGCATCAGGTCGTCGGGAAGGTCGAAATAGGCGGCAATGCCTTTCATCCCTTCGCCCTCGGAGCCTTGTTCGGCTGCCGGCGGCACCGTCGCGTCGCCGGAACCCTCGCCGGTGAGGCTGGCGTCCTCATCGGAGGGCGCAGCTTCTTCAGCATTGGCGTCGTCGGCGGCCTGGGTTTCCTGGGCCTCTTCGCTTTCTTCGGCGCTCTCGGCGGCGGCCTCTTCGGCCACCTCTTCCGAGGTGCTTTCGGGCTTGTCGCTCACGGTCTCATTCCCGTTGTCTTCGGCCGAGGCCTCGACATCGTCAGCAGAGGTCTCAGCGGCGGTTTCTTCGCTGGTTTCTTCCAGCGTCTCTTTCTCGTTGTTGTCCTTAGCCACCGACGACCTCCTTACGGTTCTTGCGCGATGCTTCTTCGGGCGGCATCACGGCCTTGACTTCGAACATGGTGATGGTCGGCAGCACGCGGGCGAAGAGCAGGAAGAGGGTGAAGAACATCCCGAACGACCCGATGGTCAGCAGCCAATCCATCGCCTTGAAGTTGTACATACCCCAGGAGCTGGGCACGAAGTCGCGGTGGAGCGCGGTGACGACGATGACGAAACGCTCAAACCACATGCCCAGGTTCACAAAGAGGGAGATAACAAAGAGTGCCGGGATGGAGCGGCGGATCTTTTTGATCCACAGCAGCTGCGGAAGCACCATGTTGCAGCCGTACATAATGGCGGCCGACCAGGCGTAGGGGCCGAACATACGGTTGGCAAAGTGGAAGCGCTCCGCGGGCACCGCCGAGTAGTAGGCGATCATGAACTCGGTAAGGTAGGCGACACCGACCACGCCACTGGTGAGCAGGACGACCTTGGCCATCGCTTCCAGGTGGTTGATGGTGATGTAGCTCTTGAGTTCAAAGACGTGGCGCAGGATGATCGTCAGCGTGATCACCATGGCAAACCCGGAGAAAATCGCACCGGCCACGAAGTAGGGCGGGAAGATCGTGGTGTGCCAGCCGGGAATCACCGAGACGGCGAAGTCGAAGGACACGATCGTGTGCACCGAAAGAACCAGGGGCGTCGCCAGGCCGGCGAGCATCAGGTAGGCGGCTTCGTAGTGGCGCCAGGAGCGGTTGCCACCGGTCCATCCCAGGCTGAGGATGCCGTAGATCTTCTTGCGCAGCGGGTGCTGAGCGCGGTCACGCACGGTGGCCAGGTCAGGGACCAGGCCCACGTACCAGAAGACCACGGAGATGGTGGCGTAGGTGGAAACGGCAAACACGTCCCACAGCAGCGGCGAGTTGAAGTTCACCCACAGCGGCCCGCGCCCGTTAGGGATCGGGAAGAGCCAGTAGGCGAACCAGGGCCGGCCGGTGTGCAGCAGTGGGAAGAGACCGGCGACCATAACGGCGAAGATCGTCATCGCCTCCGCAGAGCGGTTAATGGCCGTACGCCAGTTCTGCCGGAAGAGGAAAAGGATAGCCGAGATCAGGGTCCCGGCGTGTCCGATACCAATCCAGAAGACGAAGTTGATGATGAACACACCCCAACCAACCGGGTGACTGATGCCGCTGGTACCGATACCGGTACCGATCGCAACCCCGAGCGAGGTGAGGAAGACCAGCATCAGCAACACCGAGGGCACAAAGACCGCCCACCACCTGGCAGTGGGCATCACCTCGGTATGGCGAGCGATGTCATCGTCGACCTGCGCCCAGGTCTTGTTATCGGCGACGAGGGGCTCTCGCCGGGCCAACGGGCCACCAAAAGGCCCTTCGGCTTCGGCAGCCCGTGGGCGTCCCTGTAGTTCGCTTTGTTTCATGCCGGAACTCTTTGGAGCGTCAGTGGATCAAAACATCGGGGGATCATGGCGAGCGCAGGGGCTCGCCACGACAACAATGGGGTGCTTAGACGAGCTCTTCGTCGGTGTTCCAGACGCTGGTCATGTAGGCAATGGCCGGTCTGGTGTTGATATCGCTGAGCGCGAAGGTCGCACGCGGCGATTTATGCATCTGGGTCACGGTCTGGGAATCATCCAGGACGTTGCCGAAGTCGATAGCGCCGGCCGGGCAGGCTTGCTGGCAGGCGGTGACGACTTCGCCTTCTTTGAAGGAGCGACGTCCTTGTTTCATGAGTTCCCACTTGCCGCGGCGGATGCGCTGCACGCAGAAGGTGCACTTCTCCATCACACCACGGGTACGTACGGTGACGTCGGGGTTCAGACCCAGCTGAAGAGGTTCGGTCTGGTTGAAGCGACCGTGGTCCTTGAGCTCGGGGTAGAGGCGCGCGAAGAAAGTGTCTCCACGGTTCTCGGAGTAGTTGAACCAGTTGTAACGACGCACCTTGTAGGGGCAGTTGTTGGAGCAGTAGCGCGTACCGACGCAGCGCTGGTAGCTCATCTGGTTGAGGCCGTCGCTGCTCTGCATAGTGGCCAGAACCGGGCAAACCGTCTCACAGGGAGCGCGATCGCAGTGCTGGCAGAGCATCGGCTGCATCACGACGCGCGGGTTCTCCAGATACTCACCGAAGGCGATGTGCGGCTCGGAGGAGTACATCGGGTCGTTGACCACCGAGGAGCGGATCTTCACGGCTTCTTCGGGAAGCTTGTAGTAGCGGTCGATGCGCATCCAGTGCATTTCGCGACCTTCCAGGATGCCCTGGCGGCCGACGACCGGGATGTTGTTCTCTTCCTGGCAGGCAATCACGCAGGCGGAGCACCCGGTGCACTTGGACATGTCGATCGACATGCCCCACTTCAGGTTGCCGAAGTTGTGGTCTTCCCAGAGGTTCTTGGTCGCCAGCGGCTTGTAGATGCCGGCGGCCGGGTTCTCGCGATATTCGGCCAGGTCGGCGGTCGCCAGGATACGGTGGTAGTCCTGATCGATGATCTGGCCTTCCTGAACCACGGAGAGCGTTTCGACTTTGTCGGTCTTCTTAACCGAGGTCGCGGCACCGGAGAAGAGGGCACCTTCATCGCCAACACGAGTAAGTTTGAAGGCGTTGGCGCCCACCCCGTTGGCAACATCGCCGGCACCGGTGCGACCGTATCCCAGCGGGATGGCGATCACATCGTCGTGCATCCCCGGAACCATGATCACCGGGAAGCCCATCTCGGGACCACCTTCGACCTGGACGTTGATGTACTGGCCGGATTTGAGCTTGGCGCCCTTGAAGGTCTTGTAGCTGACCATCGCGAACGAGCCCCAGGTGTGGCGGCTGATCGGATCGGGAAGCTCCTGGAGGTGGCCGTTGTTGGCCTGGCGACCGTCGTAGAGCGGAATGGACGCGTAGGCCTGGATGACCTTCTTGCTGAGGTCGCCATCGGCCGGCGCTTCAAACTCGGTGGGCGCCTTCGCAAGTTTGGCGACGGTCTGGCGCACGTTGAGCGCAGCGACGGGCTGAGCATCGTCGCTCAGGTAGACGCCTTCGCGAAGCGTGGCCAGCCAGAACTGGTCGAAGCTCGCCAGCGAATCGGCCTTCGGGTAGACCTCGCTCTTCCAGTAGTTCTGGAGGAAGCGATAGAAGGGCCCGGCGTCGTACGCCTGGTTGGCACCCGGGTGGTTGCCGGCCGGCTGGGGCGGCGCCGGGATGAACGCGGCGAGCTTGCGGCTGAGTTCGGCGGTTCCGAACCAGGTCAGCAGGCTGTCTTCGAAGGAGCGGGTGGTGTAGAGGGGCAGGATCGCCGGCTGGCGGATCGCATGCACCCCCACGCGGGGATTGGAATCGCCCCAGGCCTCCAGCGAGTGACAGCCGGTGGCCACATAATGCGCGTGCCGGGCGGTCTCGTCGAAGTGGGTCGAAGTGCTGATGACCATCGGCACTTTCGCGAACGCGGCGGCGACGTTGAGACCGGCCGGCGCGGAGTACACCGGGTTGGTGCCGTGGATGATGAGCATATCCACGTCGCCGGCTTCGATTTCGGCGATGAGCTTCTGAAGGCTGGCCAGCCCGGCGGCGCCGTAAGAGGGGCGATCGCGCTCAATGGTCTGGCCGTCGTTGCCGAGGGCCGCGTTGATCAGGTTGACCGCGCTCTCCAGGGCGACACCATTGGCGGTGGCGCTGGCCTGGCCGCCGGCGACCACGATGGACTTGCCGGCCGTCTGAGCGAGTTTCGCGGCGACGCTTTCGATGATTTCAACGCTGAGGTCGCCACCGAGGCGCTCCACCACATCTGCCGGCGCGAAGGGCGCCAGAGCCTGACGCACAGCCGAGGAGGGCACGCCCTTGGGGTTGTGCGCGGTGAAGAGCTGATGAGCCACGGCCATGGCCACGTCCACCAGGGTGTCGGGGCGCACGCGAACGCGCTCATCGGCGTTGATGCCGGTCAGCGTCAGAGTCGGCTCAAACGAGATGAGCTGGTTCATCTCGCCGTTGGGATTACGACGGCTGGCGAACTGGCGGGTGAACTCCGAAGGGGAGAGCCAGGTGCCCAGGAAGTCGCTGCCGAAGGCCACGATCAGCGTCGCCTTGTCGAAGCGGTAGTGCGGGATGTGCGCCGCGCCATAGGAGGCTTCGTTGGCGGCGAGCATCGCGTCATCACCCAACGCCTCATAGGTGTAGTGGCGAGCGTTGGGCACGCTGGCCATTACTTCGCCGATCAGCGCATCGGTGGCCGGGCCGTGCAGGGCACCGGTAAGGATGCGCAGACCACCACCACCGCGGATCTCGCCAAGTTTGGCGGCGACCTGCGTGTCGAGATCTTCCCAGCTGACCTCGGCGACGCTCTCGCCAGACACACGCTGGGCAGCGCGCAGGCGGTCCGGGTCGTAGAGGTCGATGTAGCTGGCCTGGCCGCGCGCGCAGAGAGCACCCTGGCTGACCGGGTGCTGCGGGTTACCTTCGAGTTTGATCGGGCGCCCGGCGCGGGTCTTCACCAGCATGCCGCACTGCGAGGGGCAGGCGTTACAGACGCTGGCGTAGTGATTGGCCATGCCGATGCGCACCTCTTCGGGGCGGTCGACATAGGGCACGATCTCGCGGACCGGGCGGCGACACGCCGCGCTGCTCATGGCTGCGGTGGCCGCTGCCACGCTGCTTACGCGCAGGAAGTCACGGCGGTTCATCTTCAAGGGCTCGGAGCCATCGGAGAAACTCAGCGTGACGTCGCCCTGAGCGTCGGCGCGCAGAAGCGCCGAGGCGCCCGGTTGCGGTTCCGAGTGCTTGGGAAGATCGGGATCTTTGAGGTGCTTACTCATAGCGGCCATTCGTGGGGCAGACGGGTCGGGGCGTGAAAGCCGGGTCCGACCTGACGTTGAGTGAAAACTTCCTCGGCGCCCCCGCGAAGCCAGGGCGCCTGATACGTGAACGATGCGCGCCGTCCACTCTTAAGAAGGGTGGGCGGCTGGCGCGTCGCTCAGTAGTGACAGGTCACACAGTCGATCGGGGCGTTGTGCTGGGGCTGCCGGTGGCAATCCACACACCAACCCATGTTGAAGGGGTTGGTCACCTCGACCACATCCATGCGGTTCACCGCACCGTGACATTCGGAGCAATCCATGCCGCGGTTGAGGTGGGGCGTATGGCTGAACTGCACGTGATCGGGAAGATCGTGCACCTTGACCCATTTGATCGGGGTGCCGTCGCGCCAGCTCTTGTGGATCTTCTGAATCTCAGGGCTGTCGGTTTTGACCTGCGAGTGACAGTTCATGCAGGTGTTGACCGAGGGAACGCCGGAAACAGGGCCCTCGCCGGGGTTAACGTGACAGTAGCCACAGGGGATCTCGTTGATCCCTGCATGAAGCTGGTGGCTAAAGGCGATGGGCTGTTCGGGGGCGTAACCTTGCCGGGGATTAAAGCAGGCTGAGAACCCGATCGCTGCGGCCAGCATAAGGATGCCGGTAATGGTCAGATAACGTGCATTCATACGTCCAACGACTCCGTGAACCGATGGGATAACTTCGTCGAGCAGGCGCCGGGCGCCAGATTCATTGAGAGCACTTCGCCCTGCGGAAACGAGGCCTTTATTCACACGCGGTTGGCGGCCTTGTCAACAGGTTTATAGCAGCAACTAAGATCGCGTTTTGCCTTGATTTTTCGCGGTGAAACGCAGTTTTGAGCGTGCTGTGTTGAAGCGGTGTGAAATATTCCAGTGATATCGCAAGGTTACCGCTGTATCGCGCCAAGGTGTTGATAAGGCAGTGGTTTGCGAGCACCGAAATCACACCGGCTGAAGGTATCAGCGCCGGGGTATCCCGACCAGTTTAGGGTGGGGGGATCGAGTGTGGCATTTTGACGCATCAGGCATTGGCAGTCCGATTGATTCGAGGCCAGAGGACCCACCAGGCAAGCCCGGAGGCGGCCAGCAGGATGCCCGAGAGCACAAAGGGTGCCGCCGGGCTCAGCGCAGCAAAAAGCACGCCGCCGGCGGCAGGGCCGGCGATACGTCCCAGGCTCGCCGAGGATTGCAGGATGCCCATGATCTGACCGGTGTTCTGCTGCGCTTCTGCCTGGCGCGATGTCAGGGCGAGGATCCCCGGGTGCACGAGCGCGCGTCCTATCGTGGCGATCCCCAGGGTGGCAAAGAGGTAGATCAGCGAGGGGTAGAGTGGTGCGATCGCCAGTCCGAGCGCCAGCGCTGCGAGCCCCAGGCCGGTCATGCGTCGGTCACCAAGTCGACGGGAGATCGGGCCGACGCCGCCCTGGAAGATCGCCATGGCGATGCCCATGCCGGCGAAGATGAATCCGACTTCGACGATGTCATACCCGTAGGTTGCCGACATATAGAGAAAAAAGGTGCCTTCAAGCACCGCCAGGGCGACGGTGTAGACAAAAAAGAGCGCGCAGAGCGCCAGAATCGGCGGACTTTTGAGGTGTTCGCTGACCCGTGCCGGTCGGTAACGGACGCGGTTGGCACGGCGCGTCTCTTCGTTGGCGGGAGGTTCCACCAGTACAAATGCGGCAAGGACAAAGGTGATCAGGCTCAAGACAGCGCTGGCGGCGAAGGGGAGCCCCGCGCCCAGGAGGCCGGCACCGGGTTGAGCGAATGTGCCGGCGATCGCACCGAGTGCCGGGCCCAGAGTAAAGCCGAGTCCGAAGCTGATCCCGATCACCGCCATGCCACGGCTGCGCCCACGGGCGTCGGTGCTGTCGGCGATCAATGCGCTGGCGGTGGCAACGTTGCCGGCGCAGAGTCCGGCAACAAAGCGCGCTACGTAGAGAAGGGGAAGGCTCTGGGTGAGCGCGGTCAAGAGTTCAAGCAGCGCCGCGGCGGCAAAGGTCGCCATCAGGACGGGCTTGCGACCCAGACGATCGGAGAGTCGTCCCCAGACCGGAGCCATCAGAAATTGCCCCAGCGATTGGGTCGCGTAGAGCAAACCTACATCGACTGCCGTTCCGCCCAGGGCTTCGGCCAGGGCGGGTAACACCGGGATCGCGATGGCGAAGCCCGTGATGTTGAGCAGCAGGATCGGAAAGAGGCGGCGTATGGGGCTTCGCGGGGTCATCTGGAGGGGGCTCTTAGAGGCGGGGAGAGCGCGGCGGACGCGCTAAAAAATGAGAATGGGCCGGGGCCGGGCCTCTTGTGGCACGGAGCCTCCCGGATCGCAACACGCCAACGTCGCCCTTTTGCAGAGGCATTCCACATGGGCGCCGTGGCAGGTTGTCGCACCCTTCGGCGGGATAGAGGTGCTCAGGAGGTTCAATGCGTGGGGGAGGTCTGCCGGCTGGGGGCCTCCCAGAGGATTCCGATGTCCGGCGCGTCGGATACGCGGGCGATGGTCTCATCGAGGAGGAGCATCGGTTCAAATCCGAACGTGCGGGAGATGAAGAACTCGGGCAGCGTAGCGATACGTGTGTTGTAGTGCTCGACCGCGTCGTTGTAGCCCGAGCGCATAAGCGCAAGTTCGTCCTCCACGTCGGTCAGCGTATCCAGCAGGCGAGTGATATGTGCGTCGGCCTGCAGGTGGGGGTGGGCCTCGCGGAGGGCGAAGAGTCGGGTGCTGGCGGCGTTGCTTTCGGCCACATCCTGATTGGTCTGGCGCAGGGTGATCTCAGAGGGCGCCGATGCCGGGGCGTGGGTGCGCAGGGCCGCGATCATCTGGAGTGTTTCGTGCTCGTGAGCAACGTAGGCCTTCACTGCCGGGAGGAGAGCCTGAATAAGGTCGAAGCGTTTTTTGAGCGCCACTTCGATGTTGGCATAGGCACGTCGCACGCGCTGACGGACGAAGACCAGGTCGTTGAACATCAGCGCGATGAAGCAGACCGTGGTGTACGCCAGGCTGGTTGCCGTTGCGTAGAAGTAGTCTCCCGCGCCAAAGGTCCCAAAGGCGGTAAACGTGTACATCCCCAGGGCCGCCGCCAGGGTGATGCCCACCCCGAGTTTCAGGTTGCCTTGGCGGCCGATACGATAGTGGAGTTCTCGCTCGGGCAGCGCCGAGAGCACAAAGGGCAAATCGTCCTGCGCGCCGATCTCCAGGCATGCGTGGTTATCATCGCGCATGCCGGCGCCTCCCAGCACGTAGAGAGGCTCGCCGAGGAGGATGGCGCTCTCGGAGTACGTTTTGGAGCCGGCGGTCTTCGACTTGTGGTGGCGGGTATAAAAGGTTGCCTGCTCGGGGGTGACGCGTATCGCTGCGTTCCCGTCGTCGAGCCAGAAGGGGATGTGGTGGGTTTCATCGGTGATGGTTGTGGTTCTGTCGCCTGACTTTTTAGTCACCTTATAATGATAATACACGCATCGCTTGTCAGAGAGCGGGGAGTTAAGGGGTTGCTGCTCGTCGCCGAGCGTTACCTGACCGTGGAGCTCGTTGAGTCCGTAGGTCGCGCCGCGAGCGCTGGTGGTGGGCATGTGTTCCATCATGCGTTTGAGTTTCACCGAGCGTAGGCCGCTGCGCGTGAAGAAAAAGATGGCGACGGAGCAGATCGCGAACACGATCCATCCGAACATTCCGGGGGCAGAGGACGGAGACTCAATTGGTGCACGCAGTGCGTCCTCCTCCTTGCTGAGTTCCGGCCCTTCGAGCAGGGCTTCAGGTACCCGGGAGGCAAACACGAGTTCGGGGAAACGCGTCAGATCAGCGCGGGCTGATTCGATCACCTGGGTCGCCGCCACACGAATGCGCCGTGCCCGCTGACGGTCGTAGTTATTTGCCAGGGCGCCGAGTTGCAGCGGGTCATTTCGCCAGTCGCCATCGGCTGGTAGCGCCCCCAGGGATGAGAGTTCCGTGGACATGGCCGCATCCAGGCGTGTTAGGCGGTCGTGCCACTCCTCGACGTCGCGTTGGGCCAGCTGCAGGCCCATAACGATCAGGATGATGGAGGCGCCGGCTGAGAGCGTGATCAGGAAAAGCGTGGTGTTATGGGCGCGGAACAGGCCGAGGAAGAGAAAGGCCGAAATCATCAAGAGCACCAGGCCGAAACCATTGCTAACGACGGCGAGATTCGCGCGCCGGTGGGTCTCGCTGCTCTGATCTGCTCTGGCGATGATGGGCACGTAGCTTCCGGGAGAGGCGAATCCGACACTCAGTCGGGCCTCGTCGGCATAGCCGGCCATGCCCATCACCAGCACGGAGTGTCCCGGTTCCAGGCGCCGCTCGGTGTAGCGCTTATCGCCGGCGGTACGCATCGATGAGACGGGGAGGCTAAAGGGGGCACCGTCGTGCGGATGCACGCGAATCGGGCCGGTGTCATCCTGGAGCACAAAATCAATGAAGCGTTGCTCGCTGTGGATCGTAACCCAGCGGGTGTCGCCGTCGCTGTCGGTTTCCTCGCGTTCGATCTCGTAGTGGTAGTAGACCGAGGGCGTGTCGGTATCGGTGCTCCGCAGCAGGGTCGTCCCCTCAAGCTGGTGGACCTGGCCACGCAGGTAGACCTCGCCGGGGAGAGCGCCCTGAACCTTGCTCAGTGGCATACGGCTGATGCGCCGGGCGTCTTGAAGTTGAGCGAAGCTCAAATTGAGCAGGTAGAGGCCGATGAGGGCAAGAACAAGGGACGCGATACACTTGAGCAAGCGCACGGGAACCTCCGAAACAGGGCTCCGATACGGGAAATCCCGAGCGCGGGCCGGTGGGGGCTACGGCCTGAGTAAACCAGCAGGCAATGCACAACGTGGGGAGGATGTATCGTAGATGCCCGACGATGAGTAGCCGAAGTCCGTGGCCCCCTGGTGGTACGTATTTCCACAGGGATGGGCGCGCGGCGTGCTCGTGAGCATCGACATCGCTCGAAAGGTCTGAAATAGTAGGGGAGACGGAGTGTTTATACCTTTATCCCATTCGCCTCCGATGTCCGCGTAGCACCTTCGGTGGTGAGCGGCGCCGCGGCGCACAGGGAAGGGAACAGCCCCCTGATTAAAAGGGGCCGGGCCCGCATGGATTACCTTAACCCAGGTCGACGGCGTTGGACGTTGTCATAGCGGAAGCCATCGGGATTTTTGTCTGTCTGATCTGCTCCGCCTACTTTTCCGGTTCGGAGACGGCTCTAACCTCCTTGAGCGAGGGCCAGACCGAGCGGCTTATCGAAGAAGATGGGATCAACTCGTTGCGTCTGTGGCGCGAGAAGCCTCTGGTCGTTCTGACCTCGATCCTCATCGGCAATAACATCTTCAATATCACAGCATCGGCGCTGGCGACCGATCTGGCGGCACGGGTGCTCGGGGGGACTTCGGCCTCGCAGTGGGCAATCCCGGTAGCGGTTGGAGCGACGACCTTTTTGCTGCTGACCTTTGGTGAGATCACGCCCAAGACGCTCGCCAAAGTTCGCAATCAGCAGGTGGCGCGCCTGGTCATGTGGCCCATGCGTCTGCCGGTGATGCTCTTCGCGCCGGTCACGTTTTTTTTCAACAAACTTGCCGCCGGCGTGATGCGACTGGTTGGCGGGAGCGTGGACGAGAAGCAGCCCTACGCCACCAGCGACGAGATCCAGTACATGATCGACGTCGGTTCACGTGAAGGACAGCTCACCGAGGATCGGGAGCGTCTTTTGCGTTCGGTCTTTGAGTTTCCCGATACGGTGGTGCGCGAGATCATGGTGCCGCGGACCGATATGGTGGCGATTCCCGAGGACACCACTCTGGAACGGGTGCTCGAAGTGCTGATGGAGTGCGGGCACAGTCGAATTCCGGTCTACCGGGAGACGATCGACGATATTGTCGGGCTCTTTTACGCCAAAGACGTCATTCAGCTGATGGCCTCCGGCCAGGAGTTTGAGCTCAGCCGCTTACTGCGGCGCACCTATTTTGTGCCGGCGACCAAGCGGATCGCTGACCTCCTGACCGAGTTTCAGATCAACCGGATCCATATGGCGGTGGTCGTCGATGAGTTCGGGGGTACTGCGGGGCTCATCACCCTGGAAGATATTATCGAAGAGTTCTTTGGTGATATTCAGGATGAATATGACGCGGAGCCGGCTCAGATCATTGCGGTCGATGACGTGCGGGTGATGGCCGACGCCCGGGTGCCGATCTACGAACTCGAGGAGTATTACGACATCGATCTTCCGGAACACCCGGACTACGAGTCGTTGGGAGGGTTCTTGCTCTCGCAATCGGGGAGTGTTCCGGAGCCGGGCGATGAGATCGTGTGGAACGATCTGGTATTTCGCGTTATTGACGCCGACGCCAAACGCGTGATCAGCGTGGAGATCGAGCGTCGGCCCGCCGAAGAGAGCGATCCGCAGGAGTTGGTTTCCTGAGAGGGAAGCCCGTATCACGGGCTGGCGAGTCGAGAATGCGTGCGAATAATCCCCGCCGGCCCGCGTCTTATACACGAGCGAGCCCCGGGTTTCGGGGCGGTCGATGACGCGCCACTACTGAATTGAGAGAAGACATGGTGAGTAGACGAACGAAGGTGACTTCCATTCGCCGGGCTCTGGCAATGCTGGCCCTGGGAGGAGTCGCGGTGCTGGGAGCCCCGATGGAGTCGCAGGCCCAGGATCCCGCCGCGACGGCTGAGGCGCAAGCGCCGGCGAACATGAGCGCCGAGGACGTGGCTCGCCGCGTGCAGCGCTTCTATCAGGAGACCGGGGACTTCCAGGCTGCGTTTGCCCAGACCTATACCGACATCGCCGCCGGGGAGAGCAAGCGCTCGCGCGGACGCGTCTACTTTAAGAAGCCCGGGAAGATGCGTTGGGACTACTACAGCGCCACCGACGCCACCCGGCGCGAACGCGTGCTGGTGAGCGATGGCGCGGCGTTCTGGATCTATGAATTCGAGTTCCAGCAGGTCTTCAAGCAGTGCCTGGCCGATAGTCAGCTTCCCACCAGCCTGCGTTTTTTGATGGGGCAAGGCGATCTTTTGGAGGAGTTCACCGCGGAACTCAGCGAGCGCTCCACGGCTCAGGCTCCTGAGCTTAAGCTCACGCCGCGAGAACCCACCCCGCATTATCGGGAGCTGCGTTTCCGGGTCGATCCTCAGACCTTTCAAGTGACGCGCACCACGGTCTACGATCCTTATGGGAACACCAACGAGATCGTGTTTCAGAACACCCGGGTGAACCGAAACTTGCCCGATTCCGGGTTTGAGTTTGAAGCTCCCCAGGGTGCGCGTCTGCTCAACGCTCAGCAGGAGTGTGAGTAAAAATGAGCACCGCCAGCTTGAGCGAGCAAGACCGGAGCCGGCGCGCGCTCTGCCATCCCGACGGCCAGAAGAGCTGCGGGGCGTGCTGTGGGATGTACAACCATCGCCAGACGGCGGAGCCGGAGTTGATGGCACGGCTGCGTCATCGTACCGAGGCCTTCCGGCGGGAGGCCTCGATTGACGATGCCGCCTCGTTGCGGGCATTCCGCCAGAAGTGGGAGGACCCGCCCGAGGTGAAGTTGCTCGGTGAACTGGCGAGTTGTCCCTTTCTGGGGCTGCTCGACGGCCTGGATACCAGGGGGAGGGTCGGTTGCCTGGTGCATCCGCTGCAGAATGATGGCGTCGATGGCCGCGATTGCGGCGTGTATGATCGCCACACCTGCGAAGATTATTTATGTGCGGCGCACGCGGTGCTCAAACGCGAGGAGGTGAACCTCGTGCTGGCGGCCGTGCCCGACTCCTACCTCTACGGGTTGGTCATCACGAACCCGCGGTTGATCCGCACGTTTTTTGAGCTCGCGGCGACCGAGCGCGGGGCCTACCCGCAGGCGCGGGAGTTGAGCGACCCGGCTGTGGTAGCAGCGGCCGCCGAGTTCTTCTCACTGGTGCGCTCCTGGCCTTACCGCGCAGCGGACGGCATCTTCGGCTCGGTGGTGCCGGGGGAAGGGCTGGAGACTCACCGTCGTGCTCATCCCGCCGGTGAAGGGCTCCGGCAACCGGTGGATACACTCTTGATCGGCCTGGGAACGCGCACGCTCTCCCAGCCCGAACTGGCGGATGCCCGGGGCCTGCTCCTTGGTGCGGTCTCACGTTTTGCCCGGGCGCTGGGCTGAATCGAGTCGATCCCAGGCTACATTACGTGAGGGGGCTACGATTGCGGGAGGTTCTCCAGGGTATCGTCCTCGCCCTCGGTGATCGCGGCAATGCGATCGGCATCGTAGAGCGGTCCCTGGCCAATGCCCGGGCAATGTTCTGCCTCGGCGTCCCAGGCTCCGGCCTCGCCGATGATTTCGGGCCAGAAGGGGTAGGTGCGGCACTGGGAGGGTTTCACCGGGTGGATCGCACAGCCCTGCGAGGTCAGAAAAGGGCAGGGGGCATCGCTTTGCACATCGATACGCCAGCCTTCGTTGTGCCGGTGCATGTAGGTGTCAATGAGTTCGAGTAGGGGGATTTCGAGGAAGGCGGCAGCCAGAAAGGCCTCCGGGGCGCTGAAGAAGACTTCGCCGGGGCGCGCACAGCAGCGCTGGCAGCGGGTGCATTCAAAGCGGAGTTCGGTGGTCATGAGAGAGCCTGCATGAAAGGAGGGGCGCGCGTAGTGAGGCGGTGCGCGTGGTGACGATCGCTGGGGGCGAGGGGGAGCGTCAAGCGCTCTTCGCCACGTGGAAGACCACCGCCGGCGACGGACAAGGAGCTTTCCGGGGGAGGTGGCGGGCAGCCGGCTGGTGCACGAAGGACGTGTGCCGAGGTTCGCCAGCGCGACCATGACTCCAGGTTCGGTTGCCGACGGCCAAGGGGCGTGCGCAACGTATGCGCCAGGAGGGAGGGGCGACCAGGAAGTCAACTCCGTAGACGCACCTCGATGATTCACGTGAAGGGAGAATGGGCGATATTTTGAGGCGACGCCCTTTTATGAGGCAGCGCATCGCTTAGGATGGCGCTCAGGTGGGGGCCAGCAACGTACCCGATGCACGCAGATAGGGCGTTTTAAGCGCGAGCCTGGCAGGCCGGAATGTAAAAGGCTTTGCTTCGCCTCCCGCGGCGTATTAGATTGGCCGGGCTTAGCTCGCTACAGAAATTCACTTTTGCCAGCACTAGAATAGGGGCCAATGCCCATGGAACGCCAACTTGTCGACCACCTGGTTGCGCGAGCAGTGGTCAGCCGACAGGACATCCAACGCTGCATGCTGCGTGCCTCTATGTCGAAGGGCTCGGTGGTCGAAGAGCTGCTCACGCGTGCTGGAGTCGATGAGCGTGTACTCGCCCGCGCAATGGCCGAACATTTCGGCCTCTCGGTTCATGAAATGCCCTCGATTCACGCGCAGGCCGAGGCGCTGGCGCTGCTTGATCTGGAGCGTTCGGAGACCTACGGCGTGCTTGCGGTGGTCTACGACAAAGGGGCCGGGAAGGTGCAGTTGGCGATCTTTGACCTGGATCGCGCCCGACCGATCATTCAGGAGGTGCGAGAAGCTACCGGTATCTCGCCATCCCTGGTGATAGCGCCGCGTTCCACGATTGAGCGCGAGGTCTTTCGACATTACAACCACGAGCATGCAGCCGATAAGACGGTGGCAGCGCCGGCGCAACCCTCAATGGTTGCGATGTCTCGCAGCGCACGTCCGGCTCGTCATATGCCTGGTGAGCAGTACGATCAGGCCACGCGTGTGGTGCACCTTGATGACAGCGGTCCGACGCGTCAGGTGGACGTTGCATCGGTCGAAGATAACCCCTTTCTGGACTTGTTGAAAAACGCTCGTGACACCGCGCCCCAGGCCAACCTTACCAAGCGTACCACCCCGGGGATTCAGACGAGTGACGATTTCTTCGATGGGTTCGAGGACGCGTTCACCGATGCGTTGAATGAGCATCAATTGGGAGGCGGGGCGCCTAAGAGCAGAAGCCGGACCTCGGAGCCCTCGTTGCCTGCTGCAGGGCGTCACTCACCGCAGGTGCAAACTCTGGCAGAGCGCGACTTCGGTGATATGACGGGAGTGCTTAGCGACTTTGACGCGCAGCTCGACGCGGGGCAGGCGTCTCCTGAGCCCCGAGAGCAGTCGAGTTCCAGCCGTCTGGGGCACTCTGGATTTGAGCGTCGAGTGCGCACCGGTTCGAACTACAGTCGGTCGGGTATTGGGGCGCCGTCGTCTGATCCCGGGGTAAGTTCGGCGCCGGGCTTTGATAGCGGGGAATCCGGGCTCTTTCCGGTGGAACGACAGCCCTTTGGTTTCCTCGACGATCAAGAGACGGAAGGGGCCGAAAGCGAGCCGACGCTGGCCCAGGTGGTATCCCGTCAGCGCAAGCACATCATGCGTCTGGAGCGTGAAGTCGAGTATCAGAAGTCGATTCTACAGGCGCTGGCCGAGATGTTGGTGGAGGCACGGGTGCTTAGCCGCCGCAAGCTCAAAACGCGTCTGAAGGAACTCCGCGAGAAAGAGGCAAAGCGCTCCAAGTAGCGAGCGTCAGAACCCCATGCCCACCATGACGTCGAGGCCGATGAGGCCGCCGGGGGCGTCGAAGAGGTGATGGTAGGTCGCCCGTCCGATCAGGTGAAAAGACCCCAGGCTAAAGCGCGCGCCGGCGGTGCCTCCCAGGGCGTGGAAGGTCCTATCCAGGCCCGTATTCTGGACGAGGCCGGTGCCGGCAAGCCCTACCCACATGTAATCTACACCGGCCTGCGCTTCGATGGGGCCCAGGGGGAGGTAGGCGCGCGGTCCCGCGCTGACGCCGTAGCTGTGGGCCGGGGCTTCAAAAGGAGGACTGTCGTTGTGTGTGGTGTGATTGCCGCTGATAAGTTGCAGGCTCATGCCGGCATGTCGCCACCGAAACTCCTGATTGAGAGCCAGCCCCCAGCCGGGGCGCGCGCCTTCGGCAAATGAGCCAACCATCAGTCGTCCTCCGGCACCCACGCTTAATGAGGCTCCCGGGGCCGCGTGAGCCGTGGATGTGGCCAGAAAGGTTGAGGCGAATAGTATCACCGCGCTAAGCGAGGCGGCGCGAGCAGGAGAGGCCCGGCGCGCTCGCAGGACGGCTCCCAGGAGGAGCAGGCCCAGCGGCCACAGCGGGGGCGCGTGGCCGGGAGATGGCGCGAGCTGGCAGCCGGACTGGGTCTCGGGGAAGCAACGCCCGCTCCGCCGATCGCAGGTCTGCGAGGCCTGGCAGTCTCCGTCACTCAGGCAATTTGCACATCGTCCGTAGGTCGGTTCGCAGGTCTCGCGGCGAGGGCAATCTCCGTCGTCGATGCACTCCAGGGGTTCGGCAACTAGCAGGTAGTTGATCTGCGCCGAGGCGTTGGCCTCGGCTGTGATGAGGAGGGTTGGGGTGACGGTTAGTTCAAAGGGTTCGATACGTTCGACGAGTCGTTCTCCGGCGCCCAGCATATAGGAGCGCTCAGCAAGAACGACGCGCCCCTCTCGTCGTGGCAGGTCTTCAGGCAGGGGCAAACCGCTGTCCTCGGGAGTGCTGACTTCCAGGGTGAGTTCCAGGTCTTCATCGGCCGGAGCTCGGACTTCGAACTCCAGGGCATTTCGACCCACGCCGATGCGCTGCAGACTCACCGCCGAGGGGCAATCTCCGGTGGGTGGGGTGCAGAGGGTGCCCTGGGCCACCGGGTCTGAAGGAGTCTCACAGCCGACGAAGAGCAGCAGTGCGAGCAAAAGGCCCAGGATCTGCATCGGCCGAGAGAGGTTCATTACTCAAACCTGCGCCAGATCGCCCCTAATTCGTCGAGCAGTGTACTTGCGGTGGTTCCGCGCATACCGTGGCGGCGGCAAGCCCGATCGCCGGCCAGTCCGTGGACACAGACCGCGATGGCCGCCGCGGTCCAGGGCGCATCCAGATGATCGTTGAGGCTGGCGGCGATGATGCCACTGAGTACATCGCCCATGCCACCGGTGGCCATGCCTGCGTTACCTGTCCGGTTGATGCCGGGCGGATGAGCTGGCGCGGCGACCACCGTCGCCGCGCTTTTATGCACGACGACTGCGGGGACCACCTCCAGCAATGCGCGGGCGTGTCCCACCGTGTCGCTCAGGGCCTCCTCGATGCTGATATTCAGCAGGCGAGCGAGCTCTCCGGGATGAGGCGTGAGTACGAGCGGAGCGCGGGCGGCCAGATCGCGAGCTGCCTGAAGCAGCTCCGGGTCTGTCGCGAGCAAGGTCAGGGCATCGGCATCGAGCACCGTGGGGCGCGGGGCCGCGGAGAGGCAGTGATGCAGGATCTGGCGAGCGGCGGCATCAGTACCGAGCCCCGGGCCGACGACGAGGGTGTCGGCTTTTTCGAGCACCTCACCCAGCGCCCGGGCGTCGAGTGAGCCCTCCGCGTCAAAGATGGTGCGGGGCATCAGTTCTGGCGAGTTCTGAGCCCGTCTGACGCCTTCGAGATCGGTGCCCATATAGAGAAGCCCCGCGCCGCCCAGGAGTGCTCCTCGGGCCGCCAGGGTGAGCGCGCCGGTGGTGGGCGCGCGACCTCCGATCAGCGCGACTTTCCCCACCGCCCCTTTATGTGCGTGAGGCGGTCGCGCCGGTACTTTGCCGGTGAGCCAGGCGTCGTCGAGCGCAAAGGCATCGACTCCGACCTCGTCGCGAACGCTCTCGGGGATACCAATGTCGATGGGGTAGAGGGTGCCGCTGTGTTCGCGGGCGGGATCCAGGATCTGGCCGATCTTGGTGAACCCGAAGGTGGCGGTTGCGTCGGCGTGCGTGCATACGCCTAAGACCTGTCCGGTGCGTCCATCGATTCCGCTGGGGGTATCCAGGGCGAAGACCGGGGCAGGCTGATCGTTTAAGAAGCGCACCGCCGCGGCGAATCGCCCTTCGACTGGCCGATCCAGTCCGGTGCCGAGCAGGGCATCACACCAGAGGGCGCAGGGAGGCAGCGAGGTCAACACGTGGCGAACCCCGGCGGCGTCCAATCCATTGAGCTGGTGGCGGTCGCTGATGAGGGATTCCGCGACCCGGTGGTAGCTCTGCGCCTCGGGACTAAAGCGTTCCGGGGTTCCCATCAGCACCAGGATCGGGTGGAATCCCCGGTGATGAAGCATGGTGGCCAGCGCCACGCCGTCGCCGCCATTGTTGCCCATGCCGCAGAGTACCCCGATGCGGGCCCCCGGCTCGGGGTTAAAGTGCTCCAGCAGCGAGGAGAGCGCGCCGCGTGCGGCGCGCTCCATCAAAAGAATCGAGGGAAGACCTACATGCTCGACGGTGCGGCGATCCATCTCCCGCATCGACTCCGGGGTGACCAGGTGCATAGCTCCTCACTGCTGGAAGTTAAGAGGGGTTACTCGGCCAGCGAACGGCCTTCGGCCAGGGCGTCGATCATCTCGGCGACCGCGCGCTCAAATCCTACATAAATCGCGCGCGCCACGATGCTATGACCGATATTAAACTCCTCGAACTCCGGGATCGCCGCCACGGCGAGCACGTTCTTGGTGTCGAGGCCGTGTCCGGCAGCGACGGTCAGCCCCAGGGACGCGGCCAGTTGGGCGGCATCGCGCAGGCGGCGCCACTCGGTGTTGCGATCGAACGCCGAGGGCACCTGTTTGTTGGTGAACTCGGCGGCGGCCTCACAGTAGTCCCCGGTGTGCAGCTCCACGATCTCGACGCCGAGCTTCGCGCTGGCTTCGATCTGTGCCTGCTCCGGATCGATAAACAGGCTTAAGTACGCGCCCGACGCGCGCAGCCGTTCCAGGTAGGGGCCCAGGGTGTCTTCGTGGCCCGCGACGGCGAGCCCGCCCTCGGTGGTCTGTTCTTCCCGACGTTCCGGCACCAGGGTGATCATGTCCGGGCGGACTTCGAGCGCGATCTCAAGCATCTCTTCGGTGGCCGCCATCTCCAAGTTGAGGCGCGTTTGCACCGTCTGGCGCATCACCCGCACGTCGCGGTCCTGGATGTGGCGGCGATCTTCGCGCAGGTGAATGGTGATCTGGTCGGCTCCGGCCAGCTCGGCCAGGGCCGCCGCGCTGACGGGATCGGGATAGGTTGTGCCACGGGCCTGTCGAATGGTGGCGACGTGGTCAACGTTGACGCCCAGACGGGGGCGACGATGAGTGGGATTCATGCAGGACTCCTTACAACGAGAGCGAGGTTTCAGGCGCCGATGAGCTGGCGCAGGGTCTTCTGAAGCTCTTCGGCATAGGTGCGAACTCGGGCGGGGTCGGGGCCTTCGACCATGATGCGGGCCTTGGACTCGGTGCCGGAGTAACGGGCCAACACACGGCCTTCTCCGGCGAGTTCGCTCTCCACCTGGCGGACCATCTTCTGAAAAGCCTCCAGCTCTTCGAGCGGGGGCTTCTCGCTGACCTCCAGGTTCAAGAGCACCTGGGGGAAGGGCGTCATGACCCGGGCAAGTTTGCTCAGCGAGGTCCGGTGGCGTTGCATGATCGCGAGCACCTGCAGGGCGGCGAGCATGCCATCGCCGGTGGTGGAGTGCTCCAGGAAGACCATATGGCCGCTTTGTTCGCCGCCCAGGGTGTAACCGCCTTTGCGCATCTCCTCGACCACGTAGCGGTCGCCCACGGCCGTGCGCACCAGGCGGATGCCACGCTTTTGCAGGGCGACCTCCAACCCGACATTGCTCATGACGGTGGTTACCAGGGTGTTGTCGGCGAGCTTGCCTTGCTCATGGAGGTGAATCGCGCAGAGGGCTAGGATGCCGTCACCGTCAACAATGTCGCCGTTTTCGTCGATCAGGATCAGGCGGTCGGCATCCCCATCAAGGGTGATTCCGACATCGGCCCGGGTCTCACGCACGCGGCGGGCAGTGTTGTGGGGGTGAAGGCTTCCGCAGTCCTGGTTGATGTTGTAGCCGTCCGGATCGACTCCCAGGGTGAAGACCTCGGCTCCCAGCTCGCGGAGCACCGCCGGGGCGACCTTGTAGGCGGCGCCATTGGCGCAGTCGACCACCACACGCAGCCCGTCCAGGGTGAGATCGCGGGGGAAGGTGTTTTTCAAAAAGACGATGTAACGGCCGGTGGCATCGTCGATACGCGAGGCTTTGCCGATACGGTCGGTATTGGGTTGGAGATTATCCTCGCCCAGCACCAGATCTTCGATGGCCAGTTCCACCTGGTCCGGAAGTTTGAAGCCGTCGGAGGCAAAGATTTTGATGCCGTTGTCCTGGTAGGCATTGTGACTTGCGCTGATGACAATACCGGCATCGGCGCGCATTCCGGTGGTCAAAAAGGAGATGCCCGGCGTCGGCAGCGGGCCGACCAGTTGGACGTCGGCCCCCATGGAGGTGATGCCGGCCGCCAGACCCGACTCAAACATGTATCCCGAGATGCGGGTGTCTTTGCCGATGACAATGCGTGTGCGGTGGCCGAAGGGGCGCTCGCCAGCGGTGCACTTAAAGTGACGGGCGATGGCCTGTCCCAGGCGAACAGCCAGATCGGCGGTCATCGGGTATTGATTGGCAACGCCTCGGATGCCGTCGGTTCCAAAAAGCTGTCGGGTAGTCATGGCGTGGTCCCTTTCTGGGTGAGGTGCCAAACGAGGGTGTGGCGAGCCACGGGGCGCAAGGGCCCTTCCATAGCACGTTCGCCAAGGCCGCTAAAGCGGGGCGGGGATGGCAACAAGAATGTCGGGGAAGATGCGCACGTCTGGGGGCCGGACAAGCCTCAGCGCTCGGAGGTCACGACTCGGAAGCGGTCGGGATAGACCTGGACCTGTTCGACGTCTTGAGGAAGGTTCTGGATCTGCACTTCTTTGGAGAAGGTGCCCGGGGGGCGGCGATCTTCGTCGCTCAGGTCGATCTCGGCCCGTACCACATCGGCGTTGAGGCGGTTGACCAGCGCTCGGGGGCCGCGCACGGTCACCGAGGTCGTTGCCGGGGAGATGTCCACCTGCAACGAGGTATTGACGCCGGTGACCGGGATATCTTCCAGGGTGCGGGTGTCGAGCTCCGAGCCGATTTCGACGTTGACCCGGATGCGGCGGTCGTAGTCGACGCGCACCAGGCCGTCCTCCACGCGCAGTTGGATGTTGCGGTCAAAGGACTCATTGCGATTGCTGACGTCGACCGGCTCGGTCTGCACGGAGTTGATGCGTTCCAGCCGTGATTGAGGCCCGCGGATGGCCACGCGGGCCGGGTTCACGCGGATGCCCTCGACGACGTAGTTGGCCTGGGGCTCGCCGGTGGTCTGCGGGATGATCGGCACCACGCGTTGCGATTCGCGCTCCAATTCCACGTACATCGAGCTTGGTTCCAGCGCGACTACGCGCAGCCCCGGGGGCACCCTCACCATGTTGGGGGTGATGGTGACGATGGAATCACTGTCGGCGCGGGTGAGATCGAGGCGGATGGGCTCGAGTTGGCTGGGATCGAATCGATTGACGTCGGACCACCGGCCTCGGATTGTTACTTTGACCCGGTCGAGCGGGTCGGAGACCAGCACCAGGTTGTCGGGCACCACGATGCGTACCGGGGCGAAGCTGGCGACCACCGTCTCGCGGTCCTCACTGACCCAGATGTAGAGCGCGAGCGTCAGCACCGCGGCGATGAACTTCATCGAGAAGTTGTGCACGAAGATGCGACGCAGGATGTTGCGCAGGGTCAGCGAGCTCACGAGGACACCTCATCGGTCTTCGAGTCCTCTTTCTGGTGATCTTTGTGGTCAGTGCTCGTTGGCGCAGGCGAAGCGCTGTCCTGGAGGCCGGCTTTCAGACGCGCCATTAACGAGCGGGTGGAGGGCGTGCTGGATCCGGCGCGGTAGATCTTTTGCAGCAGTGAGCGCATCTCGTTGGCATCCAGATCCCGATAAAGCTCGCCTTCGTAGGCCACCGAGATGGTGCCGGTCTCTTCGCTGACGATGGCCACCGCGGAGTCGGTGTCTTCGGTGACCCCGATGCCGGCGCGATGGCGAGTGCCCAGGGTTTTCTCCACCCGCGGGTTGATCGTCAGGGGCAAGAAACAGCCGGCCGCCGAGACGCGACCCTTCTGGATGATGACCGCGCCGTCATGCAAGGGGTTCTGATGTTCGGGCAAAAAGAGGGTGAAGAGGACGTCTTTGGTCACCACCGCATCGAGCTTGATGCCCTCTTCGGTGAAGTGACTTAAGTCGGCCTCGCGCTCAATGGCGATGAGGGCACCGAGTTTGCGGCTGGAGAGCATCACGCAGGCCTTGACGACCTCTTCCAGGACGGAGGTTTCCTCATAGGAGCGGGTTCCGCCCAGGATGGGAGCCCGGCCGACCTGGGCCAATGCGCGGCGGATATCATGCTGGAAGATGATGACCACGATGATGATCAGGTTGGCGATAAACATATCGATCAACCAGTGGGTCGTGGCCAGATTGAGGTAGTCTTCCTGTGAGATGTAGAAAAAGATCAGGATGAAGATCAGCCCGAAGAGCATCTGCAGCGCGCGCGTACCCTTGATGAGCAAGAGGACGCGGTAGATGACGAAAAAGACGATCGCCATGTCCAGGATGGTGAGGAAGGCTTGCCAGCCCGAGTCCACCCGGAAGATGTCAAAAAGGGGCTCCATGCGCTGCCGAATTCGCCGCCGAGGCGACGTTAAAAGTCTTCTAAATCAGGGCGCCTGCCGCGCCGGGGCCATCGTGTCGTAGAGCGGGGCAGAGGGCAAAAAAATTCGCATGTATTAGTCGCCGGCGGGCATCTGACACAGAGCCTGGGTGACCTGGACGACGTCCACCATCTCCGAGACGTCGTGCACTCGAACGATATCGGCGCCGCACATAATTCCGCATGCCACGGTAGCCGCCGTGCCCATCAGGCGTTGGGAGGGCGGCCGGCCGGTCACGGCGCCGATGAGGCTCTTGCGACTGGTTCCCAGGAGCACCGGGCAGCCCAGCGTGCGCAGACGGCCAAGCTCGGCGATAAGGCGGAAGTTCTGGTCGACGCTCTTTCCAAAGCCGATGCCCGGGTCCAGGATAATTCTGTGCCGCGCGATGCCAGCGGCAAGGGCGCTTTCCACACGTTGGCTCAGGTGGGAGATGACCTCCTCGACGATGTCTCCCTCCGGGATCTGGTCCTGCATGTTGGCCGGGCGGCCGGCGGTGTGCATGAGCACCACGCCCACCTGGTGGTCGGCCACCACCCGGGCCATGTCCGCATCGAACCTCATAGCGCTGATGTCGTTGATGATGTGGGCGCCGGCGTTGATCGCCTGGCGGGCGACTTCGGCCTTGGTCGTATCGACCGAGATCCAGGCCTCGGTGGTTTGCGCCAGGCCCTCCACGACCGGGATCACCCGTTGCAACTCCTCGTGCAGCGAGACGGGGGCGGCGCCCGGGCGCGTGGATTCGCCGCCGACGTCCAGCAGTGTGGCACCAGAGCGCGCCAACTCCTGGCCGTGGGCGATGGCTGCCCGGGGCCCAAAGAACTCGCCGCCATCGGAAAAGGAGTCGGGAGTGACGTTGACCACGCCCATGATGTAGGCGCGATTGCCAAAGGGCAGAGCACGCGTGCCGACCTCCAGGGTCGGCACGCGTGCTCTTGGCCCGGGAAGAGCCAAAAGGGTCATGGATTGCTCCAGTGCATCAGGTGTTCGACGGCGCCAGGTTGGGGCCGACCGTCGGCGGGACCTGGTCCTTGATCTTGGAGGCAAAGCCGGTCTTCGGGGCGCGTTCGGCCTCTTCGGCTTGCTCCGCGGCCTTCTTCTGCCGTTCTTCGCGAATCCAGTCGAGTTTGCCTTCTTCAGCCAGGTAGCGGATTTCGTTGGCGTCGAGGGCTTCAAACTCCAGGAGCGCCTGGGTCATCAGCTCGAGCAGCTCGCGGTTCTCGATCAACATGTCGTACGCGCGCTGATAGGCCTCTTTGACGATGCGGCGGACCTCGGCGTCGATCTCCCTGGCGAGGTCTTCGCTGTAGGGACGCGAGGTGGCCAGGCTGGCCTCCTGCGATTGGCCGTAGAAGAGGGGGCCGATCTTCTCGCTCATGCCCCATTCACAGACCATCTGGCGCGCCAGATCGGTGGCGACCTTGATGTCCTGGCCGGCGCCGGTGGTGAACTGGTTGTAGATCAGTTCTTCGGCGGCCCGACCGCCCATCATCACCGCGATGCGCTCCAGCACGTAGTCGCGGTTGAGGTTGTAGCGATCCTTGGTCGGCAGCTGCTGCGTGACCCCCAGGGCGCGACCACGTGGAATGATCGTAACCTTGTGCACCGGGTCGGTGTTGGGCTGGCGTAGCGCGACGATGGCGTGGCCGGACTCGTGATAGGCGGTGATCGCCTTCTCTTCGTCGGTGAGCACGATCGACTTGCGCTCGGCACCCATCAGGACTTTGTCCTTGGCCTCTTCGAAGTCAATGGCATCGACGCGGTCTTTGCTGGCGCGCGCTGCCAGCAGGGCGGCTTCGTTGACCAGGTTCTCCAGGTCGGCGCCGGAGAAGCCAGGGGTGCCGCGGGCGATATCTTTGAGATCGACCGACTTGCCAATGGGCGTGCGGCGAGTGTGAATTTTGAGGATCTGCTCACGACCGCGCACATCGGGCGGCGCGACCATCACGCGGCGGTCAAAGCGCCCGGGGCGCAACAGGGCCGGGTCGAGCACGTCGGCACGGTTGGTCGCTGCGATCAGGATGACACCTTCGTTGGACTCAAAGCCGTCCATTTCAACCAGAAGCTGGTTCAGCGTCTGCTCGCGCTCGTCGTGGCCACCACCCATACCGGAGCCGCGATGGCGACCGACCGCATCGATCTCGTCGATGAAGATGATGCAGGGGGCGTTCTTCTTGCCTTGCTCAAAGAGGTCGCGGACCCGCGAGGCACCCACGCCGACAAACATCTCTACGAAGTCGGAACCCGAGATGGAGAAGAAGGGGACGCCGGCCTCACCGGCCACACCACGGGCCAGCAGGGTTTTACCGGTCCCCGGAGAGCCCATCAGCAACACGCCCTTGGGGATGCGTCCGCCCAGGCGGGTATATTTTTTGGGATTTTTGAGGAACTCGACGATCTCCTGAAGCTCTTCTTTGGCTTCATCGATCCCGGCGATGTCGTTGAACGTGACTTTGTTCTGGTTTTCGTTGAGCAGGCGCGCACGCGACTTCCCGAAGGTCATCGCCCGACCACCGCCGCCGCCCTGGAACTGGCGCATGAAAAAGATCAGCACCATCACCAGCAGGAGCAGTGGGATCGTGGTCACCAGGATCGTCTTCCAGGCGCCGTCTTCATCGGCCTTATCAAAGGAGAACTCGATCTGTTGGGCAGCGAGCATGTCCTGGAGGTCTTCACCGACCGGGCCCACCGTGCTGAATTCGGTTTTGCCTTCGTGGTTCTCGCGGGCGAACGCTTCGGAGAAGGTACCCTGGACCTCGAGGTCTTTAATGGTGACCGCTTCGACCTGGCCGGTCTCCACGGCGTTGCGGAACTGGCTAAATGAGATCTCGGAGGAGTCGACCGTGGTGTCGGTCAGAACGTTGAAGACCACCACGACCATGATGATGAGAATACCCCAGATGAGTGCAGCTCTAAGGGGGATTTTGTTGAGCACGTTTGGCCTCGTCGAAGTCGAATCAAAAGCGAGCATGCCCCCGGAGGAGAGGGGGCGCCACGCGAGAGGCCGGAAGCAGGCACAAAAGGGCCGCTTCCGGACCGACAAGCTATAACACCTCGCATGGGGGCGTTCAACAGCGTCTGAGCTGCCGGGACGCCCGCTGGCGAGGCCGCCGATGCATCATGCGGCGTTGATGGGAGAAGGGGTAAAAAGAGGGGGTTATTTCCGCTGCCATTGAAGAATTGCACTCAGGGCGGTCGCAGGCTCCACGATCACCTCCACCCAGCGGGCGTTTGGGGAGTGGGGACGAGGAAAAGGCTCGGCTGCCAGGCCGCAGATCCAGATCAGGCGATCGTCGGCGTGGGCCAGGCAGGGCCAGGCCCAGCGCACATCGGTGCCCAGGTGGTGGCTCTGAAAGATCGTGCGGGCGTCCCGGTGCCAGGTGGTGCCCTCGGGGCGTTGCGCCTCCAGGCGATCGCCCTGGCGAGGAGCGCGCAGGACGAGGCCCTGGGACCAGTCTGCTTCGGTGATGAGGTGGCGCCAGGGGCGCTGTGGGCAGTCGGGAGCGACTTGCCTGGCTGCGAGTGTGCTCCAGCGCAGGCGAGTGCCCAGCCACTCGACCTGTCCGCGCTCGGTGGTGGGTAGGCGGAGGAGTGGGGCGCGGCGGCGGAGAAGGTCTTGCGCGCCGCGTTCGGCGCAGGGCTCAATGCTCAGACGCCCGTGACTTGCCCACACCAGGTGGCCCCGTACGCAATGGCGAGCGGGGGTTGTGGTGAATGCGCGTGGGAGGAGCGCGAGGATGCGCTCCAGGGTGGCGGCGTCCCAGGCGGGCTCCAGCGTCAGGAGCATCCGTGTGGCGGTGGCCCGGGGGGCCTCCAGGAGGGTGTGGGCATCAAAGGCCCGAGCGTCCGGGGTCAGCGTTGGTCGGCGGGCGCGCTGGTAGAGTTGGTCGGCGGCATGACGAGCTGCGTCACGTTCCATCTCCAGGTTGTGCAGGGTTCGGCGTGCCGGTTTTAAGTCGCCGGCGATCTCTCGGAGCGCCGGGGTGACGCGTTGGCGCAGGCGGTTTCGCAGGTAGGTGTCTTCGGCATTCGTGGGGTCTTCGACCCAGGTGAGCCCGTGGCGCCGGGCGTAGTCTGAGAGGTCGGCGGACTCGGCAAAGAGCAAGGGGCGCAGAAGACGCCCGGTTGCACCGCGGTGGGGGATGAGGGCGTCGGCGCGCAGGGAGGCCAGGCCGTCGAGCCCGCTGCCGCGAAGGAGGTTCATCAGGGCGCTCTCCAGAAGATCGTCTCCGTGGTGCGCGGTCAGTAGCGCCGCGGCGCGGTGCTGGCTGGCGAGGTCGGCCAACGCGGCGTATCGAGCCTGGCGAGCCGCCGCCTGGCCGGAGAGTTCGCCTGGCGTCAGGTGTATGACTTCCAGGGCAATCCCCCGCTCGCGGGCCAGCGCGCGGCAGAACGCCGCATCGCGGACCGAGGTCGGACGCATGCCATGGTCAATGTGAGCTGCCACGAGGCCATAGCTCAGCTCGGGAGCCAGGTGCATCAAAAGATCGAGGAGGACCGTAGAGTCTTGGCCGCCACTCCAGGCCAGCACCAGCGTCGCGTCGGGGGGAAGAGCTGCCTTTAGGAGTGCCTGGCGCACGCCTCTATACAGGGGATCCTCACGGAGAAGGGTGGGGCCCATGATCGTCTCGCTGGGTCAGTCGCCGGAGAGCGACTTCATGAAGTGGTTCAGCGCGGCGGGAGGTACCGCAAGCCCCATGTCAGCGCGCTCGGGGTTTCGCAGGGCGTTGAGCGCGATCAGTTTGCCGCTATGTGAGAAGAGAGGCGCTCCCAGAATCGCCATCGAGCTGTTGGGGACATAAAACTGATAGGCCTCGTCGATTCCGCCGGCATCGTAGAAGATCACGGGTTCGATGACCTCGGGGCGTTCTGGAGAATACGAAAAGATCTGCGCGGGGACGCGGCCGCTACGGTGGTCGTGAAGTTGCCAGCCTGTGGCGGGCGTGTGCTCGCGGGCGTGACGCTCCGACGCGAATTCAAGTCGCGCCAGGTTAAGGGTGGGTTCCTGGCGGGTCGCGCGCAGCTCCACAAGTGACTCTGGCCGATCCTTGAGGAGTGCGCTGATGCCCCGTTTCCGCGAGCGGGAGGCGCCGGGGTGTGTGTCGCCGGCAAGGGGAACTCCGAAGTCGCGCAGCGCCTGGCGGGTGGCGTCATCAATCAGGAAGATCTGTTGGGCGTTCTGGAGCCAGTCGGTACTCGAGATCAGGGCAGGGTGCGAACCATCGGCCTGCTGTCCTATCCACGCGGCGTGACCGACGTACACCATCGCTTCCTGGCGGTAGGGTCTGGGAGGCATGACGAGCGCCATGATCCGAACTGTGCGCACGGCGGCCTCCTGGCGAAGCTCTTCCATCTCCTGGCGATTGAGCAGACGGGGGAGCTCGTCGGGCTCGGTGCCTGCAGCTCGGGGCGTGGTGAGTCCGGGCATGATCTCGCTGAGTTGATGCGGGCTCAGGCGCTTCACGTGGACTTCTTCAAAGCGCTGAATGTCGTCACTTTGAGCGGCGGGGGAGGGGGGCGCTTGCTGGCCTGCAGCGGGCGATGCCAGGAGGGACGCTGCCCCAAGTACGAGCAGGGCCAGGGCGTATGAATGATGTTGAATAAGAGGAGTTCGCATCGAGGTGCTCGGGAGAAGAAGGATGGCCTTACGTATCAGGCGCCAGAGCGACGGTAGAAGACGCAAAGGGAACCCGCAAATTCTAACCTTTATTGGGGATAGAAAGGGGCTCGAGCGCGTCGAACTGCAAAGCCGCCTTGTAGATAAGGTGTCGGATGATGTAGGTTTTGTTAGGACTTCCGAGAGCGCAGGCGCGAGATATCGAGTGCTTGACGCCGGAAATCTCAAAAAGTATCTTCTCTTGTCCGCGTTCACGCCTTGATTCCGGGGCCAGCGACGTGGAAATCGGGCCGACCTCGTCGGCGAGTGTCGTCGCACCGTGTGCGGCCGGATGGTGAAAAAACGAGTGAACGGAGCTCCTGGTGAAGCCGAAAAATCATAACCTGCGCGTCGCGCTTGTCTGGAACGGGACAATTTATCAAGAGTTGACGTTCACCAAAGACAGCGCGTCGGAAGTCACCATTGGTGAAGGCGATAAAAACATCTTCTCAGTCCCCGCGCCGGGACTGCCCGAGTCGCTGAAGATGTTTGAGCGTCAGGACTCGGGTTATAAAATCCGGATCACCGACAAGATCGAGTCCTCTCTGCATCTCGATGATGAAGAGTTCGATCTTGAAGAGTTGATCGACGAAGGAAAGGCCAAGAAGAGCGAGAGCGTCTCGACTGAGAAAGGCCAGGCCTCGGTCTACGAGGTTGACCTTCAGTTCGGTGACTGGGGTGTGCTCAACCTGGGCAGCGTTAATATCTTCTTCCAGCTGGTGGAGCGTGGCGAAGCCATTGTCGGGACCAGTCCGAAAGAGATGTTTGACGGCCCGCTCTCGCTCTCACTGGTGTTTGCGGCGATCGCGCACCTGGTGTTCCTGATCACCGCGTTCATGCAGCCGATTGAGCCAGAACTCACTGAGCTTGAGGTGATGGACCGCTTCGCGCGCTTTGCGGTGGACGATGTGGACGTCGCCATTGAAGAAGAGGAAGAGGTCGATGTTCCCTCGGAGGATACCACCGGTAAGAAGGCCGGCGGCGAAGAGGGTGAGTTCGGCGACCCGGACGAAGAGATGCCTGACTCCAAGATCCCCAAAGTTGATGGCCCGATGGTCGATCAGATCGACGTGAAAAACATCGGTGTGCACGAGGCGCTGAGCAACAACATCATCAGCGACGGTCCGCTGGCGAACCTCTTTGGAAACTCGGAAGGGTTCGACTCCAAGATGCAGGTTGCCTTTAGCGGTGAAGGCGGCGAGCTGCAGATTGGTCGCGGCCAGGGTGGCATGGGTATGCGCGGCAGCGGCAGCGGCGGTGGTGGCGAAGGTTTTGGTCGCGTCGGTGGGCTGGGTAAAGTGGATACCGGTGGTGGTAAAGGGACCGGTGCGGCGCTTGGTAAGAAGAAAGAGCGTAAGGTTGAAGCTCGTATGTCGACTGGAGCTCCGGCCGTGGGTGACTTCTGCGACCCGGGCAACATCCGTCAGGTGGTGAACCGCCGTCAGCCCGCGATTCGCCACTGCTTTGAGCGCGAGCTTCAGACCAATCCCACGCTCAGTGGTAACATCTCGGTGACCTGGCGTGTGCAGCTGGACGGTTCGGCGTCTAACGCCTCCATTGCCAGCTCGACGATGGGCAACTCGGCGGTTGAAAGCTGCATCGTGCGCGTGGTGGATCGCCTGCGCTTTGAGAAGCCCGATGGTGGTATCTGCGTGATCAACTACCCCTTCGTGTTCTCGGGTATCGAGTAAGTTAGCGGGCGCCTGGTCTGGCGTCGCGCTACACCAAGAAAGCCGCACCCTTATCGGGTGCGGCTTTTTTTATGGAGGTAGAGTCGAGAATGTTGTGGAGGCGTGGAACACAAAAAGGCCGCCTCTTTGAAAGGCGGCCTTCGTGGTGTTGAATCGGGCTCCGAGCCGCTGGTGTTGAGCTTCGCCCTCGGGTCGGATGTCGGGAAGGGGCGCTGCGCGGCGCGAGGCTTATTGTGTGGCGAGCATGGTGTCGAGTTCACCGCTTCGCCGCAGGGCCTGAACGTCGGTGAAACCGCCGACCGAGGTGCCGTTGATAAAGATCTGGGGCACGGTGCGCTTGCCTCCCGTGCGTTGAATGAGCTCGGCGCGGGCTTCGGGATCGTGGGTAATGTCGATCTCTTCGAAGGGGACTTCCATCTCGCGGAAGAGGCGCTTGGCCATGTCACAATAGGGGCAGTACTGGGTGCGGTAGATGATCACTTCGGCCATAAGAGACTCCATAGTTGGGAAAAGACGCTGTATTGCACCGCTAAGATGCGTGGTCCGCGGGAAGGTTTCAAGATGAAGGTGAATTCGTAAGGCGGAGTGTGCTCAGGGCCAGGAGCTGCTCTTTCTTGAGGAGGGCGTGGGCGGCGCGGGCGCTATCCAGGGCGGAAAGCGCCGGGAGCTCGGTGCGAATCTGTCGGCGCAGCAGGGCCGGGAGGCTGATGCGCCTGTGGCCAGCGAAGTGCAGGGCGGCATTGTCGGGAGAGAGTTTGGCGAGTTCGCAGGCCAGGGCGAAGGCGCGCTCAAAGCCTCCGAGCTCGTCTACCAGCGCACGGTCCAGGGCATCGCGTCCGGTGTAGACGCGGCCGCGTGCGTAGCGATGGAGTCGTCGGCGGGGAATCTGACGGGCTTCACCCACGCGTCGCAAGAACATCCGATAGAAGGCCCGGGCGTCGTGCTGGAGGTTCTCCATCGCGCGAGGTGGCAGGGGCGCTGAGACGCTTTGAAAACGTCCCACCGGGTCGCGTTCACGGTGTTCCACGTGAAGATCCAGATGTTCGAACACGCCGGGAAGGGCGAGCTTTCCGGCGATCACGCCGATGGAGCCGGTCAGGGTTTCGGGCTGGCATATGATCCGGTCGCAGGCGACTGCCATATAGTAGCCGCCGCTGGCCGCGACGTCGGAGCAGTAGGCCACCACGGGCTTAATCTGGCGCAGGCGTTCGATGGCCTCCCAGAGAACTTCGCTGGCCAGCGCGCTGCCCCCCGGAGAGTTGATGTGCAGCACGACGGCGCGCACGCGGGAGTCAGCGCGCAGCCGATGAAGCACCGGTAGCACTTCGGCCGGATCGACGCTCGCCGACGATCTGCCGGGGAGTTCCGCGCCGGACATCACGATCATTCCGGCGAGATCCATGATGGCGACTCTGGGCCGGGCCGAAAAGAGTGGCAGGGGTTTAAAACGTCCCGGGTCGGCGCGGACATAGTCTTCGGCGGCGCGAATCTCGATGCCTCGGGTTGAACGCTTGGAGGCCGCTGAGGCAGTGGTGTCGGGCTGCTCCTGACCGTCGTTCTGGCGAGCGAGGTCGGGCCGGGAAACGAATGCGTCGGCGTCGTCGCCCAGGGCCAGATAGTCACGCTGGCGCGCGCGGTGCACCTGGGGGCCGGTCAGCCCCATGGCCTGGGCACTCTCGGCGTCGAGCGGCATGTGCCCGACACTGGCCGCCAGCAGCTCGGGAGCAAGTTCCAGGGTGCGGGCCTGGCGGTTGATACGCTCGTCTTCCAGGCTGCTTAGGAGCTGCGTCATCATCAAACGCTGTGGGAGGGTACCCTGGCGATGGATGATGCGGTGAGCTGCGGTCTTGAAGGGGCCGATGTGGATGAACTGAGCGACGATCCCGACTTTCTCCAGGAGTTCCGCGGCGAAGATTTCTTCGAAGCGGCGTCCAAAGAGGTAGAGACGGCCGCCCGGGGTCAGGGTGACCTCGTCGCAGGCGGTGGCCAGATCGAAGTCGTTGCCGTGGAGGCTGTGTGCGTGCATGACCACACGCTTTCCGGAGCGGCGCAACCTTTCGATGAGCGCTCGCATGTCAGCCGTACGTGCCGCCCCTTCGCCGAAGTCGTCGGCAATCAGGATAATGCCGTCGACGTCTGTAGCGCGGGCCAGGGCGTCGACGTCATCGCGCAGACGCAGGAAGGACTCCTGGCGTTGAAAGTGCGTGGCCAGCCCCCGGGCCGGACCGAAGGGGCGTCGGGAACTCATATCAAGGCGTACCCAGAGTGGGTTATGGCTCAGGGCGCGTCCCAGTTTGAAAAAACTCCACTTCCAGACGTAACGCAGCAGCTTCAAAAGGTTGATGAACAGCGCAAAGGGCGCACGCAGCATGGGGGCACTCCCGGATGAGATGGAGATGATGAAGTGGCAGCAACCTAAACACTGTTGCAGGGGGTGTCGAGTTTACGCGTGGGCCGGGGAGCCGGCTGAGCGGCGCGTAGCGTTGGTTGTGATGGCGAGCAGATATGTTACAAGCCCAGAAGGCGTCGAACCCAGGACGGCGCGCGTGATACCGGGCTTGGAGCCTGCGGGGATGATGATGGCGCGAATGATCGACATTGAGGAGCAGCACTCCCGGCTTCGGATCAGCTTTCCCTACGACCGGGAACTGGTGGCTGTGGTGCGTACTCTGCCGGAGCGGTGGTACGACAAGCACACCCGCAGCTGGCTTGTGCCGCTGGAGCATCTGGCCTTTGTGATCGATCGGCTAAATGCGCACCATTTTAAGCATAGTGAGGCGCTTCGGGCCTATTGCTCGCAGCATCAGGCCGTGGTGCAGCAGCTTCCGGAGCCGGCGCTCCCTCCGCTGCCCGAGGGCACGCTCAGCGTCGCTCAACTCAACCACCAGGCCCGGCAGGTGTTGCGGGAGCGTTTCGCTGAGCCGGTCTGGCTGGTGGGGGAGTTGCAGGATTTCGATAAGAACCGGGCCAGCGGTTATCGCACCTTTTTCTTTGATCTGGTGGAGCGTCCCTACGCCGGGGCCAGCGAGGTGGCGCGTATCAAGGCGGTGCTCTTTGATGGGGCCCGTCGCTTGATCGAGGAGACGCTGCAGGAGAGTGCGCTCGATGTGACGCTACGCGACGGGCTGGCGGTGCGCCTGCTGGTCAAGGTGGAGCTCTACCCGCAAAACGGTCGCTTTCAGGTGGTGGTCGAGGGGATCGATCCTCGTTATACCGCCGGTGAGTTGGAGATGAATCGCGAGCGCGCGTTTCGGGCACTGGAGTCGGCGGGGCTGGCGGGGCTGAACCTGGCCCGGCCGCTGCCTCTTTGCCCGCTGCGCGTGGGGTTGATCACCAGCTATGAGAGCGACGCCTACAATGACTTCGCCCATCAACTCGCGCGCAGCGGTCTGGGGTTTGAGTTATGCGTGCATCACGCCAACGTGCAGGGCGCTCGTACCGAGGCCTCGGTGCTCAGGGCGCTGCGCTACTTTGAGCGTCGTGCTGATCAGGTCGATGTGGTGGCGATTGTGCGCGGTGGGGGCTCGCGTTCCGATCTGGCGTACTTTGATACCGAGGCCATCGGTCAGGCGGTGTGCCGCTTGCCGATCAAGGTGATCTGCGGGGTAGGGCACCAGCGCGATGTGTGCCTGCTCGATTTGATCAGCGAGTCGACCAAGACCCCGACGGCGGCGGCCGACCTGCTGATCGCGCAGGTCGAGCGCTACTGGAGTGCGATGGGAGAGCGCTATGCGCGGATCGCGCGGGAGGCGCTGCGCCAGGTGGACTCGCAGCGTCAGTACCTGCGCGTGCTCAGCGCCCGGCTCGCCGGTGAGGTGACCCGGGAGGTGGAACGGGCCCGAGCGCGTGATGCCCGCGCGCGTCAGCGGGCCCGGGGCGCGATTCGCGAGCAGCTGGCGCTCGCTCGCCAGGCGGGCCGACGCGCCGAGGAGCGGCTGGCGCGCGGGAGTCACCTGCGTACGAGGGAGGCGCGTCGGGAGCTCTGGCGCGCCGCCGGCGGGCTCTCGCTGGGGGCGATCGAGCTGCGGATGCGCCGTAAGGAAGACGAGCTGCGCGCGCAGAAGGAGCGCCTGGATCGGGCCCAGCGCGTGGTGCTTCGCCAGGCGAAGGCGCGCCTGGAGCTGGCCGAGGAGCAGCGACGCCTGCTGGACCCGGCGCGGGTGCTCGCCAGGGGCTTTGCCATCGTGCGTACTGAAAAGGGAATTGTGCGCGATCCGGCTCGTCTGGCCCGCGGTCAACGCATGGAAGTGGAGCTGGCGCGCGGGCGCTTTGTGGCCATTCGCGAAGATGAACCTGCGGCCAGCGAGCCGCGTCAGGAAGAACTGATCCCGGCCCGGGCCGGCGACGATTCCCCCACGGAGGAATGATGAGTAGTGATTCAAATACGAAGATCGAGGCGCTGAGCTACGGGCAGGCCATGGAGGAGCTCAACCAGATTCTGGCCGCCATCGAAGGCGACGCCGTCGATCTCGATGAGCTCGGCGAGCGGGTGGCCCGCGCCGCCGAGCTCATTCGGGTCTGCCGCGGGAAGATCGAGCAGACCGAGTTTCAGGTACGCACCATCATCGAAGAGCTCGATGAGGGTGAGGAGAGCTGAATCTCAGAAGACTTCCACGCGAAACTCCGCGAAGACGCGGAAGCGGGCGTCGTCATCGGGAGCGCTGCCGGAGGCTGCACTGTTCAGGCGCATGCCCTCCTCGATGTAGGGTTTGAGGTCGATGCCTTCGGCGACCTCCAGCTCAAAGCTGCCGGCGCCCTCGGGGGCCGGATCGCGCCAGGCAAGGTCGACCTCCGGAAGTTCCGAGCCGCTCTGGGCGGAGGCGATGTTGATGGTCACCGCGTCGATGAAGTCGAAGTCGGGAGCCTGGCTGTCATCTTCGAGTTCAAAACGCACTCCGGTCAGGTAGACCGCGCTGGCGCCGGTGGCGTCCTGGGCTTCCAGTTCCTGAGCCAGATTGACTGTGAGGGGGATGGTGGTCGGAAAGAGGCTGCCCAGTCCCAGCAGGGATGAGCCCTGGCCTTCGATTTCAATGACATCGCTCTCCTGGGTGAAGGAGAACGCAGCGATGCCACAGCTGGTCAGGGAGAGCATCAGAAGCAGGAGGAGCAGGGCGCCGGCGGCACGCCAGGGTTTGTACGACATGGGATCATCCTTGTAGCGGGAAAAAGACCTGGCCAGGAGCCAGAAAGTATGGCCCTTCAGAGTACACCAACCCTCGTTTTGCTGTGAACCCTGGTCGTTGCGATAGGACCGATGCGGGTGATGGCGCGCGGCTAAGAAAAGGGCGACCGGCGTGAGTGAGGGGCAGATCGGGGTGGGGGGGAGTCTGAGCAAAGGGTATCGGCTGTGTCAGAATGTCACGATGTGGTCGAGGCGCTCGCGTGGTGCGCGCGTCTGTGAACTCGGCGTAAGAGGGGGTTCCGGAGAGGGAACCCGGCACGAACGAAGGCGAATCTCCGCCGGGAGGCGCTTGTCACAAAACGTGTCAAGGGGTAGAGTGCCGCGAATTTCCCCCCGGCCATGATCCGGTCCGAGTGAGGCCCAGACGGCATGAAGTTTTACTGCGACAGTTGCCAGACCAAGTACTCGATCGCTGATGAAAAAGTTCGAGGGAAGGTTCTGAAGGTGCGCTGCAAGAAATGCAGCCACATTATCACGGTACGTGAGGCCAGCCGCCCGGAGGCGGCGCCCCGGTCGGTGAGCCGAAAGATCGCCTGGCATTACGCGATCAACGGGCAGTCCTTTGGGCCGATGGACGAAGAGGCGCTGCGTCAGAAGGTGGCCTCGGGAGAGGTCGGCGATGCGGCCTACCTGTGGAACGAGACCTTTGGGGATTGGAAGCCCCTGGCGAGTGTGGCTGAGTTCGCGCCGGCGCTGCGTCAGGCTCAGGCGGCGCGGCCTTCGCCCCGGACCATCGGCGTCAAAGAGGCGCTGAGCGCCATTTCGGTGGGAGAGGGGCTGGATTCGGAGCCGAGTTTTGCCGAAGCCAGCGAAGCCTCCGAGGCCAGCGAGACCGACGACGAAGCGACGGTCTTTGACCTGAATCGCTCCGAGCTGCTCAAGGGCGCCGCGGATCGATCCCCGGCCCCCCTGGCGAGCACCGAGGAGGCGGTCGCCGGCTTTAAGGCGGCGCTGGGGCAGGGGGCCGAGGAATCGCGACAGGATCGTCTCTCGAAGCTGCGCGAGCGCCTGCACCTCGATGGTGAGGGGGAGGCGGACGCCGTGGCCCCGGGCCCTCAGCCCGAGGAGAGAGGGGTTGATCTGGCCCTGGGCGACACGCTGGACGCCGCTGAGCGCAGCGAGCAGGCAGCGCCCGGGTTCGGTGCCTCGGAAGCGGTGGTCGACGCTTCGGAGACCGGGAACGGTGCTTCGGGGCCGGCAGCGCGCGCTTCGACGCACGATGGACTTTTTTCGGGGGTTGATGCTCCCGGCGCGTCCAGTGGTGTGCCAGCGGCGTCGATGGCCTCGGCCGGGCCGACGGAGCAGGAAGGGGGCGAGGATTCGGTGCCCTTCTTCCCCTCGGCGCCCCGGCTTGGCGATCCGGCGCAGGCCTCGTCCAGTCGTATGGAGGAGATCACCGGCAGTCTGCTCATTCAGCTTAACACGCTGAAGCAGGACAGCCGCAAGCGTCTGGTGATGTTCGGGGCGGGCGCCGCAGTGCTCCTGGTGCTGGTGGCTGCGGTGGGCTACGTGGTGGCGACCTCGGAGTCGACCGAAGTGGTGGACGATACGCCGAAGATGCGCCTGGATAACGTCGGGCAACGCCCGGAGTTTCGGACCTACTCCAAGGAGCGCGCGAAGCGCGCGACGAACCTCTTTGTGGTGGAGGATGACATCGTCATCAGCCGGGAGGAGGGCAAAGCGGCGTTTGAGCACGAGGAGGCGGCGCGTAAGGCGGGCAAGAGCACCGACGAGATTCGACGCGAGCAGGTTGCGCTGGCCGAGAAGAACCCGAGTCTGCTTCCGAAGATCGATACCGACTCCCTGCGCTTTGAGGGCGGCTCCGCCGAAGGCGCGCAGATCGGCCGGGGCGACTCCAAGAGCGGTGTGAACCGCGAGGGTGTGGGGGCGACGGCCGGTGGTTTTGAGGTCGGAGGGTTGGCCGGTGCCGGCACTGCCGGCCCGGCGGGTGCGGATGACCGTTTTCAGCGCATGGCGGCGCTTAAGACCGATTCTAACCGCGAGATCTACCGCCCGCACGCCGATCTCGAGTCCGGGCGCAGGTCCAAGGGGCCCGAGGGGCTGACGCCTGAAGAGATCGCCCAGGGCTTCCGCACCGTTATGCAGAGCATCGGGCTGTGTCGCGAGCGTCATATGTGGCGCGGCGGCACCATTGAAGCGCGACGCATTCATCTGACGCTGCAGGTGCTCGATACCGGTCGCATCGGACGGATCAAGCTGGAGCCCGATTCGCTGGAGGGCACCGAGTTTAGCCGTTGCATGAACACCCACCGCGATCGGTGGAGCTTCCCTTCGTTTAACGGGGAGCCGATCGAGGTGCGCGCGCCCTTTGTGCTGCAATGATCGGAGCGCGTTGACGTGCCGACCCGCAATAACAAGAGCCCGGCGATATCGCCGGGCTCTTTTTCGTTGGGAGGACGTTGCCGCCGGGGGATCAGTGCGCGTCAGGTTTCATCGCGCGTACGCGGGCTTCCAGCTCGGCGAGCAAGAGTTCCAGGTCGACAAGGTTGAGGCGGTCCTCGTGCGCTTCAAGGTGGGCGCGGGTGCGTGTCAGCCAGTTACGGGCCTGCGTCAGGGCGTCGGCCCGTACGAAGTCTTCGGCGATCTCGATGAGTTCGTCTCCGGTGGTCTCGGCGCTGGCGAGGTAGCGCTCGTAGAGAAGGGAGGCCTCGTCGGGCTGGCCGGCCAGGAGCGTGAGCCAGGCCTCGGCGCGGGCCGGGGGTTGGGGCCAGGGGCCGGGCATGCTCTCGGGAACCTGGAGCATCGCCCGTGCGTCGGGGAGGTCGCCGGCCCGCGCCAGCTGGGCGGCTGCCTGGAGCATGATTTCGATATAATTCAACGCCGGGTGCTCGCAGGGGGCAGTGAGGATGTGCCGGGTCTGCTCCCGAAAGTCCTCAACGCGCCCGAGCTGCAGGCAGCGACGCGCCAGCGCCCAGCGCTCCAGATCGCTGAGGGCGTCGGACGCCGGCAGCGGGCCCTGGCCGGGCCACCGGGCCAGGCGGTGATGACGCGCTGCCTCGCCCGTGGAGGTCACCTCCCATGCGTGGTAGAGGTATCCGGCTTCGTCATCGACAACCTCTGGATAGGCATCTTCCATGGATGGGGCGAAGTCATTGGACATCGATCAACCTTTGCGGGCGCGAGCGCGCACGTGAGAAGCGGCCGCCGGGCGACCGCGTAGCGAAAGGACGAGGCAGGGATGCAACGAGTGCTGCTTTACCTCAAAGGCGTCTGCATGGGCGTGGCCGATATCATCCCCGGGGTCAGTGGAGGAACGCTGGCGTTGATCCTGGGGATCTATACGGAGTTGGTCAACACCATCCGGGGGCTGAATCTGGCCTGGGTGGCTCCGTTGTGGCGTTGGTTGAGCGGGGGGCGCAAGGATGAGGACCGGCGCGAGCTTATTCGGGCGCTGGAGCGACTGAATTTGCCTTTTTTGATGGTGCTGGGGGCGGGGATCGCCACCGCAATTGTGGTGGGCGGGCTGATTTTGCCCGGGCTGCTGGAGCGCTACCCGGAGGTGATGCGGGCGCTCTTCTTCGGGCTGATCCTGGCCAGCGTGCCGGTGCCCTTTAAGATGATCGAGTTTCGCTCCGGGGCGATGCGCGCGGTGGCCGCGGTGGCGGTCGTGGTGGGCGTGGCCGTGGGCTGGGTACTGACCAATCCCTCGACCACGGTGGAGGCCGGTCTGACCTGGAAGGAGATGGAGTCTCAGGAGCAGACGATGCGCGATGTGGTGCGGGAGGGGCCCAGCGCCTGGGCGGCGGAGCAGGTGTACTGGGCGCCGCAGAACGAAGCGCTTCGCCTGGCGATGGACTCGGCCTATCCCGAGCTTGAGCTGGAGCCACCGCAGCCCGGGGCGGCCCGGGATAAAGACGCGATCAAAGCCCGCAGCGAGGTCTACGAGGAATTGACGATCCCGGCGGGCACGCCGGTGCAGGTCCCGCAGCCGGCGCCCTGGTACATCTTTGTGGTCGGGATGATCGCGATCTGTGCGATGATCCTCCCGGGCATTAGCGGCTCTTATCTGCTGTTGATCCTGGGAGGCTATTTCTTTGTGCTCAACGCCCTTAAGGGCGTGATCACGGGGCTGGCCTCGGGGAGTCTGCCGCTGAGCGCGGGGTTGTATGTCGGCCTCTTCATGGCCGGGGCGGCCATCGGGATCTTGAGCTTTGCCCGGGTGCTCAGCTGGCTTCTGGAGCGCTGGCCGGTGCCCACGCTGGGCGTGCTGGTGGGGCTGATGGTGGGGTGTTTGCGCGGGATCTGGCCCTTTCAGGGGATGGAAGAGGGCAGCGTGATCAACGTCCTTCCCCCGGCGTTTGATGCAACCGTGGTGGCGTCACTGGGGGCGGCGATCGTGGGCGCGGTGTTGGTCACGGTGCTCGGACGCATCGGGAGTGCGCACCAGGCTGAGAAAGGCGCCTGAGCGAGATGTGTCGGCGGTAGGCCGCAGGTGGCTTCCGCCGGTTGAGGAGAGTGTTATGGAGATTAGCGCGCGCACGATGTACGGACTTCGAGCGCTGGTGACTTTGGCCGGCGCCCGCACGTGTGATCCGATGAGCATTCAGAGCATCGCCGAGGAGGAGGACCTCCCGGGGAAGTTTCTCGAAGGCATCATGGCGGATTTAAAGCGGGGCGGGTTTGTGCGCAGCAAGCGAGGCGCCAACGGCGGCTACATGCTCTCGCGTCCGGCCAGCGAGATCACGCTTTTGAGCGTGATTCGTCACCTAGATGGCCCGGTGGCTCCCCTGGGCTATGAGGATCGCAGCCGGGCCGATGGCGAGGCTACCGAGCGGCAGCGGGCGTTCGGCCCGGTGTGGTGCGAGATTCGCGAGGCGACGATTCGGGTGCTGGAGTGCTACTCGATCCAGTCGATCGCCGATAGCGTGCCGGAGTTGCGCCTGGAGGACTTTCGGCCCAATTACCAGATTTGAGCTCGCCTGGGCCGCGCGGCGGTGCGCGCGGCCCGGACAGGGGGCTCAGAAGTTGGGCATCTCGCGGTAGTCCTGACGGATGTTCTGTCCGACGTAGAGCGGTTGGCCGTCTTCGTAGATGCGCAGGTAGAGGTTGACGAAGCGCAGGACCTTTTTGGCGTAGCCGCGCGCCTCGGCGTAGGGGATCTCTTCGATGAACTCGTCGAGAGGGATCTGGTGGCCACGCATCTCCAGCCAGGCGCCCACGCGGTGGGGGCCGCCGTTGTAGCCGGCAAAGGCAAAGAGCTCCTGGCCGTGAAACTTCTGAACCAGGCGGCTGAAGTAGAAGATGCCGTGGGCGATGGCGTTGTCCTCTTCCAGCAGATCGTAGGGGCCGAAATCTTCGTCGCCGAAGAGCTCCGCGATCTTCAGGCCGGTGCGGGGAATGACCTGGAGGAGTCCCAGGGCGTCGGCGCGGCTCAGGGAGTCGGGGTTAAAGGAGCTCTCCACCAGCATCAACGCCCAGATCATGTAGGGGTTGACGTTATGCTGGCGGGCCAGGGGAATGACCTTCTCGGGGAACGCCCGGGGGTAGGCCATCATCCAGTAGCGGCGAGCTTCGCCTTCGGGGGCGCGGCGCAGCCACCAGGTGTTGCCCAGCGCGTGGCGGCGTACCAGGTGGTAGTCGCCCACCTCCTGAAACGCGTCTACCAGGACGGTATCCAGGCGCCGGCGCCGGTCAACGATCGTCTGCTGGCGAGAGATCTGGGCGCGTTTTGCCGCGGAACTCTCGGCTACCGGGAAGCGGAGCTCCTCGGATGTCATGCCCCAGAGCTGGGCCTGGCGTCGGGGAGGGCGGTTGTCGATGTAGTGACCCCAGCGCATGTAGGGCAGTTCCACTGGCGAGGAGCCGGCTCGCGCCCGGCGGCTCAGGCCCCGGAACTCCAGGCTGACGTCACGAATGACGCGGCGGGCTTCGGTGGTCCATCCCGCCTCCCAGAGCCACAGGGCGCGCTCCAGGTTGGGGAAGAGCTCGCCGGCTTCCTCGACCGCCCGGGCCAGGCCGCCGTGGTGGGTATCGTCGTCGTAGGCGTCGATGGTCGCCGGGGCCGGGCCAATCATCTGGCCGCGGGCGTAGTTCACAAAGGCCAGATCGGAGTCGTAGCGGCCCTGCCAGTAGATGCGGGCCTCGGCGTTGTAGCGCACGCGGCTGGGCGGGTGCGCGAAGTTGACGGGCCCGGCGGGGACACGCGCCTGGGGAGCGTTGCGATCGTCGAGGCCGGAGATGTTGTCGCGGTCGCTATCGTCGATCTCGTCGCGGGAGCGATCGGGCGCCACGCCGCGCAGCGTGGAGGGATCGAGCAGGGGACGGGCCACGTTCCAGCGCAGCCCGAGGCGGGGGGGAAGCTCGGGCGTGGGTGTGCAGCCGTCGTCCGCCGGGTCGCAGGGCTGTGAGAAGTAGGGCTCGTTTTGATCACGGCGGTAGGGCCCGTGGATCGGCAGGTCGCCGGAAAGCTGGGCGGCACGGGGATCGACGTAGGGCTGTGGCGAGGCGCCAAAGCCGTAGAAGGCCGCTTCGTCAAAGGCTTCGAAGAGGTCATCGGAGCTCTCGAGTACCCGGTCGGCCTGGGCGATCGTGGTCTGCGAGGAGCGGGTGCGCTGTTCCTGGTCGAGGACGCGGCCGCGGGCCTGTAGCCCGTAGTAACTGGTGGGGTAGGCCTGGGCGATATCGTCAAAGATGAGCCGGGCTTCGGCGTCGTTGCCGCTCCGCTCCAGGGTGCGGGCGGTCCAGTACAGGTACTTGGCGCGGTTTTGCCCGCGGGATCGCTCGGCCAGGCGCTGGAGGTTTTCGTAGGCCTCCTCAAAGCGCTCACTCTTGTAGAGCAGGTAGGTAAAGTGCCAGCCGCGTTTGCGCGAGTTGCTGTAGAGGCGATCGTAGGCGGCCAGGGCTTCCTGGTAGCGTCCGTGCTGCTCGTAGAAGCCGGCCAGGGCTTCGAGGAGGTCGCGCTGGGATTCGCCGCGGTAGAGGGTCTCCAGGGCTTCGATGGCTTCGTCAAAGCGCTCTACCCTGGCGAGGGCGAAGCTATGGAAGCGGTACAGGGTGCGCTTGCTGAAGCCCGCCTGATTACCGGACTCAAAGCGTCGCCGGGCTTCCTCGAAGAAGGGCAGCGAGTCTTCGAAGTGGTGGCTGTAGTAGCGGTTGAGCGCGATCTCCAGCAGGATCTCGTTCTCAAAGGCCGAGTCCCCGGTCGGGGTTTTATGGGTTTCGAGAAGTTCGCTCAGGAGTTGGTGGGCCAGGGGCCAGAACTTGTCGACCCGGAGCTGTCGAAAGCGTTTGAGGAGATCTTCGGGGGGGATGGGCGCGATGGACACGCCCTGCGCCTGCAACTCATGGAGGCGCTCCTGGGAGCGCGCGCCTTCGTCTTTGTAGGGGAACTCAAACCAGGCCTGCTGGTAGGCGCGGGCGGCGGCCTCGTGCTCGCCAAGGGCCTCGCGGGTGCGTCCCTGCAGATAGAGGATGATGTGGCGGCGCGGGTAATCAGGGAAGGTCTCGGCGATCTGGTCGAGGACCGGGGCGGCTTCCTCGTGCAGGCTGGCCGCAACCAGGGTCTCGGCCTGCAGGGCGCGCGCGCGCCAGATCAGCGGGCTCTGCTTGCGAGCAAAGACCTGGCCCAGGGCCCGGGAGGCCTCGGCGTGACGCTCCAGTGCCTGGAGGTTGAGGGCGCGCAGGTAGTCGACGTAGTCATCGATCGGGGTCCGATCGTCGATGGCGTCAAGAGCTGCGAGCGCCGCGGCGTGGTCTCCCCGGGTGTAGGCCAGGTAGGCGCGCTGGAAGAGGGTGCGGTGATGGCGGTCGTCCGGATGGGCGCACTCGGTGGTGAGGATCTCGTCGAGAAGCGTGGCGGCCTGCTCGGGGCGTTGCCAGAGCAGGTGCTCCCGGGCCTGATTGCGCGAGGCGTCGGTGTCGGCGCAGATCTCGGCGGCGCGAGTGGCCCGGGTGGTGGAGTGGTCGAGCAACTCCTGCGCTCGGTCCAACGCGCTGCGTTGCGGTGCGCCCGCGGTGCTGGCGAGCGTATCGTCACCACGTTCGTGGTCCTGAGCCGGAGCGGAGCCGGAGCCAAAGACGAGCAGCGCAAGCGCAGTCGCCGCCAGCGCTCCCGCCGCCAGACGAGAGGCAGGGGGTCGTCGAGTCATCGGTGGTACCCTGGGTGCCAGATGGGATGTTCGGGAATCGGGGGACGCCCCCGGCAGAGTCTCAACCTGAGTCAGGCTCGTATCAATTCCGTGCCTGGCGAAGCTAACCTCATCCGGGGACGCTGGCGAGTTTTTAGGCCTCGCCGGCGCCCATCACACGGAGGGCGTCCTTGATCGAGAGTTTGCGCTTCTTAATCACGCGCGTCTCAAACTGCTCTTCTGGCGAGAGAGAGCGCAGGGCTTCGAGTTCCTGGAGGCGTTCTTCCAGGGCCTGATGCTGCGCTCGCAGCTCGTCGATCGTCATGGAGGTGGGGGGCGGTGCGGACCTGCGCTGCTGCATAAACTCCTCGCCATGAGGGGGGATGGTGGGCCGGGGAGGCCGATCGTGACTATGAGTGTGGGGGCGCTCGCCGGAATATTCAACCGTGGTTCGCGTTCCCTTGACGTCCTCAAGGTGCAAAAGCGGTTGACACCTGGCTGACCATCGGATAGCTATCCGCGTCCCGGTTGGGAACTCCACGTGAGTCATCCTGCGGTGATCGGGGATCGTCTAATGGCAGGACAACGGGTTCTGGTCCCGTGAATCTAGGTTCGAATCCTAGTCCCCGAATGACGTCATTGACCAGAAAATGATGACGCCACTTTTAACCATTTAAGACGCCGAGTTCAGCGCAGCGCGCTCGAAACGGCTTAACAGAGCAGGGAATCGACATGGCTAGCAAGCGCCCCGCAAAAATCGCGAGCAAGAAGAAGGGTAAGGCCAACGGCCGCCAGTGCCCGGTGTGTGAAACCGACATGCAAATCACGCGCGTGATGCGCTTTACCGATGGGCCCACCGGAATGCTCTGGGCCTGCACGAGCAACTCCTGCCTGGCGCTGGTGTCGAAGCACGGCCAGCACGTGGGCAGCCTGCTCGACAAGAGCGCCTGAACGCGATCTTGAATAGATGTCCGCCGAAAAGGCGATGTCAATTCGAAAAAGCCCGCCACTGTGCGGGCTTTTTTTGTGGGCTCGTCCGGGGGATGGAGCGGCGAGCGGACAGGCTGGTTTTGGAATGATCTTGAAGAAGCCTCGTCTTATAGGTCATGGTGGCGGGCTCCATACCTGAGGTAGGACACGCGCCCCTGGTAAGAAGACCCTAGGAAGGTAAGGCGGAGCGTGCTGGTGAACGAGTGCAGGAGAAGGCTGGATGAAAAGAGCGAAAAAAGGGATTGGTGTCCTGGTGGCAGGGCTTGTCATGTCGGCCGGAGGCGTGCTGGGCATGCCCGCAGCCTGGGCCGAGGGCGGCAACGTACGTTACTCCTATGAGGAGGTGCGCCTGGCCGATCAGCGAGACTACGTCCTGGTCCCGCGTGCCGAAGGTTCGCTCTCCGGTGAGGTGACCCGCAAGACGATCGAGCAGGCCTTTGAGGCGCTGCGTCGGGCCAAGCGCCCCACCTACGGAAATTCCTACGCGGAGGTCTCCGGGCAGGTGCCGGACCGGGCCCAGGTGCAGGTCCATATCGACAGTAATAAGGCGGACTACGCCATCGTGATCATCGCCGAGGTGGTGTACACGCTGACTGAGTTCGGGGTGCCCGCGGTGAGTTTCCCGGGCTACGCGGATCGTCCGCTGACTCGCGCGGATGTGCCTTTTGCCGCGTACACGCTCAATGTGCCGTTGTGGAAGGTCCTGCCGCCCGGGCGTCTGAGCAGCGGGCAGGTGATCATGCCCGATGGTGAACTCGTGCCGATGGAGCAGGTGCAAGAGCAATGGCGCGCCAACCGCAGTGAGCTGCTCGATGAACTCTACGCCTACCTGGGGGCCAGTCAGCCCTTTACGGTGTTTTCCACGGTGAAGATGCTGCCCTCGGTGGGCGATCTTCGTCTGGATCAGGTGTTGCCGCTGCTCGGCCATGAAAGCCGTGATGTGCGCCAGGCCACGCTCGGAATTCTCGATGGCGTCTCGGGGCAGGAGCCGGTGCTCACGGCGGTGGCCGAGGCGATGGCCGACGAGAGGAGCGCGTCGCTGGCGCGGGCGATGGCCGAGTTTTTGGGCAAGTCGAACCAGGCCCGTTTCAACGTTCAGGAGCAGTTCTTTTTGCTGCGTCGCGGTCAGGCCGAGGAGAAGCTCGCGGCGGCCGAGGCGCTCGGGGATCGGCCGGGAGATGAGCGCGTGCTTGATGCGCTGGCCCAGGCGCTGCGTTCGGAGACCGAAGCGCTGGCGATGAAAGCCGCCGATTCGCTCGAGAAACTTTCCGGGCATCCGGTCCGGGTGGCGGCGCTGACCGATGAGGCGGTAGCTGCGGCGGTGCGCCTGAAGTTGGCCGATGATCTCTCGGCGTCCGCTAAGCCTGCGGCGGTGCGCCTGGCGGGGCTTCGTTACATCGCCGAGCATCGCAGTGAAGGGCATATCAATCAGGCCCTCAACGAGGTTGCCCGTCTGGGCACCGATCAGGGGCGTGAAGCGCTGGAGGGGTATCTGGGCGATGCGCTGGCGCGCCGCCGCAGCGCCGCCACCGAGGCGCTGGTGCTGCAGAACGATGTGGCCAGCGTGGCGGTGCTGAGCGCGCGGGCCGAAGATGCCTCCGGCGCGGAGCAGGAGCGCCTGGCACAGGCGGCCTACGCCATCATGGTCAACCAGTCGCCGGAGGTGGTGCTGGAACAGACCCAGGTGCGCGATGTCAAGGTTCAGCGCGTGGCCTACGAGGCGCTCGGCGAACGGGCGACTCGCCAGGGCGGCGCGCCCTCGTCGGAGGTGCTCGCGCGTCTGGAGGAGGGCTCGAAGCATCGGGACAACGCCATCCGAGGGGCCGCCGCCCGCGCGCTTGGCGCCGTCGGTGGTGAGCGCGCACTGCAGCGTCTCAGCGAGATGTCCGGCGATCGCTCCCCGCAGGTGCGTCGCAGCGTGGCGCTGGCGCTGGGGCAGGCCCCGGCAACCCAGCAGATCGATACGCTGATGGGTTACCTCGATGACAGCGACCCGCAGGTAGTGGCCGCCGCTGTCGATGCCTTTGGGATGCGGGAAGATCCCCGGGCGATTGAGCGTATCCGCCCGATGGCCTCGCACGAGTCGGCGGCGGTGCGCGCCGCCGCGCTGCGCGCGCTGACGTCCTTTGCGCAGGGGAGCGACACTGAGACGGTTCGTCAGCATGTGGGCTTGCTGGGCGGCGCGGTTAACGATCCGGCTCGCGAGGTCAAGCTGACCGCACTGACTCAGCTGGGGCGCTTTGAATTGGGAATCGCAGTGACCAACATCGCGCTGCAGGTCAGCGCGGAGGACCCGGAGCTGCGGGCCACCGCGGTGCGAGCGCTGGGTGATACCGGTCACGCCAGCGCCCAGCCCCTGGTGGAGACGGCGCTGCGCGACGGCTCCTCTCAGGTGCGTCGCGAGGCCATCCTTGCCATGGCAAAGTTGCCCGGAAATACGCCTAAAACGCGACTTCAGGCGCGGCTGGAGGCCGAGGAAGATCCCCAGCTCAAAGAACTGATCCGCACCACGCTCCAGGAGATCTGAGATGGTCTATGCGCTCCGGCCGCGCCCGGCGTTGCTCGTCTTAATGCTCCTGGCGATGGCCTCCCTGGCGTTTAGCTGCGAGCACGCTTCAGAAACCGACGATCAGCCCCCGGCGGCCGGGGCGCCACAGAACTCCGGCGCTGCGGAGCGTTGTGTGGTCGATGGGGAGTGCGAGGGGTTCTACCGCTGCCTGGACGGCGGGTGTCAGGTGCCACCGGCGATGAACGGGGCGCGTGACGAGGACACGCCGGTGCTCAGCTTCTTCGACTCCAGGGACGAGGCTGAGTCTGGCGAAGCCCCGCGGGCGCAATTTTATACCGAGCTGGCGCTCACCGCCGCGGAGCAATCCCGGGGGCTGATGTATCGCCCGCATATGCTCGATGACTGGGGGATGCTCTTTATCTACCCCACCGAGCGTACGCTCTCGTTCTGGATGAAGAACACGCTGATTCCGCTCGATATGATCTTTATTAACGATTCGGGCCGGGTGGTCGGGGTGGTCGAGAACGCCGAGCCGCAGACGTTGACCCCACGGCAAGTGGATGCCGCGGCGAGATACGTCTTTGAGATCAACGGCGGGCTCAGCGCCGAACTCGGTATCGGAGAAGGCACCTGGGTGCGCTTTGAGCAGATGGAATCGTATCACACACCGCGTCGCTGAGCTGAGGTTGACGCGGCGCTACCTGCTGGCGGCCACCTTCTGCGTGGTGGTCGCCGCGGTGGCGTGTTTTGTGCCCCTCTTCAATCTGGTGGGCTATGAATCTGCCGCGCTCTTCGGGGTGATCGGTGGACTGCTGGCGACCGGGCTGACCGTCGCGGATGCGCTACGCCAGGATGCGTTGGCGGGCCGGGCGGTCGATTTTGGCCGCTTTGCGCTGCGCAATCTCGGGCTGCTGGTGGTGCCCCTGGGGTTACTGACCTTAAACGGGCTGCGCGTACCCAATTGCGATTGGGCTGCAGGGTATAGTTTCTGGGGATTGATTGCCGGGATGGCCGTGCTGATGGGCACGGCCAGCGCCTGGGTGGCGGTGACCTGGCTGGGGCGCCGGCGTCTGACCTGGTGGGTGGCGTTTGGGCTCCCCCTGGCCGACGGGGCCGCGCTGGCCTACCACCTGGCCACTGAGCCGCCGATTGTGGGACATCAGTGGTTTCTCGGTTACTTCGGGGGCTCGATCTATGACGAAGCGCTGGCAGTTCCCCTGAGTTTGATTTCGTATCGGATCCTTCACGCGATCGCTCTGGTGGCCGTCGTGGCCGCGCTGGACGCGCGCCAGCGTTGGCAACGAGGGCTGCGCGCCGGTTGGACCGTGGCGCTGGCGCTGGTGGCGATGGTCGTCTTCACGGTCGGATTCGCTTACCGTCAGGATTTCGGCATCGGTATCGATCGCACGCATATCGCCCGCGAACTCGGCGGCCTGATCGAGACGGAGCACTTCCTGATCTTCTACCCCAAAACCCGGGTCTGGGAGCAGGCCGCCGCGCAACTCGCCGAAGATCATGAGTATCGCTACGACGAGCTGCGTCAGTTCTTTGGTACCGATCCGGTGGAGTTTACCGGGCGGAAGGTGCGCAGCTTTGTGTACGCCGACCGGGACTCCAAAGGCGCGCTTATGGGGGGCCGCAACACGATGGTTGCCAAGCTGTGGCTCCATGAGATGCATATTCTCTGGCGCGGCACCGGCGATCGGATGATCGCGCACGAGCTGGCGCATATTTTTACCGAACCCTTCGGCAGTGGGCCGCTGCGTCTGAGCATGCAACGGGGCGTCGGCGTCAATATGGGGCTGGTGGAGGGCGCCGCGTTCGCCGCGGAGTGGCCCGCGCGCGACCTCAGCGCCCATCAGGCCAGCCGCGCGATGCGAGAGCTGGCGATCGCCCCTGACCTGCGGGCGTTGCTCGGCGCCTCCGGGTTCTGGACGCAGGCCTCCGGCCGGGCATACACCCTGATGGGCTCATTTGTGCGCTACCTGATCGACACCTACGGCATCGAGGCCTTTAAAGAGGCCTACAGCCACGGCGACTTTTCGGGCGCCTACGGCAAGTCGGTGGTCGAGCTGGTGAGTGAATGGGAGCACTTTATCGACGCGATCGAGCTCGACGCTCGTCAACGGGAGGTGGCCCGCTACCTCTACGATCGTCCGAGTATTTTTGGAAAGGTCTGCGCGCGTACGATGGCCGAATGGCGCCGGCTGGCCACGCTGGCCGCCCGGGAGGGGCTGCCGGCCGAGGCGCTGGTGCACCTGGATCGGGTGCTGGCGGCGAGCCCGGGGTTGGTTACGGCGGTGGCCGAATACGCCCGGGCGCTGGGGCAGATGGGCCGCTATGACGAGGGGCTGGCGCTGCTGGATGAGCGTCTAAACGCTCCCATAAGTCTTGTGGAGCGGGCTGAACTCGAAGCGCTCCGGGGAGACCTGCTCTGGCAGAGCGGTCAGGCCGAAGACGCCGCCCGAACCTACGTTGGGTGCCTGGATGCCGGGGTCCCCATTGATTTGGAGCGCTCTCTTCGCCTGCGGGCGCACTACGCTGAGCGCGCCCATGACCCGGCGCGGCGATACCTGGTGGGTTCCAACTCCAGTGCCATGGGCCTCTATCAGGTGGCACACTGGGCGCACGAGGAGCCCGATGACCCGGGGGCGGCCTACCTGGTGGGCCGCCGCCTCTGGCAGAGCCGGCAATGGCGCGATGCGCTTCCCTGGTTGGAGCGGGCTCGCGGGCAACTTGGCGCCGAGGTTCTGGACGCTGAAGCCGACCTGATGCTAGGTCAGGTATACTACTTTGTGGATCGCGATGAAGATGCCTTAGAAGTCTTTGAGGAACTGAGTCAGTCGTCGATCACCCGTTATGCTCAAGAAGCCACCCGCTGGCTGGACCGGCTGCAATGGCGCCGGAATACCGGCGCAAAGACCTACCGTTAGACCCCGCGCTGCGGGGCGCGTGTCCCCTACACCCCTGATGACCTCCCGGGAGAATCTCTCCCTTTGCCATGAGCAGGAGCCCTGCATGTTGATGTCTCGAGGATTCGCCAACGCCCTGAAAATGCTGGTGACGCTGGCGGCGATCTCGCTCAGTTTCGGTTGCGCCACGCACTACATTACGCCCGACTCGCTCTACGCCGATGACGCCGACTTTAAGATCGATCCCGAGTCGCAGATCCTCGACACCACCGAGGCTCGTCAGGCCCTGGACGTGCTCTATCGCTACCGCCAGGCGCTCGTCGACAAGGATTACGGGACGCTCAATCAGCTCATCAGCGACGATTACTACGACAACGCCGGCACCACCGAGACCACCACCGACGACTACGGTCGGGAGGAGCTGGTCTCGATTCTGGAGCTGACCGCGCAACACGCGGATCGCATCCAGATGGCGATTGTGGTTAAGGGGCTGAACATCGAGGGTCCGCGCGCCCAGATCGATTACGAGTACGACTTCGCCTACCAGTACGCTCTGGGTGGGCAAGACGCCTGGGACGCCGGCGTCGACGTGAACCGTATGAATCTGGCGCTTGAGGGGGACCGCTGGCGTATCGTTGGTGGCCTCTAAGCTCCTCTTATGCCGGAGATGGCCTTCTCGGGGATCACGGAGGTGAGACGATGAATCGCCCACAGCGCCTGCTGGCGGCCCTGGCGGTGGGAGGGCTTGCGCTTTCCATCCTGACGCTCACGGTTCCGGAAGCTCGAGCCCAGCTCTCTATCGGCCCGGAATCCCCGTCAGTGCAGAAGCGCTCGGCGCGTCTGGCCTTTGATGAGGGACGCCTGGCGGAGGCCAGGGTCCTGGCGCGCTCCCACGACGATGCCGACTCCCTGCTGGTGCGAGCGCGTTTTGCGCGCTGGGAGGGAGACGATGCGGGCGCGCGGACCATGGCCGCCCGGGCGTTTGAACGCGCTCCGGATGAGCCAGCCCGCGCCCGGGCGGGCGCGGCGCTGGCGAATTTGCAGTGGTTTGCCGGCGACTGGGACGATGCCGAAGCGTTGCTGCGCTCGCTCCTGGCCGAGCAGCCGCAGAGCATGGAGGTTCGCTTTGCGCTGGGGCGCATGCTCTGGGATCGGGGCGCCCGTCCGGAGGCGCGTCAAGTGCTGGAGGCGATGGCCGCCCGCTACAATGACGGGCTCATCGAAGATCCCGCCGATCTGGTATACGTGGCGCGCGCGATGCGCCTTATTGGGCGTCTACGCGACGCCAACCGGGCCCTGGGGCGGGCCGCGCGCCAGGCCCCCGAGCGTCCCGATGTGCACCTGGCCTTCGCCGAGTTGATGCTCGCCGGCTATAACAACGCCGAGGCGGAAGATTCGCTGGAGCGCGTTTTGGAACTCGCTCCTCAGCACCCCGACGCCCACCGGCTCATGGCGAAGATCGCATTTTTTGTCGGGGGCGACATCCCCGGCGCCGAAGCCTCGCTCCAGAGCGGGCGGGAGCTTGCGCCGCACCATCCGGAGTTGATCCTGCTTGAGGCCGAGCTGGCGCTGACCCTGGGGCAGTGGGCGCAGACCCGGGACCTGGTCTCACAGCTGCTCACACGCGCTCCGCGCCATGCAGAGGCGCTCGGTCTGCTCGCCGCATCCGCCTATCTAGCCGGCGACGAGAATGCCTTTGCGGAGGCCAGGAAGGCCTACGAAGGCCCCCGCGCGGAGCTTCCCGACCTCGATGTGCAGGTGGCCCAGGGGGCAGCCCAGAACAATCGTCACGACGAAGCGGTTGCGTTCTTCGAGCAGGCGCTGGCGCGCGATGCCGAGCACCCCGCGGCGCTGGCCGGACTCGGGTTGGCGTTGACCCGTACCGGCGATGAGGCGCGCGCCCTGACTGTACTCCGGGAGGCCGCGCGTCAGGATCCCTTCCACGTGCGGGTTCATAATATGGTGCAGCTCTACGAGAGCGGGCTGCGCGACTATGTAACCGAAACGCTTGATGGTGGCCTGCGCCTGCGGGCGCACCTCGATCAGCATCGTCCCCTGAGTGCGGCGAGCCTGCCAGTGGTGGAGGAGGCGCACGCGTTGTTTTCGCAGCGTTATGGAGTGCAGATCGAACCCCTGATGCTGGAGATTTATCCAGAACCTCAGACCTTTTCGGTGCGTTCGGTGGGCGTGCCCCAGATCGATCCCCATGGCATCTGCTTTGGCGATACGGTGCTGATGCGCAGCCCGAGCGATGCCAACTTCAACTGGGAGCTGGTCCTGTGGCACGAGATCGCGCACGCCTACCATATTCGTGTTTCCCAAGGGCGCGTGCCGCGCTGGTTCACCGAGGGGCTGGCCGAGTATGAGACCGCGGAGCGCGATCCGGCCTACCGGCGCTTTCATGACGATGAGATCGCACGTCGCCTCCAGCATGGTGGGGTTCCCGCGCTCAGCGAGCTCGGTGATGCCTTTTTGACCGGCCGAGGGGGCGATGTGGTCGTGACCTACCAGCTGGCCAGCCTGGCCGTGGAGTACATCGTCGAGATCGGGGGGCGAGAGGCGATCGACGAGATATTGCGCGCGTTTGCACAGACCCCGCTCTTTGAAGAGGTCGCGCCCCGGGTGTTAGACATGTCCGGCGCCGCGCTCGATCAGGACTTCGACAGGTGGTTGCGCCGGCGCTTTAGCGCGTTGCTGGCCCAGCCCGTGGTTGACTGGGGGCGCCTGGGCACGCTGGCCAGGGGAGGGGACCTGACAGAGTTGAGTGCGGCCGAGGAAGATGCGTATCACGCGCTGCTGGCCGCCATGCAGGGGCGCGCCGATCAGGCGCAGGTGCTTATTCGCGCCGCCCGTCGCCAGGCCGAGGCTTCCGGGGATGCGGGGGAGCGGGCGCGGGTCGAAGCGATTCTGGCGCACGCGCTGGCCGGACTGGAACTCGACGAAGAGGCGCTCCAGGCCGGATGGCGGGCGCTGGATCAGGGGTTAGAAAGCGCCGAGCTCCGGATGGCCCTGGCGCGCAGCGCTGCTCAACGCGAGGCGCTGGTGGAGGCCGCGGTCCACGCGGAGGCCGCCACCTCGCTCAATCCCTATAGCGCGGCGGCCTGGGCGCTGCTTGAGGAGCGGGCCGGGGCGCTGGACGACGCCGCCACGGTCAGGCTGGCGCGCCGGGCGCGCTTTGAGCTCGACCCCCACGATCCGAAGCTCGCTCAGGTGATTGCCGAGACCGCCGACGGAGAGCTCCAGCTGCGGGCCGCTCGACGCCGGGTGGCGATCGAAGCGCTCAGCGCCGACGCTCACCTGGCGCTGGCCCGACTGCTGGCCGAGCGCGGCAAGCCCGAGCTGGCGCGCCGCGCTTACGAGAGCGCGGCTTTAAGCGATCCGGCCCGCGCGTCTACTATTGATCAAGAATCGCAGCGGCGATTGACCCGGGGCATGTCGCCGCGATAAGCGTCCTCCGATCCGCTGCGCGGATAGCCTCTTCCTGGTCGCTTCCTTTGCCCTCGCCCCGAAGGTCTGTGTGCTCATGCCCGATCCTCTCTCCGCCGACGCGCTCGATACCCTCGAAGACGTTCAGCTCGCTGAGCGCGCGGTCGATGGCGACTTTGCGGCCTTTGAGAAGATCGTGGAGCGCCATCGCGACAAGGTCTACCGTCTGGCGTTCAGTCTCACCAAGAGCGAGGCCGACGCCCAGGACGTGGTCCAGGAAGCGTTTATCAATATCTATCGCAAGCTCGATACCTTTGCCGGCGACGCTCAGCTCTCCAGCTGGATGTACCGCATCGTGGTCAACGCCGCGCTGATGCGGCTGCGCAAGGCGCGCCGGCGCAACGAGGTCAGCGTGGAGGAGGTTCACGACGGTGCTCGCCTGGAGCGCTCGGCTCCCGGGGAGCCGGCGGGCTGGCGAGTGCGCGGCGATGAGGCGGTCGAAAACCGGGAGCTCCGCGACCAGATCCTGGCGGCCATCGATCAGCTTGATCCGAAGTATCAGGCGGTGTTTTTGCTCCGCGAGATCGAGGGGTTAAGCCTCGACCAAATCGCCTCGGTGCTGGAGCTGAGCACCGGCGCGGTCAAGACCCGCCTGCACCGGGCGCGCCTCTTTCTGCAGGCTGCGCTGGAGCCCTATCTCGGGCGAGAGGAAGATATCTCGAACTAAGCGCGGGGCTCCGGATGGGCGACCTCGGTGGTTTGTAGGCATGAAAAAAGCCCCGCGCTGACAAGCGCGGGGCTTTTTTCATGCCCGGAAGAGGGGCGGGCTACACATCAGCCGATCTTGTCTTTGAGCTTGTTGAAGAACCCGCCCTTCTTGACCGGGATGCCCTGGGCCTCGGCGTAGCCCTCCAGGAGCTCGCGCTCCTTAGAGGATACTTTGGAGGGGATCTCCACGGCGAAATGGACCACCAGGTTGCCGCGGCCCGAGCCCTGCACGCGCGCCAGGCCCTGGTTCTTGAGTACCAGGGTGTCGCCGTACTGAGTGCCGGCCTTCACCGTGATGGTTTCGTTATTCTCCAGGGTCGGGATCTCGATCTCGGCGCCCAGGATCGCCTGCACAAAGCTGATCGGCTGGCGAAGATGGAGGTGCTCGTTATCGCGTTCAAAGACCTCGCTGGGCTCCACGTGAATAAATACGTAGAGATCTCCCGGGGGGCCGCCGCGGCTGCCGGCTTCGCCCTCACCGCTGAGGCGCAGGCGCATCCCGGTGTCGACGCCGGCCGGGATGGTGACGCTGACCTCCCGGGTGGAGCGTTGCTTGCCCGAGCCGCGGCAGTCGCCGCAGGGATCTTCAATGCGCTTGCCGCTGCCCTGGCAGTGCGGGCAGGTCGAGGTCAGCGTGAAGAAGCCCTGGCTGTGATTGATCTGCCCGCGGCCCTGACAGGTGGAGCAGGTCACCGGCTCGGTGCCCGGGCGCGCGCCGCTTCCGGAGCAGGTCTCACAGTCGACGTGACGGACCACCGAGATGGTCTTGCTGGTCCCGAAGGCCGCCTCTTTAAAAGAGAGCTTGAGGTCTTCGCGAAGATCGGATCCGCGCTGTGGGCCGCCTCGAGAGCGGCGGCCGCCGCCACCAAAGCCGAACATATCCCCGAAAATATCTCCGAACTGCGAGAAGATATCGTCCATCGAATGGAAGCCCGCGCCGGGACCGGCGGCGCCGCGCACGCCCTCATGACCGAAGCGATCGTAGCGGGCTCGTTTCTGCGCGTCGCTTAGCACCTCGTAGGCCTCGGCGGCCTCTTTGAAGCGCGCCTCGGCCTCGGCATCGTCCGGGTTGCGGTCGGGGTGATTCTGCATCGCCAGGCGGCGGTAGGCCTTTTTGAGCTCTTTGTCGTCAACGTCTCGGGAGACGCCAAGAACCTCGTAGTAGTCGCGCTTACTCATGGGGGGCTCGGGGTAGGATGAAGCTCAACGGATGATGTTGATAGGGCTCAGGTCGTCCGGGCGTTCCGGACACCGGCGCCGAAAAGACGCTCTGAAGATGACCCGAAGGGGGGCAGAACCTCGCAACGGGGGGCCTGCCTTGTCAAGCCGCCAGCTCGCCAGGGTAAAGCGGGGCGGAAGGCCCGTTCACGGCCAAATTAGGGGCGCAGGCGCCTGCGGCAAGCTCAGAAGGGCTTTTAGTCCGGTTAACATCTTACAATCACAATGGAATCGCGGCGTCAGCTAAACCACGGATGAGAGGCCCGGGCTATTCCCCCGGTCCGGGGCGTCTGTGAACCCGGCGGTCCGGACTCGCCAGCACAGGAGTCTGGATCGGGTCTACAACAGGCCGGGAGCGCTCGGGAGGGCTCGTTTCGATGCCTACATGGGGCTGCCTAGGCGGCGGGGGGAGGTCTTAACAGCCCCCGAGAGCCCGTGACTCGGGGAGGGGAGGGGCCGTGAGTTGGTGAGAGGGCCCCGGCGACTAAGATCGAGGGTGCGTCACGCAGCAGGGCGCCGGCGACTGGTGAGCAGCGGCCGGCGTGATTCCCTCGAACCTCCGAGGTCGCGATGTATGCGGTAGCCGCACAACTCTCAGGCGAACTCAGCGCCCGGATTGCCACCTTCTGGGATCACGCCGAAGCGCTGATCCCCGACGTGATTCCCCGAGCGGTGCGGGTGCCTCATCTCTCGTTTCAGATCGTGGAGTCCGAGCATCCCCTGGCGCTGGAGGCGCTTCTGCACGAGCCGCTGAGTGTGGCGCGCCCGGCCATTCGCACCAGCGCACTGGGAGTGTTTGCGCGCCCCCGGCAAGTGCTCTTTTTAGGGGTGGTGCGCGATCCGGCACTCGACCGCTATTTTCAGGCCATCAACCGGCGTCTGAACGCGGCGGGATACCGACTACACCCCTTCTACAGCGCGGCGTACTGGACACCGCACATCACCCTGGCGCTGGGTCCCTTCGGACCGGCGGCGCTCTGCGAGCTATTGCAACAGGGAGGGCTGGCCAGGCTGGAGGGTGATTGGGCGCTCGGCGAGCTTTGCCTGCTCAGTCCAAAGCGATCCACACCGGCGTATCTGGCATCATCCCCTCCGGCTTCACGGCTCTAGGGTCATGCCCGGCTGCCAGTTGTCGACGACCATCAGCTCATCACGCTCCCCAAGCGCGTTACAGAACCCGGCAAAGAGTTGACCGGCCAGGTGCTGGGTAAAGGGAGGATCTTCGGCCTGCGGGGGGCGAAGCATGCTGTTGGCCGCCTCACCCTCCACCTCTTTGCTGTCGACCTGCTCCAGGTTCAGCTGCACTCGCCGCACTCCCTCGTCCAGGTAGGCCAGCACGCTGGTTGTCCCGGCGGCGTTGTGGGCCTCGACGATGCCGACCAGGGTGTACCAATCGTTATTGCGTTGGTCTTCGTTGGCGTCGTAGGTGTTGTGAAAGAAGACCATATCGCCAACGGCCGGGCGGCTGGAGTGGTAGACCTTCCCCTCAGCACGGCAGGCCCGGTAGAGTTCCGGCACGCTGGCGGCGGCCGCCTCGCTAAAGGCGACTCCGTTGAGCGCAAAGACCGCGTGGACGTAGGCCGCCGCCAATGAGCCCTCGCCGGTCGGGGCGGGCGTCGGTGGGGTCACCTCTGAGGCGCTCTGGTGCGGGGTGGTCGCCGCCCCGGTCGATGCGGCGGTTGGCCGATAGCTGGCCAGCGCCGGACGCGCCGCAGGGGTGATCGTGTCCATCGGGGCGCGGCCCACCGCCGGACGGCTGCGCCGCGGTGCAGCTGTGCTCGTCGGCGAGCTGTGGCTGCGGTAGACGTAGACCTGGGTGGGCAACACGCCCGGGGCGGACGCATCGCCGCCGGGGAGCCCGCGGGCGATGGGCGGGCTGAGTTCGTCTTCGAGCATGGGGGAGGCGTACATATGAAAGGGGGCGCTGGTCGTGGTCGCGCATCCCAGGCCCGTCACCGCCAGCGCGAATACCCCGAGGGTCGATTGCCACGATCTGAATACCATCTCTGAACTCCATGTTCTGTCGCTGCCGAACATATGCTGGCCACACGCCGAAGGGGCCATCCGTGGGCCCTCGACGGTGGATCGTCGCGGGTGCCAGGGCAGTGTAGGTCAGGGAGGTGCGGGGCCAAGTTTTTTGCCCTGTCGGGGGGCGGAGAGCGCGCGACGCTCTTGCCTGGCGAGGCGCTCTCTCATACCGTCTTGGCTTCAGGTGCCCCCAAGGAGTCTTTCCTGATGACGACCACAATCAAGGGTCCGGCGGCCATGCACGCCGACACGACATTCGGCAAGTACACCCTCATCCGCCATATCGCCACCGGTGGTATGGCCGAGATCTGGTTGGCGGAACAGCGCGGCCCGGGCGGGTTCAACAAAGAGCTGGTGATCAAGAGGATCCTCCCGCACCTGGCCCAGCAGGGGCAGGTGGCCGAGATGTTTCTCGATGAGGCGCGCATGGTCGCGCACCTCACCCACCCTAACATTGGTCAGGTCTTCGAACTCGGGGAGTTCGATGGCGAGTATTTCATCGCCATGGAGTTCATCGATGGCCTGAATCTCGCGCAGCTCCACCGAGCGCTGAGAGAACGGGGATCGGCGATCCCGATTGGCTACAGCGTGCGGATCATCTCCGACCTCTTGGAGGCGCTCGATTACGCGCACGATTTTGTGGATCGCGACGGCAACCATGTGGGGCTGATCCATCGCGATATCTCGCCACAAAACGCGCTGATCTCCAATGATGGGGTGGTCAAGCTGGTGGACTTTGGCGTGGCGAAGGCGTCGCTCAATACCACCAAGACCGAGTCCGGAGCGGTCAAGGGCAAGTTCGCCTACATGGCGCCCGAACAAATCGAGGGCACAGCGCTGGACTGGCGGGCAGACATTTTCTCGGTCGGCGTGCTTTTCTACGAGCTGCTGACCGGTATTAAGCCCTTTGGTGAAGAGCTTACCGCGGTCTCCAAAATCCTGAGCGAAGATCCACCCGACATCCGGACCTATCGCAACGATGTTCCCGAGGCACTGGCGCGGATCATTGCCCGAGCGATGAGTAAAGATCGCGAAGCTCGTTTTGCCAACGCGGCGACGATGCAGCGGGCGCTTCAGACGTACCTGCGTACCTCCGATGAGGTGATCGGTACCCGGGAACTCTCCATTATGGTGCGTCAGCTCCGGGGGCTGGATATGGCCCGTCCCACCGAGCAGCTCTTCGGGTTTGAGAAGCACGGGGTTACCACCGCCGGCCCCCGGCTCACGGCGAAGGATACAGGGGAGGAGCCGGTTCAGCCGCGCAACGCCCCGGGGCTTACGCAGGCCAGTGGGGCGGTGGAGCAGCTTGAGATGGAGCCCGCCGAAAAAGGACGCTCGACCGGGGCATCGGTGGCGATCATCGGAGGCTTCTCCTTATTGATGCTGGGACTGGTGGCGGCGTTTCTCACCGCGGGCTACCTTTTCATCGCCGACGGTGACGATGCTTCCCCGGTCACCGAAGGGGCTCAGGCCGGCGAGGAGGCCCCGCAGAATTCGGCCGCCCCGACCGCCTGGCGACACGCCGACGGCCAGATCGTGGCCATCTCTTCTCAGCCGACAGCCGCTATCTTTGTCGAGGGTCAGAAGGTCGGGGAGACTCCCTTCCAGACGACCCTGAGGCCGGGGCGCTACACCATTGAGTTGCGAGCCGGCGACAAGAGCCGCAAGGCGCAGATCGAGATCAATTCGAAGAGCTCGATTCAACGCTTCCGCTATGATCTCTGAGAAGCTCGGCCTGCTCCGTGTTAATGACCCAGCCGTTGAAGCAGAACTGGCGGGCGCTTGCCGGCGGCTCGGCGCGAACCTCGAGCACGACTTCGCTCTGTGGGGAGACGCCGCTCAGGTCGATTGTATGGGCCCACCAGGTGGAATCGAATCGGGTGATGGGCTGCGCGACCTTCTCTTCTCCATCGACCAGCAGACGGAAAGACATGGGCTTAGAGTGCTCATGGCGAGCGCCACGGAGATCGAGTCCGCCGCGCAGCCGCAACCAGCGCTCGGTGGCGGGGGCCTCCCCGAGTAAGACCTCTCCGGGGTAGCTCACTTGCAGGATGGCTCCGTCGGCCAGCGCGTGGGCGCGTACGCAACGCCGCGGATCATCACCCACTTCCTTGAGGTCCCGGCCCACGAAGTCACCGCCCGGACAGATCCAGCGCTGCCGTCGTTTATCCCAACGTTGGCAGGTGGTGCGGGGGCTGCCGTCGGCTTTTATATGGCGAACGCGGGCCTCAGGCAGCCGATCGAGAAGGGAGGGGCCCAGATCGACCCAGTCAGCGAGTTCGTAGGCCCGCACCGTGACTCGCCCGAAGTTCTGAGTGTCGGTGAGCCGGGTCTGTGGCGGAAGACGGTGAAGACCGTCGTCGCCCCGCGACGCGTCGGCGATCACCCACACACGCTCGATGGACTGAAAATCTTCGGGTTGAGGGCGATGCTGGCGGTGCAGGAGATTGCCCACCGGGCCCAGGTGTACCAGCGCGCTCTCCGACCAGGTGGGTTCCACCCGAATGGCATCGCTGGCGTCGGCAGTGTCGACTACATAGGCAGCCGCGGCCTGCCAATCGTCATCGGAGGGGCGGGCGGAATCGGTGTAGAGTTGAGCGGCGACGCTCAGGCCTCCGGCCAAAAGGAGCAGGCCCGCCCCGAGGAGCGGGCCTGCGCGATGCGGCCTCTGCGGCTGTGTGTTCGGTGTCCCTGGGGACATCAAAGCCTCTTCAGCGTTTGCCGCCCTGAGCGGCCATGGAGAGACCGCCCCGGCTCATGAGCAGGTCGCGGTTGTAGAACGCGTCTTCGCGGGCGCCATACGGCGGGATATGCGTGCCCGAGTCCATGCGGATCGCGTCGCAGGGACAGGCCTCCACGCAGAGACCGCAGACGATGCAGCGCAGCTCGTCGATGACAAAGACCGCCGGGTACTTCTCGATGGTCGGATCGTCATGCTCGCCGGCTTCGATGTGGATGCAGTCGGCCGGGCAGATGGTCGAGCAGCACATGCACGCGACACAACGCACCTGCCCGTCATCACGAAGCATCAGGCGATGCAGTCCCCGGTAGCGCTCCGGATAGATCGTGGGCTCTTCGGGGTAGTTGCGCGTGAAGATCGTGCGCTTTTCGTGGTTGGGGTTGAGGTTGCGAAAGAAGTGACCGGTGGTCACCGCAAGGCCGCGGATAATCTCGGGGATGTAGGTTTTCTCCCAGAGCGACTGCGGCTGGCGATCGATGACTTTAACGTTCACGGTGGCCATATACGACCTCGGTTCAGGCGGCGAAAGGCCAGGGCTGCGGTGGAGCCCCGGCGCTTGGATTAAAGCAGGGTGACGATCAGCGCGGTGACAAAGAGGTTGGCAATGCTCAGCGGGAGCAGAATCTTCCAACCCAGCGTCATGACCTGGTCGTAGCGGAAGCGCGGCAGGGTCCAGCGCATCATGAACTGCAGCCAGACGAGCAGCAGGATCTTGAAGACCATCGCGCCGATGCGCAGGAAGATCGAGATCCAGTACCAGGCCTGCTCACCGAAGGGCACCCAGTGGTTGTCGAAGATGCGGATGCCATCACCGTAGATGAAGGGCACCTGCCAGCCGCCGAGGAAGATCACGGCGATGAGCGCGGCGATGAACACGGTGGCGGCGTACTCCGCCAGCTGCATCATCGCGAACTTCATCGTGGAGTACTCGGTGAGGTACCCGGCCACAATCTCAGACTCGCCCTCGGGCAGGTCGAAGGGCGCACGCTTGGTCTCGGCCATACCGGCCAAAAAGAAGAGGAAGAAGGCCAGCGGCTGAACCACCACGCCCCACATCGGCAGCCAGTCCCAGAGCAGGTAGCCCTGCATGCGGGCCATCTCGTTGAGGTCCAGGGTGCCGTAGATCAGGAGGACGCCAGCCAGGCTCAGCCCCATGGAAACCTCGTAAGAGATCATCTGAGCCGAGGAGCGCAGGCCGCCCAGGAGGCTGTACTTGCTGTTGGATGCCCACCCGGCGATGGCGGCGCCGTAGACCGAGATGGCGGCAATGGCAAACGCGAAGAGCAGGCCGGCGTTGAGATGCATGATGGAGAAGTAGTTCTTCCAGTCTCCCCCCACGCAGATCTCGGTGTACTCGGTGGTGGTTTGGATCGAGCCGGTGCAGAAGTGATCCATAAAGGGGATCACCGCCCAGCCGATCAGCGCCGGTGCCAGCACCAGGGTCGGTGCCAGCGTGTGCAAGAAGCGGTTGGCCCCGGCCGGCGTAATGTTTTCCTTGAGCACCAGCTTGAGACCGTCGGCCAGGAAGTGGGGGATACCCAGAATCCCGATGCCCAGGATCTTGGCCTGGTTCGGTCCCACGCGGTTTTGGATCTTCGACGACTGCTTGCGGTCGCCCAGGAGTGTCAGCAGGCCGGCGACGGCCATGACAAACCCCAGGACGATGACGAAGATCTTGGCGATGCTAATGAGCACTTCGACCATCATGATGATTCCATCCTTTCAACGACGAGCAGGGCCTTGAACAGGGCTCGATTCCATTACTCAGCAGGAGACTGAGACGCCTCTTCGGTGGCCGCCGAGCCCTCGAACATCTCCTTTCGGATCTGATGGACGAAGGTGTAGGTGAGTTTGTGATCCATGGCGCGGGCCAGGCGCATGAAGATCTGCCAGTGCGGCAGCGACTCGCCATGGGGCGCGAAGGCACGCTCAAACTCCTGGGCGACGCCGTCGAAGTTCACAAAGGTGCCTTCGGTCTCGGCATGGGAGCAGGCCGGCAGGGCGATATGCGCCCGGGTGGACAACTCACCGTGGTGCTGAGACTGCAGAACGAAGAGGTCGAGCTTGTCGACCGCCGCCAGGAAACGCTCACGGGCGTCTCCGTCGACCGGGATCTGCGTTTCCATCATGTAGAGCGACTTGACCGCGCCGCTCTCCATGTCTTTGATCAATGCCTCGAAGCCGAGCAACTCGCCGGTGCCGGCGAAGATCGTGGCCAGCCCGCGGCGGTTGGGGTTCTTGTCGGCTTTGATGAGGAAGTCGTCCTCGAAGCCGTCGGGGTTACCGCCCACGTAGAGTCGATTCGCACCGAGCACTTCGGTGGCAAAGCGTCGGGCCAGGTGGAGGTCTTCGCAGCTGGCCTGGGGGCTGAGCACAAATCCGATGGTTCCGGAGTCTTCTTTAGCCCGGGCCAGCTTGTCGGCGGCGGTGCCGCAGACCCCGTGCCAGTTGAGTTCGGCGCCGTTGCTCATCGGACGCACCAGGCGGTCGGCGTGAATGGCTTTGTAGGTCAGGCGACCGGCATCGCACATCCAGTAGTCGTTGACCTCCGGATTGAAGCGCGGACGGTAGCGCTGCACTTCGTTGCGGAAGTGCTCCAGGTGGATGTTGCATCCGTTGGAGCAGCCGGTGCAGACGCTATCGGTAGAGCTCAGCAGCCAGACGCGGCACTTAAAGCGGAAGTCCCGCGAGGTCAGCGCGCCCACCGGGCAGATGTCGGCCGTGCACACCGAATAGGGGTTGTCGAGAGTGCGCCCGGGGAAGGGGCGGATCTCGGCGGCGTCACCACGCTGCACGACGGTGAGCTCGTTGGTGCCGGTGATCTCTTCGCAGAAGCGCACGCAGCGGGTGCATAGAATGCAGCGCTCGCCATCGTAGAGGACCTCCGGGCCGATCGGGAAGACTTTGACTTTGGCGGTCTTCTCGGTGCGCAGACGAGATTCCTGCGCGTCGTAGGCCATGTAGTAATCCTGGAGCTTGCACTCACCGGCCTGGTCGCAGATCGGGCAGTCGACCGGGTGGTTGATCAGGATGAACTCCAGAACGGCTTTCTGGGCCTTGATCACCCGCTCGCTCTTGGTGTTGACAACCATCCCGTCGCTGACCTGGGAGTAGCACGAGGGCTGCAGCTTCCAGGAGCCTTCGACTTCGACCAGACACATACGGCAGTTGGCCGGGATCGAGAGCGCGGGGTGGTAGCAGAAGTGGGGCACTTCATAGCCAGCCTGAGCGGCAGCGCGCAGGATGGTGGTCCCTTTCTCGACCTCGATCTCGGTCCCGTTGATGGTGACTTTTGGCATTTGACTACTCCAGGGGTGGGCGCGCCCCTCATCAGGGTAGGGCGCGCTGAACCACGCTCCATAATTACTTATCGCACTCGCCACCGATCATATTGATGGTGTCGAAGGTGGGGATGATGTCCGCGAGAAGGCCGCCTTCAAAGAGCTTGTGGATGCCGCCCATCACGATCAGGCTCGGCGAGCGAACGTGGATCTTCCAGGGCTTCCCGGTGCCGTTGGACACGATGTAGAAGCCCAGTTCGCCGTTGCCGCCCTCGGTGTAGCTGTACACTTCACCGGCGGGGACCTGAACACCTTCGAAGATGATCTTAAAGTGAGAGATCATCCCCTCGATCGTGTTGTAGACCTTCTCTTTATTGGGAAGGGCCACCCGGGGATCGTCGGTGTTGATCGGGCCCGGTTTCATTTTTTCCAGGCACTGGTCGATGATGCGGATCGACTGGACCACCTCTTCCATACGGCAGAGGTAGCGGTCCATGTTGTCGCCGTGCTTGCCCACGGGGACGTCGAAGTCGACTTCGCCGTACTTGAAGTAGGGGTGATCTTTACGCACGTCGTAGGCCACACCGGTCGAGCGCAGGCAGACTCCGGTATAGCCGTAGGAGACGCCCATCTCGGGGGTGATTACGCCGGTGCCTTCCATGCGGTCGAGGAAGATACGGTTGCGCGTGAGCAGCTTGTGGGTGGTCTCGTGAATTTCGATGAGACGCTTGCGGGTGTAGGCCCAGCGCTCGGCGAAGTCGGGGGTCAGGTCATCCTTGAGTCCGCCGATGCGGCCGTAGCTTACGGTGAGACGCGCGCCGGTGACCTGCTCAATGAGGTCCCAGACGAGCTCGCGTCCTTCGATGGCGTAGAGGAACGCGGTCATCGCGCCGAGTTCCAGACCACCGGCGCCGATGCAGGTCAGGTGGTCGGAGAGGCGGCTGAGTTCGCCCATGATCGTGCGGATCCAGTCGCAGCGTTCCGGAACCTCGATGCCCAGGAGCTTCTCGACGGCCAGCGCGTAGCCGAAGTTGTTGAGCAGGGGACTGACGTAGTTGAGTCGGTCCGTGTAGGGGAAGACCTGAGTCCAGGTGGCCTCTTCACATTCCTTCTCAAACCCGCGGTGCAGGTAGCCGACCTCGGTCTCGCATTTGATGACCTTTTCGCCTTCCATGGTCAGGGTGAAGCGCACGGTGCCGTGGGTGGCAGGGTGGCTTGGACCCATCTGGAGGATCATCGGCTCGCTGTGGATGTCCTGGTCAATCGGCTGGTAGATATCTTCGGCCATGATTCAAAACCCTTAAAAGAGGAGAGGGGCGCGCCGGCGGTTTCAGGCCTGGCGAGAGCCCTCGGAGGGCTTGCCTTTGACGTACTGGTTGAACTCTTCGACGCTGTCGCGCTCTTTGCCGAGCAGTTCCACGCGCGGCTGGGAGGCCTGTTTGGCGTAGTCCTTGCGCAGCGGGTGCCCCTCGAACTCTTCGTAGAGGAGGACGCGGCGCAGATCGGGGTGACCTTCGAAGGTGACGCCGTACATATCCCAGACCTCGCGCTCCATCCAGGCTGCCGCGCCATAGAGATGCTCAATGGTGGGCACGTTGCAGTCATCTTCGCTGACGACCACCCGCACGGTGAGCATGTGCTTTTTGGCGATGCTGTAGAGGATGTAGACCACCTCAAAGCGCGGTTCACGGTGGAGGTAGTCCACGCAGGTGATCGCGCGCAGCATGTTCATCTGCGTGGCGTCATCATCGCGCAGCCGCTCGATGATCTCGGGCAGGCGCTTGCGCTCCACGACCACGGTGTCGTTGCCCAGACGCGAATGCGAGTCAAGGACTTCGTCGCCGAAGTGCTTTTTGACAAAATCGATGAGTTTTTTGGCCATTTCAGAGTCCAAAAGGGGGAGCGCCGAAGCGCTCCAAAAACAGAGGGTCGACCGGGTTATACGGTCCCGATGTGCTGGTGCAAGGCCGGTTTAGACCTTGGTACCGAAGCGCTCCAGGAAGGTCGGCTCCTCTTCGATGCCTTCGGCCAGGCGTCGGCGGCGCTTCTCTTCGTAGGCGTACTTATCCCAGGGCTCGTTCTGGATCTTCTCCTGAAGTTTGAGAAGACCGTCGAGCACCTGCTCGGGCCGCGGCGGGCAGCCCGGGATGTACATGTCGACCGGGATGATTTTATCGATGCCCTGGACCGTGGCGTAGTTGTCGTAGAAGCCACCGGTGGAGGCACAGACCCCAAAGGAGATCACCCACTTGGGCTCGGCCATCTGCTCGTAAATACGGCGCAGGAAAGGCGCGAGTTTGTGGTTGACGGTACCTACCACCCAGAGCAGGTCGGCCTGGCGCGGCGAAAAACGCGGGATCTCCGCACCGAAGCGCGAGATGTCGTAGCGAGCCGCCGCCGTGGCCATGTACTCCATGCCACAGCAGGCCGTGACAAAGGGGTACTGGAAGAGCGAGTGCTTGCGCGCCCAGCCCACCGCGCTTTCAAGGCGGGTGGTGATGACTTCAGGAAGTTGATGTTCTAGTCCCATTCGAGACCCCCTTGGCTCCACTCATAGACGAGACCGATGGTGAGGATCGTCAGAAAGAGTGCCATGACTGCAAAAGAGTAGAAGCCGTGACCGAGCGCGGCGCTCTCGCGCCAGCTCATCGCCCACGGGATGACGAAGACCGTTTCCAGGTCGAAGAGGATGAAGCTGATGGCCACCATGTAGAACTTCACGCTGAAGCGTGAGGCTTGGGGCTCGGAGAGCGGGTCGGAACCCGACTCGTAGGGCATCAGCTTCTCGCGGGTCGGGTTTTTGGGCCCGAAAAACTCCGCCAGAAAGATGATGGCGCCGACGACGCCGACGGCCACCAGCACCAGCAAGATCAAGGGTAAGTAATTTGCAATTTCCATGGAGCGCGCTCATGTGCACGGGGTGAACATCCAGGTGGCCTCGGGGTATAAAAAGGAGGCCTGCATCGCGTTAAAGGGCGACGCATTTCAGTCCGGCTGAGTGCCTAACACGGCATCTCGCGAAGTGTCAAACACGGCCCTTCACAAAGGGGAGCGGCCCACCATTGGCGGGAGGATCCCGGCTGCATCCTGATGGTAGGTGCAGGTGTTTTAAGGGCGAGTGCTTGTTTTGTCTGTATGAGTGTTCAGCTTTGATTGACCTGAACACACGTGTTCAGTAGTCTGGGCTGTATCGTTGCCCGAAAAGAGGCACATTCACCATAACGCTGGCAAGGCCCCAGGCGTATGAATGAGGGTAAGCTGGCCAGGGACGAGGCCGACCATGAAGCCGATGACCAAGCTGACAAGCCGTCAAGCCAAGGTATTGGAGTTGATCGCCGAGCATATTCAGACGGTGGGGTATCCGCCCACGATTCGTGAGCTCGGAGATAAGCTGGGGATCCGTTCGACCAACGGGGTCAACGATCATCTCAAGGCGCTTGAGAAGAAGGGGTACCTTTCTCGGGAAGATGCCAAGTCGCGTACGCTCAAGCCGCTGTACTGGCCCAATGGCGATGTTTTTGATCTCAGCGGTGGGGCGCCCGGAGAGGTGGATGCGGCGATGGAGCCGGACCAGTCGGTGCATCAGGTCCCGGTGGTTGGGCGTATCGCCGCCGGGCTGCCGATTTCGGCGATTGAGCAGACCGAAGAGATGGTCGCGATCGGGGAGGGGTTATTGGGCCGCCATCCGGATCTCTTTGCCCTGAAGGTTAAGGGCGAGAGCATGATCGAGGACGGCATCTTCGATGGGGATTACATCTTCGTGCGTAAGCAGAGTGATGTGCGCGACGGCGTGATCGTGGCGGCGATGGTCGACGGGGAGGCGACAGTGAAGCGCCTGTTCCGGGAGCCCGGTAAAATCCGACTTCAGCCGTCGAACGAGAGCATGGAGCCGATTTACGTGCACGAGGAGGATGCGCGCGAGACCTTGGTGCTGGGGCCGGTGGTCGGGGTGTTTCGGCGTCTGAACTAGGCGGGAAAAGATGGGAGCGCGGCGCAGAAAGCGCCGCGCTTATTGTTGTGGGGCGCTTTTTGCGGGCCGCCGGGATTCAGAAGGGGAGTCGGTTCTGGATGGCCAGGGAGGTGATATCCATGGTCATAGCCACAGAAACATGGATTGCCACGCCCATCCAGATCGAGCGGGTGTAGAGGGAGAGTCCGCCCAGCGCCACGCCGGCCAGAATGGCGCCCACCGTCTCGGGTAGAGGTTTGCCAAAGTGGATCATGCAGTAGGGGATCGCCGAGACGAAGAGCGCGTAAATCCCGAGGCGGTTTTTGAGCCCGTGAATCAGAAAGCCTCGATAGAAGAATTCTAACGCGAAGAACTGGGCGGCGTAGACAAGCTGCCAGGCGAAGAAGTCAAGCAGGCTGCGATCGGCGGCCTGATAGAAGGGGTAGGTGCGCTGGAAACTTGGATGGAAGGCTACGGCAATCACAAAGGGCAAGACCACCAGGTAGAGTCCGACGTAGATCTTCCAGTGCTTCATCGCGCCGCTGAGCTTCATGCCAAAATCGCTGAGGTTGCGACGCATGATCAGCTTTACGAACAACGCGGGCACGACGAAGTACCCGATGAAGGTGGTCGCGCTCCAGTAGGTGAGGCGTGCGAGGCGTCCGTACTCGCGATTGGTGAAGACCGCGCTCAGTGCGGCCGCGGGGTCGTCGGAGAATGGAGTCAGGAAGATCTCCAGGCTCTTCCAGTGCGTGGAGGAGCCGTAGTACTCGAGAATCGCCAGGATCAAAGCGGCCAGGGTCAGCACGCCCATGGTGGTCCAGTCGATGGCATCCTCGGGGCGGGCTGCCTGGGCGTGGCGGCTCTGCACTTCAACTCGCCGGATCTCGCGTCGGCACAGCGTCCAGAGTTTGGTGAGGGGAGATATCATGAGAGCAGACTCGGGAGAGCGAGAAGGGGCGGTCAGTCGCGTGGGGCGCTCTTTTACGATAGAAGCGCAGTGCTTTCCAGCCGGGGCCGCCGGATCACGATGGTAGGGCCCAAGTTGTGCGTTCGAGAAGGGAGTCAGGTGTGAAGCAGGAAGATCCTCTGTGGAGAAACTCCGCGGCCCGACATGCTGCCGGGGAACCCAGGCGAGTTGCAGTACTACCACCGGAGCTTGCCAACCAGATTGCTGCCGGGGAGGTCGTGGAACGCCCGGCTTCGGTGGTCAAAGAGCTGGTCGAAAATAGCCTGGACGCCGGAGCGCGGCGTATTGAGGTGACGATCGAGGGGGGAGGGCGAGATCTGATCCGGGTTGAAGATGACGGGTGTGGTATGCGTCGGGAAGATGCACTCCGGGCGATCGAGCGTCACGCCACCAGCAAGATTGCCCGGGTCGATGATCTCTTTGCGATCGGTACGCTGGGGTTTCGGGGCGAAGCTGTGCCTTCGATTGCCTCGGTGGCGCGCATGGAGCTGTGCACCCGGCCGGCCGATCAGTTGGAGGGGACCCGGATTTATATCGCGGGGGGGGTGATGCAGGAGATCGAAGACGTGGGGATGGCCGCCGGAACCTCGATTCTGGTTGAGGAGCTCTTTTTTAATACGCCGGCGCGGCTCAAATTTTTGAAGACTCCGGCTACGGAAACCCGCCATATCACCGAGATGTTGGTGAGGGTGGGGCTGAGTCGGCCCGATGTGCGCATCAAGTTTGTGAAAGATGGCAAGTTGCGCCTGGATCTGCCGCAGGTGGACCGGCTCAAGGATCGGATTCTGGAGGTGCTTGGTCGCGAGGTTTACGACGATCTCTATCCGACCTTTGAGTACCCGGCGATCCATGGCGTGGTGTGCCGGGGGTATTTCTCTCGTCCGGGGCACTCTCAGCGTTCGCCGGGCAATATGTACACCTTCGTGAATGGTCGCTACGTCAATGACCGCACGATCCGTGCTGCCGTGACCGGGGCATATAAGCACCTGCTGGAGCGGGGCCGTTACCCCAGCGTGGTGCTTTTTATCGATGTGCCCTTCTCGATGGTGGATATCAACGTGCATCCGGCCAAAACCGAGGTGCGCTTTCACGATACCCAGCCGATCTATCGGGCCGTCTATCACGCGATTGCCGATGCGCTGGCCGAAGCGCCCTGGCTGGAGGGGGAGCCCTCCCGAAGTTATGCGCTTGGTGAGCGGCGCACGCTTTCGGGGCATCTGGCAGGGGGAGACGGCGAACGTGGGTCTACAGGCGGTGTTGACGAGGCGACGATGCTTCGACCGGGCGATGTAAAAATCGAGCCTTTGAACGTGCGGCATCGGCGTTTTTCGGAGCAGGACCGACTGGATCTGGGGGAACTGCGCTCGCCATTCGCCTCGTCAGGTGGAGACGCCGGGCAGGGAGGGTTTTCGGCTCCGGGGCTTTCGCCGCTGATCGAACCGCCGCGCGTGGATCTGGGTGGGCTCGGTCGTCGTGCAGATTCGGGAGAGGACGGGCCGGTGGTGCGCGATGCGTACTTCTCTACCTTGCGGGTGATCGGTCAGTTTCGGCGAGCGTACATCGTCTGTGAGGATGCGTCCGGGTTGGTCATTATCGATCAGCATGCCGCGCATGAGCGGGTGGGGTTTGAGCGGCTTAAAAACCTCTTTAAGCACGAACATAAGGAGACGCAGCCGCTGCTCTTTCCGCTACGTATGGAGCTTGATGCCTTGCGCGCTGAGACGATGAGCGAATCTCAGGCGTTTTTTGCGCAGGCGGGCTTTGAAATCGAGCATTTCGGTGGGACGACCTACGTTCTAAAAGAAGTGCCGGCGGTGTTGCAGCGGGCTCCTCATGAAAAGATCATCAAAGACGCACTGGATGATCTTTCGAACTTCGGTGGCTCAAGCCGGGTTGAGGAGGCCATGGAGTCGGTGCTGAGTCGGATGGCCTGCCATTCGGTTGTGCGGGGCCCGACGCCGCTGAGTGCGGAGGAGTGCGATGGGTTGTTGGTGCAGATGGACCAGATTGACTTCCGGGCTAACTGCCCGCATGGCCGCCCGGTGTATTACCGAATCCCGTTGATGGAACTTGAAGAGGCATTTGATCGCCGATGATGGAGTTTGCCGATACACCTGAGAGCTACGAAGGGCTCACCCGTATTATCGCATTGGTCGGGCCCACCGGGGTGGGGAAGACCGCGTTTTCGCTGGCTCTGGCCGAGGCGCTCAATGCCGAGATTGTCAGTGTCGATAGCCTGCAGGTCTACCGCTACCTGGACATCGGCACGGCCAAAGCCAGCCGGGAGGAGCGTGCCCGGGTGCCACATCATCTTATTGATGTGGTGAATCCGGATGAGGACTTTAATGCGGCGGACTTTCGCGTTCGGGCCAGCGAGGCGATCGAGTCGATTGTTGCACGTGGAAAAGTTCCGTTGCTGGTGGGGGGCACCGGTCTTTACGTACGTCTGTTGGTGCATGGTCTCTTTGAGGCGCCTCCCCCCAGTGAAGCGCTGCGTGCGCGGTATCGCGCGCTGGCGGATGAGCAAGGGGAGGAGCTACTTTATGAACGTCTTAAAGACGTGGATCCGGAGCTGGCCGCACGTGTTCACGCCAATGACTTTGTGCGCGTGACGCGGGGGCTAGAGATCTTCGATCAGACGGGGATTCCCTTAAGTGAGCATCAACGTCGTCATCGTTTTCAGAAGCCGCACTATCATGCGTTGAAGATCGCGTTGATACGCCCGCGTCCAGAACTTTATGAGCGCATCAACCAGCGGGTCGATCAGATGGTGGCGCTGGGGCTGGAGGAGGAATACCGCGAGCTCCTGGCGCGGGGTTACGGTCCGCAGCACAAGCCGATGCAAAGTTTGGGGTATCGCCAGATGGGGGAACACCTGCTCCAGGGACGGCCACTGGAGGAGGCCATTCAAGAGATCAAGCAGCAGACCCGGCGCTATGCCAAACAGCAGATCTCCTGGTTTCGTGGTGAGCCTCAGACCCACTGGGCGATGGCGCCGCTCTTGCGTGCCGGGGCGCTTCCCGAGGTGATCGAGAGGGACCTCAGGAGCTTTGTCGGCGGTGGAAAACCCGCGCTTGAATGGGCCCAGATCGACCCGTATAACGTGGAGCGCGCGTAGCGCTCCCACCCGGAAAGATAGCGAAAAGAGGTACGATGAAGGCGTTAGTCGGAGAGCATATCGAGACGCTCAAGCCCTACGTCCCCGGCAAACCTATTGAGGAGCTGGAGCGAGAACTGGGCATTGAAGGGTCGATTAAACTGGCCAGCAATGAAAACCCGCTGGGACCCAGTCCGAAGGCCACCGAGGCGGCGCGCGCGCTGCTGGAGAAGGGGCATATCTACCCGGACGGCGCCGCTCACCGTCTGCGTGCGGCGGTGGCGAAGTTTCACGGTGTGAGTCCCGATGAGGTGATTACCGGGAACGGATCAAATGAAGTGCTGACCATCGCGGTACGCACCTTCTGCACGGCCGACGATGAGGCGGTGGTGTCGCAGTATAGTTTTGCGGCGTACCCGATCATCTGCCAGGCGCAGGGTATGACGATTCACCGCGCGCCGATGAAGGAGCCCTTGACCTTCGATCTTAAGGCGATGGCCGAGACGATCACGCCGAAGACGAAGATCGTGTTCGTGGCAAACCCCAACAACCCCACCGGGACGTATGTGCCGGCCGATGAGCTGCGCTGGTTTCTCGGGGAAGTGCCCGACGATGTGATCGTGGTGGTGGACGAGGCCTACCACGAGTACGTGCAGGCCGAGGATTACGCCAGCGCGGAAACGATGCGTGATGTGCACGAGCGGCTCATCATCTGTCGTACCTTTAGTAAGTGTTATGGTCTGGCGGGTATTCGGGCCGGCTATGGCATCGCACCGGCAGCGTTGATCGATCGCATGAACCGTGTGCGGGAGCCCTTCAACGTGAACTTGCTCGCTCAGGATGCCGCGGCCGCTGCGCTGGATGATCTGGCGTTTGTTGAGCGCTCGGTCGCCATCAATGAAGAGGGGCGGGGCATCCTTGAAGAGGGGCTTTCGGCCCTGGCCGATAGTGGCGTGAGCTGGATTCCCAGCCAGACCAACTTCTTGCTCGTGAAAGTGCCGGTGGAGGGCGTGAAGGTCTACGATGCGCTCCTGCGTAAGGGCGTGATCGTGCGGCCGATGGCGGGCTACGGTCTGGGAGATTATGTGCGCATTTCGATCGGTACGCCCGATGAGGTGAGGCGTTGCCTGAACTCTCTTTACGAGGTCCTTCCGACGCTTGTGCAAAGGGAGGAGGCGTGATTGTAGCTATTGATGGGCCTGCTGGTGCTGGCAAATCGACGATCGCGCGGGCGCTTGCCGAACGTCTGGGGTTTCAGCTGGTAGATACCGGCGCGATGTATCGGGCCGTGGCGTTTGAGTCTTCTGCATCCGGGGTGGATCTGGCCGATGCCGAGGCGGTAGCGGAGATCGCCCGGAGTCTGCGTTTTGAGTTTAAGTTTGAAGATGGCGAGAACGTCATCTACTGCAACGGCCGCGCGCTGCACCAGGAGATCCGCAGCGCGGAAGTTAGCCGTAATGCCAGCGTGATCTCGGCACATCCCCAGGTGCGAGAAGAGCTGGTCTCTCAGCAACGCCAGGTCGGGCGAGAGCGCTCCAGCGTGCTGGAAGGGCGTGATATCGGGACGGTGGTGTTTCCCGACGCCGAACTCAAGGTGTTCATCACGGCGTCGCCGGAGGTACGCGCCCATCGGCGGGTAGAGCAGATGCGTCAGGCCGGGGAGGTTGTGGACGTGGCTCAGGTGCTCAGTGAGATCGTGGCGCGTGATCGTCGCGACTCGGAGCGGAAGATCGCGCCGTTGAAGAAGGCCGAAGATGCCCTGGGCATCGACTCCACTGAGGCTTCGGTGGACGCGATCGTCAACGCGTTGTGTGAGCGCATCGCCGAGTTGCGTCCCGACGCCTGAGATTTAGCGATCAAAATGGGCGGGGGCTGGATCCCCGCCGATGAAGACTTCGTCGGGGTAGTTCGACATCAGCTCCGGGCGCCGGGTTGGGTCGATGTAGCGGAGCTCAAGGCTCTCGCCATCAAGCCCGCCCAGCGTGCCGCCGAGCACTTCGACGGCAAAGACGATGACCACCGATTCCAGGTGGTCGCCGTTGGGGTAGGTGACGCGAAAGCCACGGCGATCGCCACCGTAAACGCCCAAAATGTGGGTGGGGCGCACCTCGAGTCCGGTCTCTTCGTAGACTTCGCGCACGATTGCTGTGGCCGGGGATTCGCCGGGATCGATGGTTCCGGAGGGCAGGGTCCAGAGCCCGTTGTCACTGCGGCGTTGAAAGAGTACCCGGTGGTGCTCATCGCGCACGACAGCGGCAACGGCAGGGACAAAAAGCAGGTCGTGGCCGACCTTCTCGCGGAGTCCTTTCAAAAAGTCGGAGATCGGCATGAGGTTTATCCCTGCGCCGTGCCCGTCTGTGGCGGGGAGTCGATCGGGGTAATGAAGTCGCTGAGTCGAAGCAGATTGCTCAGGTTATGCACGTCTTCTCCCAGGAGTGGGATCAGCCGGAGGGCCTCTTCGCCCACGCGGGCGGCCAGGCCGGCGATGGCCTCGCGATCGCGAATGGCCAGGCGAGCGAGTTGAAGGTAGTGGGTCTCCAGCCGTTGGCGCAGACCTCGGATCTGGGTCGATGTGGCGCCGTGGTCACCCGATGTAAGCAACGCATCGAGATCGGCGTCTTCGATTTTGGCGATGTCTTCCGGGTGAAAGCGCGGGATGACGCGGTTGATGATGAAGAAGTCCGCGCGTTGGTCGAGCTGGCCGAGTTTTTCGTGGAAATACACCGCTTCTTTCATACGCCGGGGGTCGGCGCTGGTGATCACAAAGAAATGCGTGAGCGGGTCGCGCAAGATGAACTCAATGAGTTCGCCGTTTTGTTGCAGGGCTTCCTGCAGGTAGTGGAAGGTGTCAAAGAACTCCACCAGATCGTTGACGAAGCTCTCGCCGAGAACGCGTGAGATCAGGCCGAGCACAACGGATCCCGGGTTGAAGACCCGTCCGAGCAGACCGCTGCGCCGGTTGGGCAAGAACCACTTGATAATGCGCTCATCAAAGAAGGTGCTTGCTCGCCCCGGGGTTTCGAGAAACTCCAGGGCGTTTTTGGTCGGCGGTGTATCCAGAATGACCAGGTCGAAGTAGCCGCCGGTGTACAGATCGTGGAGTTTCTCCAGGGCCATGTACTCCTGCATTCCGTGTAGCGCGGAGGAGAGCAGGCGGTAGATGTTGTTTTCTTTGGCGCGGGCCAGTGCCCCTTTGTCGGGAGCGTGGCGGGTGACCATGTCGTCGAAGGTTTTTTCGGCGTCGAGCATCATTGCCCAGAGTTCACCGCCCTGGTCCTCCCCTCCGGCCATGGCGAGCGCGTCGCTCAGATCGATTTGCTGGGGATCGTTGGTGAGATCGTCGAGCCCCAGGCTGTTGGCCAGGCGCTTCGCCGGATCGATCGTCATGACGATGGTCTTGCGGCCGGCCATCGCCGCGCGGAGACCGATGGCGGCCGAGGTGGTTGTTTTGCCTACCCCGCCAGGTCCGACGCAGACGATGAGACGGCCGGAGTCGAGAAGATCGCGAAGCGTGGAGGCGTTGGGGTCGGGGCTGCTACTGGCTGTCACCGAGGGGCTCCTGGGGGCGCTTAGAGGGCCAGAGGTTCGGGAGTGGAGGAGTCGCCACCGGTCAGCTGATCGGCAACGCGGTTGACCACGTCGGTCCCCGCGCCTTCGTAAAAGATCGGCAGCTCGACCACGGGGACATTGACGCGTTGGCGGAGTTCGCCGAGGTAGCGCTGATCGCGGTCGTGCCAGCCCAGGGCCAGGGCATTTCCTTCGACCAGTCTGGCCAGGGCATCGCGCTCGTCGGTGGGTTCTTCGTCGAAGAGCAAAGAGCTGGTGCGAGGCGACTCGGCGCGTACGCGCGTGAGGAGCGCATCGAAGAGTGGACGATCGTCGTCGTGCAGGGGCGCGCGGTGAACCATGTTGGCAAGGGCCAGGGTCAGCGGGCGACCGAGGACCTGGCGCAGGTTTGTGGCGAGTTCAATGGTCTCGTTGACCGGCATCTCCTCGGGGAGGCAGACCGCAACGATGGCGGTTAAGCTGGCGTCGTTGACCAACTCTGCCACCTGCGCGGTCATCTTCGCGATGGGGCCGATGCCGCGCATCATGCCGTTCATGGTGGCCGGGACATTTAAGAAGGTCACGGCGTGCCCGCTGGCCGGAAGATCGACGATGATGTGATCGTAGCGGGGTTTGCCCGCATCTTCGGCTTCGTAGAAGACGCGGATCTGATCGAGGATGGTGACCTCATTGACCGAAGGGGCCGCCTTAAAAAAGACCCGGGCCACGCGGTTGTTGATCACCGCCCGAGCCACGCGTTCGCCAGGCACAAAGCGGGTGAGTGTGGCAACAAAACAGTCTTCGGCGGTCAGGTTGGCGGCCGAGAGGGTGGGGCTGATTTCGGTCGGGGTGAGGCCTTTGCCCTGGTAGCCATAGAGGTCTTCCATGGCCGAGAAGGTGTCGGTTTCCAGCACCAGAGTTCGGCGACCGGTGGAAGCCAGGGCTTTGCCCAGGGCGGCGGTGACGGTGCTCTTGCCGACGCCACCTTTGCCGGTGACAAAGATCAAGCGCTTGTCGAGAAGGGGGTCCAGCATCGTAGGGAAGTTCCTTGCACTGCGGGCCAAAACAACAGGGACAAGCTAGCGACATCGGTGCAGTGGGCAACGTCAAATATCAAGGGCGGGGCTCCGGGGCCATCTGGTTGTAGAGAGGCACCCGCGAGGTGTCAATGAGGCAGGAAGGCAGGGCCGGGGGGCAATAAAACGCAACAAGGCGGCCCCGATAAGGGGGCCGCCTCGCATCAAAAAGGCGCTACGGGGTGCAACCTCCGCAGGAGAGGTCGCACCGGGAGGATTACTCCTCTTCGTCGCCCGTCAGATCGCCGAGCTTGCCCTTGAGCAGGTCGCCGAGCTGCGCGGTGGCGCCACTTTCTTCGGCGTACTCGCGCAGGTGACCCGACTCCGAACGACGCACGAAGTTCTTGATCGACAGCGCGATTTTGCGCTCCTTGGGATCGACGCTGATGACTTCGACCTTGTGCTCTTCGCCAACCTTGACGACTTCGCTCGGGTTCTCGATGCGCTCGTCAGCCAGCTCGGAGATGTGGATGAGCCCTTCGATGCCTTCTTCCACTTCCGCAAACGCACCGAAGTCGGTGAGCTTGGTGATGGTGGCGTCGACAATCTTGCCCGGCGGGTAACGCTGGGGCAGGGTCTCCCACGGATCGCTTTCCAGCTGCTTGATGCCCAGGCTGAAGCGCTCGTTCTCGACGTCGATGTTGAGCACGACCGCTTCGACTTCCTGACCCACTTCGTAGATTTCGGAGGGGTGACGGATCTTCTGGGTCCAGCTGATGTCGCTGATGTGGACCAGGCCGTCGATGCCTTCCTCGATGCCCACGAAGATACCGAAGTCGGTGATGTTGCGGATCTTGCCCAGGATGCGGGTACCGACCGGGTAACGATCTTCGAGAAGGGTCCAGGGGTTGGGCTCGACCTGCTTGATGCCCAGGCTGACCTTCTTGGCGTCGGTGTCCAGGTTGAGCACGACGCAGCGAATGATTTCGCCTTCGCTGACCACGCGGTTGGGGTGCTTGATGCGGCGAGTCCAGCTCATCTCACTGATGTGGACAAGACCTTCGATGCCTTCTTCCAGCTCCACGAAGGCACCGTAGTCGATGAGGCTGACCACGCGACCCAGGACGTGCGCGCCGTCGGGGTAGCGATCCTCGGCACCTTCCCACGGATCGGGGGTAAGCTGCTTGTAGCCCAGGCTGACGCGCTCGCTTTCCGGGCTGAACTTGAGGACTTTGACCTGGATTTCGTCGCCGACGTTGAAGAGCTCGGTGGGGTGCGAGACGCGGCCCCAGCTCATGTCGGTGATGTGCAGCAGGCCGTCGATGCCGCCCAGGTCCACGAAGGCACCGTAGTCGGTAAGGTTCTTGACGATACCGTCGATGACCGCACCAGCCTTGAGCTTCTCGAGGGTCTTCTTCTTGAGCTCGGCGCGCTCTTTCTCAAGCAGGGCGCGGCGGCTAAGCACGATGTTGCCACGCTGCTTGTTGAACTTGATGATCTTGAACGCGAATTCCTGGCCGATGTACTTGTCGAGGTTGCGCGTGGGGCGCAGTTCGACCTGGCTGCCGGGGAGGAACGCCTTGACGCCGATGTCGACCTGGAGGCCGCCTTTGACGCGGTTGGTGATCGTACCGCGGACCAGCTCGTCGGCTTCGGCCTTCTCGCTGATGATCTCCCAGACCTTCATGCGATCGGCGCGCTCCTTGGAGAGGATGCACTGACCCGACTCGTCCTCGCGCTTCTCAAGCAGGACGTCGACATCATCGCCGGCGCTGACGGTGACTTCACCTTTCTCGTTGATGAACTCCGAGAGGTCGATGCGGCCTTCGGACTTAAATCCGATGTCGACGAGCACGTAGTCTTCGCCCACTTCGAGCACGCGACCGGTGGTGATCTCGTTTTCGCGCACCGCACTGGTGAAGTCTTCGTGGGTGTCGAGCAGCGCCGCGAAGTCATCGGTGGTTGGGAAGTTTTGGTTTTCTTGAACAGTCATTGACGACCTTGGACATATCGCTCCGAGGAGCGACGGTTGGTTCTGGGAAGATGCGCCCGCTGGCCACCATGGCCGGCGTCTCGAAGAAGGCGACCTTCGCCGTTCAGTCAGTTATGCGCCTCGGGTCCGCGGCGTGGATAAGGTTGAGGTGGTGATCCCGGGTTGCGGGCGCACCCCACGCGTGTTCGCGGACATGGCGGCGACGCCGGAAGTTAACGACGAGATTTGAGGTTGTCAACGTGTGGACGGCGATATTTTTGCCCGCGCTACGTCGGCGTGGGGTGGCGAGTTGGTGTCGGTGGCCCGACGGCGCCGGAGTGGGGGGAGGGCCGGGACGTTGAGGCGTTGTGGCGCCAAGCCGGAGAGGGCTTGGGGAAGATGTTCAAGTAGGGGCGGTGGCGGTTGTGAAATGGCGCGCGAGCCCTATGATGGCGGCGTAACCCGAGGATGTTGACGCCTACTGTTTAGTTATAAGGAGCGAGCATGCATAAGCCGGAACTCGATTACGCCACGATGGGCTTTGATACGCGGGCGATTCACGCGGGCCAGGAGCCGGACCCGTCGAACGGCGCGATCATGACGCCGATCTTTCAGACCTCGACCTACGTGCAGTCCTCGCCGGGCAAGCACCAGGGCTTTGAGTACACGCGTACGCACAACCCCACGCGCAACGCGCTGGAGGACTGCCTGGCGAGCCTGGAGAAGGGCAAGCACGGGGTGGCGTTTGCGTCGGGGTGTGCGGCGACCACGACGATCCTGCATATGCTCAAGGCCGGCGACCATGTGGTCAGCGGTGACGATGTGTACGGCGGAACCTACCGCCTGTTCACCAAAGTGTTTCGTCCGATGGGGCTGGGATTTAGCTTTGTGGACATGACCAACCTGGACGCGTTTAAGGCGGCGTTGACCCCGGCCACCCGGCTGGTGTGGCTGGAGAGTCCGACCAACCCGATGCTGAAAATCTGCGACATCGAGGCGATCTGCGATATCGCCCATGAGCAGGGCATTCCGGTGGTGGTTGATAACACCTTTATGAGCCCCTACTTCCAGAACCCGCTCATGCTGGGCGCGGATCTGGTGGTGCACTCCACCACCAAGTTTATCAACGGTCACTCCGACGTGGTGGGAGGGGTGGTGATCACCAACGATGATGAGGCTGCGGAGAAGTTGCGCTTTTTGCAGAACTCGATGGGGGCGGTGCCCGGTCCCTTTGATAGCTGGCTGGTGCTGCGCGGGGTCAAGACGCTGGCGGTGCGGATGCGCCAGCACGAGGCCAACGCCAAGGTGATCGCGGCGTACCTGGAGAAGCATCCGGCGGTGGAGCGGGTGCTTTACCCGGGGCTGGAGAGCCACCCGCAGCACGCGATCGCCAAGAAGCAGATGTCGGGCTTTGGCGGGATGATCACCTTCATTCTCAAAGATGGTCTGGAGCCGGCGCGGCAGATGCTGGAGCGGGTCAAAGTCTTTGCGTTGGCCGAGAGCCTGGGCGGGGTCGAGAGCCTGATTGAGCACCCGGCGATCATGACGCACGCTTCGGTGCCCCCGGAGGTGCGTGCCGAGCTGGGCATCAACGACGGGCTGGTGCGTCTGTCGGTGGGCATTGAAGACGTGGATGACCTGGTGGCCGACCTGGAACAGGCGCTGAGCTAAAGGAGGCGAGCGCGTAGCGCTCGTTCTTTGAAGCGGCAGATGTAGACGCCGGGGCCCATCGCCCCGGCGTTTTTTTGTGGCCACCGGTCCGGGGCGCGCGCTCAGTAGACATCCCAGTAGATGTTGGCGCCGCCCTCGTTCTGGTCGGTGTAGGTGAGTTCGACCATCCAGCGGGGCAGGAAGTGGTATTCCACGCGCACGATGTTGGTGGCCTCATCCTCGTCGCCGCCGAGCTGGATGCGGTAGGAGAGGAAGATGTCGTTGGTGATGTACTTCCCAAACTCCAGGCGCCCCCCCTGCAGGCCCCCCTCGCCAGGCTCCAGGCGCAGCACGTCGACCGGGACGGTGCCCGAGAGTTGGTCCTGGAGCAGGCCGAAGAAGAGCCCGCTGACGGCGCCCAGGGCCTGGTTTGCCACGCCTTCGTCGCGGCCAACTTCGCCCCGGCTGGGGGGGCGTCCGGTCATCAAGACGAAGAGGATCTCGGTGTCGGTCATGGCCGGGTCGCTCTGGAGGACCAGCCGCGGGTTGTCGGCGCTGCCCGAGATTCGGAAGATGATGCGCGGGTCGCCATCGGAGGGCGGGCCCAGCGATTGGGTGATCGCGCGATCGAGCTCGTAGGTTGCTTCCAGCTGGAGGCGAGGGTTGGGCGGGGAGGCGCCGGTGAAGGCGACCTCGCTGGGCTGGACGTTGAAGCGACGCCCGAGAAATTCGAGATCACCACGCAGGGCTTCGGCCGAGCCGCTTAACGAGACGTTGGTGCCGGAGAGCAGGGCGACGATATCGGCCTGGAGGTTGACGTTGCCGATGGGATGGCGCACCCAGGCGTCGCGGTCCACGCGGATGTTGACCCGGAGGTTCAGCGCCGAGGGGGCGCTGAGATCGCGAGTGGCCAGTTCACTGGCTTCGGCAGCATCGGAGGAGGCCCGTCGGCGGCCGCTGCGGTCGAGGACGACAATGTCGGAGTTGAGTTCCGTGGCGTGCAGGCCGGTGTCCTGGGTGTCGGTGAGTTGGACTTCCAGGCCGCTGATGCGCAGGTTGACGTTGCCTGGCGAGCCCTGGAGGTTGCCCCGGGCGCCCACGACGCCGGTCACGTAGACGGGGAAGTCGACGGCGAGTCCTTCGACGTTGAATCCGTCGGCGTTGAGGTCGAGGTTGAGCTCGTCCGGGACAAAGCGCTCATGGGCGATGGCGCCGGTGAGCGAGGCCTGGCCCGGGCCGTCGTGAAGTTCGAAGGTGTTGATTCGGAGCTGGTCGTCGTCGAGTTCGATGTCGGCGTTGATATCGACAAAGCGTCGGCCCATATCGACCAGGGTGAGGGCGGCCTGGCGGAGCTGCAGTTGGCCGTCGATCGAGGGGGTTTCCCAGTCGCCGCGGACCTTAAGATCGGCCTCAAAGGTTCCTTGCGGGTCCTTGATAAGATCGGTCAGGAGTTGCAGGGGCAGGACTTTGTCGAGTTGAAGCGGGTCGCTCTCCAGATCGACACGCAGCTCGCCGGGGGCCTGCCAGGGCGCTCCCGTGGCGAGTCCGATGGTGTCCATGTTCACCGGGAGCGAGGCGGCCAGGGTAAGCACGTCTTCGTACTGGCGGCAGAGGCGCGCATCGACCTCAATGGCGTTGTCGGCGCCGCTTACTTCCAGGCTGAGCGTGCCGGTGGATCCGTCGCCCAGGCGAGTTTCAAAGAGGCCGGCCCGGGCATTGAGGCGGGGGGCGCGCAGGCTTCCGTCAAGGGTGAGGTAGGCGGCGATGTCACCGGTGACCTTGGAAAATTCGTAGTTGAAGGTGCTCAGTTTGGAGAGGGGAAGCTCTCGCAGCTGGGCACGGAAGTTCAGCGGGATGTCATCCACGGTTTCGCCGGCGACGAGGCTCTCAATGGGCAGGGGAAGAGAGCCGTCGGCGACCAGGATCTCGTCGGCATCCCATTCAAAGCGGAAACGCTCCACGTTGAGACGCCCGTCGCCCAGGCGAGCGTTGAGATCGACGAACATATCGCGGAAGTTTTGCCAGCCCAGCTCTTTGAGCGCCACGTCGACGCGGCCGGAGGGGCGGCCCAGGGTGCCTGCCAGATCGAGTTTGATCGATCCTTCACCGCTGGCATCAGCGTCGCGCAGAAGCTGCAGGGGAATGCTGCGCAGGTTGATGTCGGGGATGTCGAGGAGCAGACGTACCGGGAGCGTCAAAAAGGCATCCTGCCAGGAGAGGGCTTCGTCGCTGACGCCGGTGGCCGAGCGGAGCCACTGGGCAAGGGGCAGGGCGGCGTTGGCCTCCAGGAGGGCCAGGCGTTGGCTGCGCCAGTCCAGGTTGATTCGGGTATCCAGTCCGCCGCGGGAGCCCCGGGGAGGGCTGTACGTGGTCTGAGAGGCCAGATCCAGGCTGCGGATGGAGAGGTAGTCGCCGCCAACTTCACCGGCGAACTGGAGTCCCTGCGCGTTGAGAGCGAGGGAGAAGTCAGGCTCCGAAAGAGAGCCCGTCCAGCGGAATCGCCCGTTGAGATCGCCTTCGACGCCGTAGTCGTTGAGCTGGGGCAGGGCCTGGTGGAAGTCGCGCAGGCGTAAGGGGGCGAGCGCCAGATCCACCAGGAAGTCTTCATTCCAGTCGACCGAGGTGTTGCCCTTGAGATCGAGGTTGACGGGGAGGCGCGCGCTGAGTTCCAGGACCGGCTGACCGTAGGCGAAGACGCGGGTCTGAGGCAGGGTCAGCGAACCGCGCTCGTAGCCGGCAGCCAGCGTCAGGCCGAAGGGGCCCTCTTCCTCGTAGGTGATCGATGAGAGCTCGGTGGTCAGGTTGAAGGTGGGGGCTGACGAGGTGCCCGCCATGGAAAAGAGAAGATCGATCTGGCCGTCGATGCGGGGGAGGTCGTCGAGATGAAAGTCGCTGGCGATTTGCCCGGGCGCGATGTTGAGCATGGCGAGCTCCAGCGCCTGGGAGGCCCCGGGCGTCCAGGTGCCATCAGCGCGGAGCGAGCCCGAAGCGTGGGTGTCGTCGAGCTGAAAGGACTCCAGGCCCAGGGTGCGACCGTCCCAGGTGATGCGGCTCTCGGGGGGGGATTCCCAGCGGGCCCGGTCGCTGCCGAGATGAAGTTCGGTGAGGGCCAGGCGCGCGTAGCGTCGCGCGTGTGTGAGGGTCGCTCCCAGACCGTAGTGGCGCTCGGCATCACGGGAGAGTTGAGCCTCGGCGCGCACCTGATCGCCGCTGGCCATGTGGAGCTGGAGTGCGGCGCTATCGAAGGTGTTAGTGCCAAGTGTGAGTTTGTCGAGCTCCAGGGTGACATCGCCCCGGGGAGCGTCGAGGCGCCCCTGCAGATCAAGATGGAGGCGGGCGGTGGTGATGGCCGCGTCGCTCTGGGGGGCGCGCAGCCGGCTGGCGGTGGATTCGCCGCGCAGTGTGAAGGCCCGCAGCGTCTCGAAGGGATCGTCGCCCTGGCCCAGGCGCGCGGTGGCTCGGAGATCGGTGTTGAAGCGTTCGACCGAGGCGCCGGGGTTGTGGATTCCCTGGGCATCGACGACCAGGCGTGTCTGGAGGGAACGTGGGGCTTCGGGGCGCTTCTGGCTGGCGAGGCGGAGGTTTGCGCGCTCGACTCGGTTGCCCTGGGTGCGCAGGTTGGTGAGGTTGACCCGTAGATCGTTTTCCAGGTCGGTGAGGCTGGCGAGCGGATCGTTTAGGGGGAGGGCGAGTTCGATGCGCCCCTGGTCTTGAGCGCGGAGGCTGCCAAGGCGGTGTGGGCCCAGGGCGACGCCGGCGGCGCGGGCGTCCAGGGTGTAGGTGGCGTGGTAGCGGTGGGAGGATTCTCCGGCGCGTTTGAGGTCGGCCACCAGGGTTCCGCGGCTGTTGTTGATGGCCACGTCGAAGGCGTCAAAACCCTCGAAACGCCACCGGGCGTCGAGGCTGAGGGCCCGGGCCGCCTCCGTGAGTTCGTCGATGGCCGGGTCGAAACGTCCGTCGAGATCCAGGGAGACGTCGGCGGTCACCGGGGCTTCGCCGGTGAGTTCGCTGGCCCGACGAGCCTGCACGTTGTCGGCGGTGGTGCGCAGGGCCGCCTGCAGGCGGCCCTCGGGGTTGAGGCGCGCGGAGGCAAAGAGGTCGAGGTAGGGCGAGAGTGCCGCCAGGCGATGGGCTCGAAGCTCGCCGGCGGAAAGATCGCCGGCAACGTAGAGGAGTTCGGCCTCGTAGGTGGCGTCGTAGCGCAGCTCGTCGGCCCGGGCGCGGATGCCGGTGTGCATCGTGTCGGGATCGAAGCCCAGGCCCATGACCTGAGCACGGAGCCGGGTGGTCAAGCCCGGGAGTTCGAGGCCCGGGGCAACAGCCGAGGTTGTGAGGGTGGGCGTGCTCAGCGTGGCCAGGTAGCGCGGGGTTTCGGAGCTGTAGTCGGCGAGTTGAGCGCTGAGTTCGAGAGGGGCCTCCACGCCAGGGAGGTTAAGGGTGAGGAGGGCTTCGAGTTGTTTGCCGCCAGCAGCGCGGGCGCTCAGCGTGATGGGGCCGGAGAGTCCCAGGGGCTGCGCGCTGAAGCGATCCAGGGTAGTGGCCGGTACGCGCAAGGTGTCCAGGTGGGCGAAGGCTTGTTCCAGCGGGGGGGAGGGCGCGGTGTCGTCGGTGGATGATGCTTCCGAGGCGGGGGGTAAGGTGAGGGTGGCCTGGAGCGCGTTTACGTCGAAGAGTTCGCCGGCGCGCAGCTGCCCGATCTCGGCGTGGATAAGGTTGCCGCTGAGGCGCAGGTGGCTCTCGCCGAGGCTCAGGTGCTGGGCGTCGGCCAACCAGTCGAGGTGGGCCTGAAACTCGAGGTGTTTAAGGTCTGCCAGGATGTCTTCCCGGTAGAGCGACGTGGTGAGTTCCGCGTGGAGTTCGTCGAGCGCGGCGCTGAGCGGGGCGCCGGGGATGCCGTCGGCGTCCGGGTGAGCACTTTGCCAGGAGCGCCGCCAGATGGTCGAGAGCTGGGAGGGCGTATCCCGGGCCTGGTTAAGCGCCTGGACGGAGCGCGAGCGTAGCGCTTGAAGGGACGCGTTGTCGGGGGCTTCGCTGGCTTCGTCCAGATAGGCGATGAACCCCTGTTGGATGCGTACCCGGTCGACGTAGATGGCGATGCCAAGGGGTTCGCCGGGTGCGTCCGAGGGGGCGCTGAGAAGCGTCCAGTTGAGTCTCTGGTCCGGGTAGGAGCGTACCACCAGCTGGGGTTCGCTGACCTGGACCTCTTCAATGATGAGCTGGCCGCGAAGGAGCGCGCCTGGCTTATATGACAGGGCTACTTCGGGGATGAATGCAGCGAGATTATCCCGGCTGTCGAAGATCGTGACGTCGCTAACCCGGGCGCCTGTCAGGAGTGAACCACGGACGTGTCCGAGCGCAACGCGGCCTTCGAGGCCTTCATTGACGCTGGCGAGGACGCGACGCACCAGCGGGTCGCGCACCGCGCCGATCTGCAGCGCAAGCAACGCAAGCAGGATCAGCGCAAGCAACGCCGCCAGGCTCAGGCCAAGGCCTTTTGCTATTCGTGTTATCCAGCGTTTCATCACCATCCAGCGCCAGGCGCGACTCCAGGGGGCGACATCTTCCCAGATTCATCCCGAGAGGCAAAGCATCGGCTGTGTTGTGGCGGCCCCGAGTCGATGAAGGCGGAGGTTGCGCCCGAGTCTTACGCAGCGTTACGATAGGGCGCGAGACAATGTCCAGGAATGACAACGCACTCAACATGGTGACCCGCCCCCGCAGGTCACGCGAAGGCGCGTCGCCACAAGGCGCGCAACAGGATAGGAGGCAACGCATGGTGGTCGATCGAATCAAGGCTTCGAGCGGTCTTATGAAGACGCTGCTCGGGCTGTGCCTGATGGTCTGCGCGCTGGCGACAGCGTCGCCGGCGATGGCTCAGGGCACCTCGATGCTGGAGACGATCCGCGGAGCGAATGACGCCTTTGAGGCTGAGGACTACCAGACGGCCTACGATCTTTACAGCCGCGCCTATGCGGAGCTTCCCGAGCCGACGATTCTCTACCGGATGGGGCAGGCTGCCGAGCAGCTGGGGATGTATCGGGAGGCGATTGAGCATTACACCACGTACCTGGATGAAGGGCAGGATATCGAATTCATCGGCCGAATTGCCGAGGTCGTGCCGATGCTTCGCGAGAAGGTGCCGGCGATGCTCGAGATCGCCAGTGTGCCGGCAGGCGCCACGATCGTGGGCGTGGATGAGGCCGGCGTGGAGACGGAGCTGGGACAGACGCCGGCGACGGTAGACGTGGGGCCGGGGCCGGTGACGGTGGTGCTTCGCGCACAGGGGTATGAGGAGGTCATCTGGCAGGAAGACGCTCAGGCCGAGGGCAGCTACGCCTGGAGCCCGGAGATGGTCGCGGAGCCCGTGGCGATGGTCGTGGAGGACGACCTGGAGGTGCGCGAGAGCGGGGGCTCGCTCGGCGCCTGGGGCTGGACCACGGCCGGGCTCGGGGTTGCGGCGCTGGCCACCGGTGGCGTCTTTACCTTGCTTCAGCAGAGCGCCACGGAGTCGGTGAACTCCTATGATAAGCGCGCTATCGGGGCGACTCGTGACGAGCTGGAAGGATATAAAAACGACGCTAATGGCTATTTTGAGACGGCGCGGGTGACCTACATTGCCGGCGGGGTGCTGACGGCAGCGGGTCTGGGCATGATCATTTACCAGGCCACTCAGGGCGATACGACCGAAGAGCAGGCGCTGAGTTTTGAGGGCGGTGTCAGCTCGGATGGTGGCTTCGTCGGGTTGCGCGGCCGCTTCTGAGTCGCTTGCGAGGCAGGGCATGAGCGGTTCCGGACTGTGGATACTGGCGCAGGTTGCTGACGATGTGGACCTGGCCGAGGGGGTGGGGTACGGCACCGGCCTCTCAACGTGGATTGCGCTGGTGGGCGGCCTGATGGTCGTCGCGGTTCTGATCGGTGTGGTCTTTGCCGGGATTCGCTATGTGCGCGCCGCGATGGCCAAAAGTTCCAGCGCGCCGGGGCGGATGCTTCCTCCGGAGACGCGGCGGCGTGTGGATGAGGCCATTGCTGCCGGCGATTTTGACGTTGCCGGCGATCTCCTCACGCGCGCCGAAGCGCTGGAAGAGGCGGCCGAGGCCTATTTAAAGGGCGGGGTGTTTGTGAAGGCTGCCCGCTCTTTTGAGCAGGCCGGAAGTCGTCCGCAGGCGATCTATTGCTATAAGCGTGCCGGCGATCACGAGCAGGCCGCCCGAATCTATGAGCAGATGGATGAGCCGCGCGCGGCGGCGGCCGAGTATTTTCAGGCCGGGGCCTGGGAGCGCGCGGCGATCTTCTATGAGCGGGCGAAGGACATGCGCCGCGCCGCCGAGAATTACGCGCGCGCACGGCGTTGGCTGGAGTCGGCCCGGGCGTTTGATGCGGCCGGGATGCCTCGGGAGGCGGCCGAACATTATGCGCGTCACGTGGAGCACTATCGCGCCGACCATGGCGGCTACGAGGGGGGCGCGTTGCCGGAGGAGCTTCGCGAGCAGGCGCGTCGCGCTGGCGAACTCTTTCGGGAGGCCGGTGAGATTCAGCGTGCGAGTGAGATCTTCTTGGCCGCGGGCCTGGCTCAGGAAGCTGCGGAAACGCTTCGTGTCTCCGGGGACTTCAGCCGCGCCGCCGAGCTGTTGATCGAGGCTCGGCAGCCTCAACTGGCCGCAAAATTTCTGGAGGAGGCCGGCGAGGCCAAACGCGCCGCGCGGATGCGCGCCCAGGTGGCGTTGGCCGATGGAGACCGGGGAGGGGCTGCCGAGCACCTTCGGGATGCCGGGGAGCTGGAGCAGGCTGCGGAGCTTTTTGCTGAAGTTGGTAAAACCGAGCAGGCCGCCGAACTCTACGAGAAGCTCGAGGCGTTTGAAGAGGCGCTGGAACTCTATCTGAAGATACCGCGCTACGCGCACGCGGCGCGCTGCGCGGAGCAGGCCGGCCTGCTGGCTCGGGCGGCTGAGTATTATCAGGAGGCCGGGGACGTCGAGGGGCAGCTGCGGGTGTTGGAACTCCAGGGGGACTTCTTCCGAGTGGGCCGTCTGCGCTTTGAACATCGCATGTATGAAGAGGCGCTGGAGGCGTTGTCGAAGCTCGACTCCCGTGATGCCATGTACGCGCGGAGCCTGGAGCTTCAGGGTGATGTGCTGCGCGCTCAGGGGCGTGCGGAGAAGGCCTATGGCAAGTATCGGGCAGCGCTGGGCAATCGGGAGGCCGAACTCGCCACGCTGCCTTTGCTCTACAAAATGGGGCGAGCGCTTGAGGATGAGCCCGATCTTCCCGGTGCGTTGGAGTGCTACAGTAAGGTGCTCGAGGTGGAAGCGAACTTCGAGGACGCGAGCATGCGTGTCGGGGCGATTCGCAAACGTCTGCGTCGAGGAACCCTTACCGGACGTACCAGCAGCGGACTCTTCGGGGGAGGCGCCACTGAGGACGGGGAGGTGGCTCGCCGCTATGAAATTCTGGAGGAGATCGCGCGCGGGGGGATGGGGATCGTCTACAAGGCCCGCGATACCGTGCTCGGACGTGTGGTGGCCTTTAAGATCCTGGGGGAAAACCTGCGCGATAACGAGACGGCGGTGATGTACTTTTTGCGCGAGGCGCGGGCCGCCGCGGCGCTCTCGCACCCCAATATCGTGACCATTTACGACGCCGGTGAGCAAGATGGCGAGTACTATATGGCCATGGAGTTTGTGGAGGGGACGACGCTCAAGGAGTTGGTGCGTCGTACCGGCGCGCTTGCCGACGATAAGGTGCGGCACATCCTACTCGGGTGCGCACGCGCTCTGCAGTACGCGCATGGCAAGGGGATCATCCACCGCGACATCAAGAGCGGGAACGTGATGACCACTCGCGACCGTTCGCTCAAGGTGATGGACTTTGGCCTGGCGAAGTTTCTTAAAGAGTATCAGAACAACCATACTCAGCAGGTCGGTACACCTTTTTACATGTCGCCGGAGCAGATCATCGGCCGGGACATCGACTTCCGCAGTGATCTGTACAGCCTGGGGTGCATGATCTTTGAGTGTGCGACCGGCACGGTTCCGTTTTTCAAAGGCGACTTAAGCTACCATCATTTGCACACCCGTCCTCCCTCCCCGCGCTCGATCAATCCGGGGTTGAGTGAAGAGACGGACCGCATGATCTTGAAGTTGCTCGAGAAAGAGCCCGACGCCCGTTACCAGTCGGCCAAAGAGATCATCGATGAACTCTCCGGTTCGGTGGTGATGCAGGCCTGAGCGCGCCCATGTGATTGGGGTCAGCGCAGGGGACGGAGATCGTCGCGTTGTTCGATGGAGGGCATGGCGTCACGAGCGCGGGCCTGCATGCGTCGAGCTTCTTCGGAGTGCCCCTGGCGCTCGAGGTACGCCGCGTAGCGAAAGAGTAGCCCGGGTTGTTCGCCGTGGGCTTCCAGCATCGTTTCAAAGAGTTCGTGGGTGCGTGAGGTGCGTCCGAGTCCCTCCAGGGCTTCGCTGAGGTTGAGGCCGATCTGGAGGTCGTCAGGGTGCGCTTCGTAGAGGTTGGCGAGGTAGGTGTGCGCCTCGCGGTGACGCTCTTCCATCAGCAGAAGTACGCCCAGGCGCAGACCGGCCTGGAGGTCGCCCGGGGAGGCGGTCCAGAGCCAGAGATAGTGAGCGCGCGCGTCCTCATGTCGCCCGAGCTCTTCGTAGGTACGGGCCGCTCGCCGGTGAAGTTCGGGGAGGTTCGGATTCAGGGCGAGGGCATCCAGGAGTAGGGGCTCAAGGCGCGCGGCGGGAAGGTCAGTCTCGGTGGCCAGCGCCAGCGCCTGATCGAGATCGCTGCGGCGTTGTGCGGTTGCCGGCTCCAGGGATGCAGCCTGGCGCAGAAAGGCGATGGCCTCCTCAAGCTGCCCGGCGGCGTGGGCTCGGAGGCTCTGCGCGCGGTAGGTCTGGGCGAGCAGGGTGAGGGCTTCGCGCTCCGGGGTATCGGGCTCGTCGATGGCCAGTTGTGCCAGGGCCTGGGCTTCTTCCAGGCGCTCGGAGTTAAGTGCGGCCTCTGCGTCTGCCAGGTAGAGTTCACCCGGGGAGGGTTTGTGGGCGCAGGCTGCGCCGGTGAGTAGGATCGAGAGGCAGGCCGCCTGGAGCAGCCCTCGCGCTCGGGGGTTCGACATGGTTAGACTCCCGGTAAGAGGGGTGAACGCTATTTTCGCTACCATTGACGAGCGAGCAATTGAAGATCTTCGATCCGCATATTCGTAGTCGTACGCAAAGCGACGCCGATCTCAAGAATCTGGCCTACTTCGGGACGGCCCGGGTGGTGAGTTGTGCCACGGTTGGGCCGCCGAAAGAAGGGGCCCGGGAGTTGATTGAGGCCATGGAGGCGCATGCGGGCGGGGAGGTGCGACGTCTGGAGCGCTGTGGGCTTGACGCCGGTGCGGCGCTCGGGGTGTTGCCGCCGTCCCGGCCCCGGCGTGCCCACTACGAGGTGTGGAAGCGTCTGCCGGAGCTGCTGGCGTTGCCTACGGTGGTGGCGCTGGGGGAGATCGGCGTCTGGGAAGACAGCGCGGCGGACTGGGAGCTCTTTGAGTCTCAGGTGGCGATCGCACAGCAGGTGGGCGTGAAGGCGATGATCGTGACGCCGCCACGCGAACTCCGGGTAACGCTGACCTATAAGATGATGCAGCGTCTGGAAAAGCTGGGGGTCGAGCCGGGGCGGGTGCTCATGACCTACGTCGATGAGAAGACGCTGGTCAATGTGGTGCAGAGCGGCTTTGGCGCGGGGCTGGCAGTGGGCGCCACGACGTTGAACCCGCGCCAGGCCGCGGAGGTGATCATGCGGGCGGCTCAGGAGCTGGGGGCGGTGGAGAGGATCGCGCTGAGTTCGGCGCTAAGAGTGGGCGGCGCCGACCTGCTGGCGATCCCCAAGACCGTTGAGGCGCTGCGGGCGCTGGGCTCAGGGGAGCGCGAGCTTGAGCTGCTGACCTGGGAGAATGCGAAAACGATTGTGGATGGCGAAAGGAGCTGAGGCCGCTGGCGAGGATCGCGTCGGGGTGGTCCGGCTCAACGGTTCGGGCGGAACTGGCGCGGGCTCTGCGCTGGGGGCGATGTCCAGGGCAACGCCGGGGCGGGTTCGGGGGATGCCGCGGGCGTCAAAGCGAGCGTTGTAAACCAGGGTGGCCAGCAGGGTGCCGACCGCTGCGCCGATGACCACATCGGAGACGAAGTGCTTCTGATCGTAGAGGCGGCTGACGGCCACGGTGGAAGCCGCGCCGTAGAGTACTGTGTAGGGGAGGGCGCGACCCAACATAAAGCGCGGCAGGGGTTCGGCGTTGGCCAGCACACGGTGGTAGAGCCCGTCGCTGATGTCGCGGGCCATAAAGGTCGCGGCGGCGAAGCTCAAGGAGGCGTGTCCCGACCAAAAGGAGAGGTAGTCTTCGCCGCCGTGCCAGCCGTAGCTGCGGCGGTTGAGCGCCACGTAGGGGCGCGCTCGTCCTACGAAGAACTTTGCGGCGTTGGTCAGAAGCGCCGTCCAGGTGAAGGTCTCCAGGTAGGCGAAGGTCGACTGGTGATGGTAGGGGCCCTGCCAGGGGTAGAGGTCGCGGCCGGTGATGCCTTTCCAGGCGGAGCCCAGCCCGTAGTAGAGCACCGGGAGAGCGCTGAGCGCGTAGCCTCCGTGGTCGGGGATGCCGCCAAGCAGCGGCGCTCCGGTCTCCAGATCGCCGTGAAAGTTCTCGGCGACCCGGTAGTCCAGGCTGCCTGGTGTGGGCGAGCCCATGGCCGGGACCGGGGCGTCGAAGAAGTAGCCGCCAAACACGGTGATGGCCGCCGACGTGGGAAAGAGCAGTCCGATGGTTCCCAGGGCAACCGGGGAGTAGGTGTCGGTCAGGGACAGGGAGGGGGACTCCGGCAGGGGAGCCGGGCTAGCCTGGGGGGCCGGGGACGCCTCGGAGGGAGGAGCGGCGAGGGCCGGCGAACTCATCAGGCAAAAGGCCAGGAGGCTGGCGAGTGCCAGGGCGTGTCGAGGGGCAGGGGGCATGGAAGGCTCCGGTACGGCGTCGCGTCAAACTTCAGGGCGGTTCGCGCGCCGATGATCGCGAGCGTGATTGCCTGTGGCAAGCCTCGGCGCATATAACAGGCAAGCGCGCCCGGGGGGCACATCCGTGCCACCCGGAAGAAGTCTCACTGGCCGGCGCGATGAATCCAGATTCTTTAGCTATCAAAGGTAGTTGTGGTCGACCAACACGATAAGCATCCGTTGCAGGCACTCAGCCCGGGCGATCTGCTGCGCTCATTCGGGCAGCGGACCAAAAAACAATTCGGGCAACATTTTCTGGTCGATCCGCGGATCCTCGGGGAGATCGCGCGGCTGGGGAAGGTGGCCCCGGGCGATCACGTGCTGGAGGTGGGCCCCGGGTGCGGTACGCTGACGCTGACGATGCTGCAGGCGGGCGCGACGGTGGATGCCATCGAGATCGATCGTGACGCGGTGGCGTTTTTGCAGGAATCGCTGGCGGAAGACTGGGGATTTAAACTCCATGCGGGCGATGCGCTCAAGGCTGATATCGCGGGCATTCTGGCGAGTCGCGCCGGGACCTGGAAGGCGGTGGCGAACCTGCCCTACAATGTGGGGACCGAGGTGACCTTCCGGCTCTTTGAGCAGCGTGAGCGTCTGCAACGGATGACGCTGATGTACCAGCGCGAGGTTGCGCAGCGGATGGTGGCCCGCGAAGGTGACGATGCTTACGGGGCGTTGAGCGTGATGGTGCGTCTTTACGCCGATGCTGAGCTCGTGATGCACCTTCCGCCCGGGGCCTTTGTGCCACCGCCGAAGGTGCATAGCAGCGTGGTGAACTTTGAGCTGCTGCCCGAAACGCGCATTGAGGACGAGGCCCGACGCGAGTTCTTTGTCAAGGTCGTGAAGTCGGCGTTTCAGGTGCGGCGTAAGACTTTGCCCAACGGGCTTAAGGCGCTGAAGTTACCCCGCGAGCGGGTGATTTCGGCGATTGAGAGTGCCGGGCTCTCGCCGAAGGTGCGGCCGGAGCGTGTGGGGTTTGAGGCCTTTCTGGCGGTGGCAGATGCGTTGCGCCAGGGATGATGTCAGCCCATGAGCGGGCCGCGCCGGAGGTGGGGCGGCAGGTAGGTCTCGGCCAGGCGGGCCTCCACCTCGTAGGAGATGTTGAGGTAGGCCTGGTGATCGCCCATTCCGGCAAGCAGGCCTCGCGAGTATTCCGCGAGGTAGCGAGCCAGGAAGTTGGTGGTGCCGTCGCGCAGGAACTGGACTACGTGGGCCATCTCATGGATGAGCAGGTAGAGGGGAAGTCGTAGCTCGGCGTCGACGACGGTTTCGCGGACAAAGATCTGTTCACGCAGGGTGATGCCGCTGGCCGAGCGACGCAGGGCGACGTGGGCGACCAGCGCGCGGGGACCGCTGATAGCGGCGCGCGCTGTCGGGTAGGCGATGATGCGGGCGATGTCGGCGGCGCGCTTCACCATCTCGGGCGGGCCGACTTCGGCGGCACAGAGGGCGTTGACCACCAGGGGTAGTTCGTCGGCCAGTAGCGTGCGGGACTTCATCGTTGGGTCCGCTGGCGCGCGAGCCACCCCAGGCCCAGAAGGGCGGCAATGAGCAGGGGGCTATCATCGGGCTGTCCCGGCGCGATCAGTGAGCAGGAATCCTTCTGCTCATGGACCACCGGGCTCTCTTCGGGAGTGCCGAGGGGGTAGATATGGCAGAGCCCATCGATATCAGCCTGGTGAAGATCACGTTTGGTGATTTCGCCAAGTTCGGCGGTGGCATACATGGTGGCCGAGGCGTTGGATGAGTGGTCCAGCCCCAGGAAGTGCCCCACCTCGTGGGTCAGCGTGTTGCGAAGGTCCATGGCCGAGTTGTTGGGCAGTTCGGTGTTGCTGAAGAGGTAGTCGGCGCCATTTACTTCGATGTCGGCATCGAGGATTCGGCCATCGCGCATGCTGAAGGTGACCGTGGTCAGGGCCACGGCCTGGAAGCTCGGGTAGGGCCAGGTGTCGTCCTGAAAAAGGACGACGTTGGCATTATCGTCAGAGTTTTGGAGGTAGCGGATTTCCTGATCGGTGACGCCCTGATAGGTCAGAGTGAACTGGCTGCACTCGGGCTCGTTCCAGGCATCGAAGGAGTCGCGGATGCTGTGCTCGAGCTCGGTGGGGAAGGCGTCTCCCTCGGGGTAGAGTTTGACCGAGCCGCGCCCGTTGATGTGAAAGTTCACATCGAGTTTGGGCCAGTGCACCGGCTGCGGTGTGAAGTCGCCTGTGCATGCGTTGATGCCGCTGCGATCGCAGGTCATCGTCTGGACAAAATCTTGGGCGGCCGCGGGACTGGCCCACGCGATGGCCAGGAGGGCTGCCAGGGCGGCGGAGCGCAAGGAGAACGTCATGGGAGCTCCCGGGCGGGCTGTTGGCTCTGGACCAGATCAAGGACGCGAGCACGAAGGTTATCGAGCGTGTGGGCCTGCCGGTGCAGTTCCGCCGGAGCCACTTGCTGCAGGCGCGAGGCGTTTAGTTCGTCGGGGCTAACGCGCTCGACCAGGTTGATGTTGTGGAGCTGAGGGATGGCGAACTCGGTGCGATTGTCCGGGCCAAGTGCCAGGCGAAAGAAGCCCTGGGCCATGCCGGTGACCGCGACGGCCTGGTGGACGTCACCGCTTAAAAAAAGCATGGCCTGGTCATCGACGTTGAGGCGAGGCATGCCGGCCACCCGGGTTCCGATGTCACCGTGGACGCCGCCGAGTTGTCGAATGGTGACGGTCTGGCCTGGGGCACCTTTGAGAGACTCGTCGACGCGTACCTCGATGATGGAATGGACTCGGCCGCGCTCATCGAGCTCGGTCTCGATGCGGGTGACCTGGCCGATGACGACGGCGTCGGAGTTGACGACCAGCTCCTGCAGGTCGAGGCGCTCCAGCGTGGTGGCCCAGGCGGTCGAGGAGAAGGTCAGGAGGCCCAGGCAGGTGGCCAGAATCATTGCGAGCACGGATCGTAACATCGTGGCCTCTCGTAGACGGGGGCAGGTTGCCACCGGGCATACGGCAGCGCGCTCCGATAACGTTCAGGAGCGCGCATTGCATTCTCAAGAATATAATCAGGCGACAGGGCGGCGGCGAGGAGGGGCTTACTTAAAGACCTTGCCGATGGTGTCTTTGGCTCGTGCCAGTGTGACGCCCTGGAGCATTTTGCGAATCTTCTCGTCGCGATCCACCAGGCCGAGCAGGGCCTGGCGGCCAATGGCGACGACCTGGGCCGGGCCGGTCTTGACTTCGACGGTCGCCGTCGCGCAGTTGCCACTTATCAGTGAGACCTCGCCGAAGTAGGCCCCGGGGCCCATGGCTTTGAGTTCGACTTCGCCCTGCGGGCCCCGGGTCCATACGCGGATACGGCCGCTGAGCACGATGAAGAGGTGTTCAACCTGGCCGTTCTCTTCGATGATGCGTTCACCGGGCTGAAAGATCTTGAGTTCGCTGGCGTTGACGAGCGCTCCGAGCTCGTCAGCGCTGAGGTGCTTGAAGAGGGGGCTCTCCTGGATGGTTTCAACAATCTTTTCGGTCATAGCAATCTCCATCGCGAAGCGGTCGCGTGGGCAATGTCAGCGGTGGTGTCGAGCAAGGCTCGCCAGGGCCAAGAGTAGCAACGGGAGGGAGGTCGATGCAATCGCTTGATGGAGGAAGCGCCGGGAAGAAGAGGGGGCAATTTCTTGAGCGCGGCGCACCTCATGGTAGCTCTAGGGATGGCGAGTTCGTCGGCAAGAGGCTCGTCATAACGCCATGGTGGCATGAACCCGAAAGGCGCAGAGGCGCCGAGTGACAGGGAGGTCAGTATGCAGGAGCAACGTCAACAGCCGCGCGTAGGCTGCGACATGATTCTAAATAAGATCGAGGCCGGCCATACGAACATTTGCCGGGCCGTGGATCTCTCGCTGGGAGGCATTCGACTGGAGCGTCTGGCCGAGGCCTATCGCTCCGAAGGGGAGTCGGTGCAGCTTCAGTTCGCGCTGCCTGGTGAGGAGGAGCCGATCTGGGTAACTGGCCACAAAGTCTATGATAACGAGGGGCGGGTCGGGGTGCGCTTTACCAATATTTCGCACGGTCATTTTGTGAAGCTGCGCGCCTGGTTGCGGGAGCGGGCCATCAGCGAGGGGCTTCCGGAGTTCTCGGTGTCGGCGTGAGGGGACGCGCGGCTGATGGAACACTAAGTTAGGCTTGATACGCAAAACGCCCCGCCGAAATTCGGCGGGGCGTTCTGTTGGGTGGCAGGCTCAGTTGAGCCAGCTGATGGTCGGCTTTAGTCGCGCTTAAGCCCGAAGAAGCCGATGGCCAGGCTGAGCAGACCGTTGACGGCCAACCAGATGCGGTCGAGCAGGTTCATGCCCGGAATCCAGCTCACGTCGGAGGTGAGCAGGAATGCTTCGGTCAGCGAGAAGCCCGCCATCCCCAGGGCGATACCGCCGGCCACGGCGCGGCCAACACGGTGGCCGCCCAGGAAGGCGTAGGCCACCAGGGGGATGAGGAAGCTGGCGAAGAGCGGGTTCTGGTGAGCGCCCAGGCCGGAGACCAGGACGTTGGCCTCGGCCAGGGGGCGTCCGATGACGTTGGCCGCGAAGCCGAGCATGCCGCCGGCGGGCACCAGCAGCGGGATGAAGAAGAGGCCGCCGGCGACTACCGCGGCGCTGGTGGCCACCAGGGGCAGGTGCTCGGGCAGGCGTCCCATGATGTCACGGCGACGCAGGCCGAGCGCGCTCATCAGCACCAGGAGCAGGGCGCCGGCGTAGCGGGTGGTGCCCTGGCCGGTGGTGGAGTTACGCACTGCCTTGTCCACCTGGAGGAGGCCAGCGCCGTAGCGCTCGCGGTACTCCACTTCGCTGTCGTATTTCTCGCGCATGGAGGTGTCGGCGGCGTTTTGCAGGACTTTTTGAACCTTGTCGGGGTGGGTCACGCCGGTGGCGATCACCATGGCCGCGGCCGCCGCGACATGGGGGCTGGCCATGGAGGTGCCCATGTAGAGGGCGAATTCATGTTTGGCGGTTTTCCCAGCCGGGTGGGTCTCCTGCATGATGCCGTCGGGGCGACCGTCGCCATTCTGGTCGATGCGGGTGTTGCCGCCGGGAGCGGCGATGTCGACGTAGGTGCCCCATTGCGAATAAAAGGTGGTGCGCTGGTCAAACTGGGTGGCAGCCACGGCGAAGGAATGCGCGTAGGCGGCCGGGTAGCTCGGGGAGCGCTTGCCGGCGTTGCCGGCAGCGGCGACTACGGTGACGCCCTTTTTGTGGGCGTAGTCGACCGCGCGCTTGAGCACCAGGCTGGGCAGCGGGCCGCCCAGGCTCATGTTAATGACCTGAGCGCCATTGTCGGCAGCAAAACGAACCGCGTCGGCGATATCGGCGACCGAGCCGAACCCGCGGCTGTTGAGCACGCGCAGGGGCATGATTTTGGATTCGAAGGCCAGACCCGCCACCCCGTAGCCGTTGTTGGTGGCCTGGGCGATGGTGCCGGCGACGTGGGTGCCGTGGCCGTGACCGTCGTACACAAAGTCGGTTTTGTCGACGAAGTCGTAGCCCGGCACGGTTTTGATGCCTTTGAGGTCTTTGCCCACCTTGATGGAGCCACTGGCGTTGTCTTCGACGGTGACGCCGGTGTCGATGACGGCGACCACGACGTCGCGTCCGGTGGACACCTTCCAGGCCTCCTCGGCGCCGACCTGCTCAAAGTTCCACTGGAACTGATAGAGGGGGTCATCGGGCACGAAGAAGGCGCGGTATTCGATGTTTTCTTCGACGCTCTCCAGCCAGCCCTGGGGGGCGGATTGGGTCAGGCAATCTTTGACGAAGGGAACGGCGCCTTCTTCGACGCGGGCCACGAAGATGTTGGCGTCGTCGGCAAAGGGGCTGTTGAGTTCGGCGTGGAGCCCCTGTTGGCGGGCGAAGGCCTGGATTTCGGCGTTGTCGAGGCGGTCGTCAAAATCGAGGACGACCTCATCGTAGTCGGGGTTGGTGTCGAGGATGTCGACATCGGCGGGGATCTCATGGAGGCCGCTGATGTCGACGCCGGGCACGTTCTGGGTGGAGGGGGCCTGGCCGTTGAGGCAGGCCTGCCAGGGGGCGGCCGGGCTGATCTCGGGAGCCGATTGCGCGGCAGCCACACCACCCATGCCAAAGATCAGAGTAAGGCCGGTCAGCGCGGCGGCGGCCGGCGCGAGGCGTCGATGGTGGGGGCGTGAGTATCGCATCATCCGTCCAGTCCTCGGTGAGTTTGGTTTTCGCACGTGGCGTCCGTCGGAGAATCGCACCCCGGCGGAGCACAGAGCTTCAACGAAGCTAAGCACTGGCGCCATTCCCGGCAACGGGCCCGCAAAGCGCTTCGCTACAGTGTAGCGGGTCAGGGGACCTCGGCCAAATCCTGGGCCGAGAGGGTGCTCTGGATGGCGTCGAGGCGTTCGCGGGCCAGGCGAGCGGTGTAGAGGGCGATCGGGGGATATTCGCCGGCCAGGAGTTCGAAATCTTCGCGGGCCAAAAAGAGGGCGTGGCCGCCGGAGGCACAGATCACGGTGGCGGTGGCCTGATCGCTGGCGACCAGGCCCACCTCGCCGACGATCTCACCGGTGCCCAGGGTGGCCACGGTGATTTCCCAGTCGTCATCCTGGCGCACGATGTCGACGCTGCCATCGAGGATGATGAAGAGGCCCGGGCTGGGGCGGCCCTGGCGCACGCAGTGGGTGCCGGCATCCAGGGTCAGGCCGGTAAAGCGGCCGACGATCTGGGCGCGCTCCTCGGGCTCCAGGTTGGCGAAGAACTCGTGGCGGTCCAGGAGCGCCTCGGTGAGGGCGTGTCGGCGCAGGGTGGCCAGGCGATTGAGGAAGTCGGGGAACTCGTCATTGAGCTTGCCGATGGCGACCTGGGGCAGGCGCAGGCACTCGCTGCCGCGCTCGCTGACCACGCGGTGGCGAGGGGCGCGTTCGACCTCTCCAAACGCGTTGAGTCCCAGGAGGGTTCCGGCCGGGATGCGGTAGGTGTTTTGATCGTCGTTGACACTTAGGTCCGCGCTGACGGTCCAGACCAGGTCGGAGGACTTCTGGGAGGGCTCGCAGACGAGCTGACTCTCGGCGAAGATCTCGTAGTCGATGAAGTCGAGCACCCGGCGCAGGGTGTCGGGGGGGAGCACGCTGAGCAGGGGGAGCGCCGGGAGGCTGCCCGGGCGTTCGGCGGTGCCATCGGGATCGATGGCGCGGGCGAGCACGCGCTCAAAGAGTTCGTCGAGGTCGCGTTCGGAGGCGACCTGGGTGGTGAGGTTGCCGGCGGGTTGTGGGAAGCTGGCCTGCAGGCGGCCGCTTTCCAGGTAGGGGCTGCGCACTGAGTAGAGGGTGGCGAAGTGATCCAGGAGCTCGGTACTGGCCGGGTTCAACGCGTGCATCTGTTTGATGGCGGCGATGGCCCGGGTGGGGAAGCCGGCGTTGGCGTAATGGCGTGCGGCCAGCGTGTAGATCTCCACCGCCTCGCGATTGCGCCCGAGCGAGGCCAGGATCAGGGCCGCCCGCTCGCGCAGTGGTGAGGGGTCGGGCAGGTTGTACCAGTTGTTGAGGATGAGCTGGAGCGCGCGGGCGTGCTCCTCGGACTCAACGGCGTCGTCGATGGTGTTGAGCAGGTCGAGCAGACGGATTTGCACCATGACCGGGGTCCTTCGAAGTCAGCAGATGGCGAGTGAACTGTGCGATGGGAGTCTAAGAGAAGGGGAGGCGGGCGACAACCCGGGAGCGACGTCAAGGGGCGTCGGGTTTGAGGGTGGCGTGCGCGCGGGGGACCGGCCAGCCTTCGAGGACCAGGGGGAGGTAGAAGCCCAGGCGTGAGCCCTGTTCGCGGGCGCCTTCCAGGACCTGGCGTGCTTCGGGGCGCTCCTGGCGGGCCAGGGTCAGGCCCAGCGCCTCCTGATTGAGGGTACGGGTGAGCAGCGCGTCGGAGGTGCTGGTAAGGTCGACGGCCTGGCGGGCCAGGCGCAGCGCGCGGGCGGGCTGCTCGCGCAAGAGGGCCTGGCGAGCGCGCAGGCGGAGCAGGGCCGCCCGATCGCTGAGCCCGAGGCGCTCGTCGTAGCGGGAGAGGCGGCGGATCGCGCAGCGCAGGCGCGCCAGGGTCTGGCGTAGCGCGTCTTGCTGGAGGGTGCGCTGGCGTTCGGCCTGACTGGCCAGCGCGATGGCCAGGGCGCGGTGGAGCGCGAAGTCGACCCGGGGCAGCGCCAGGAAGTCGCGCTCGTAGACCTGATCACGCAAAAGGTCGAGGTGTGCGACGGCCAGCTCGGGGCGTCCCAGCGCCACATCAATGGCGGCGCGGCGAGTGACGATCGCCAGGTGGAGCAGGCTATTGGGGGCGTGCTCGGCCAGGGCGGTCGCCGGCTCCAGGGCCAGGGCCGCTTCGTCGATGGCGCCGCGGGCCATCAGGAGATCGGAGCGGGAGAGGGCGATCAGGGCGATGGCGCTGTGGTCTCGGCGCAGGCGATGGGCCAGGTTGTCGATGATCGGGGCCGTCTCGTGGAGTTGCCCGAGTTCCATGCCGGAGCGGGTGGCGTGGGTGAGCCAGCGCGCGACGAAGAGGGAGTCGTCGTGGCCGCCGTGTTGGAGGGCTTCGATGGCCTCGTAGAGCAGGCTGTGGGCCTGAGCCCACTGCCCTCGGTGAGCGGCAACGAGGCTGCGCAGCTCCAGGGTGCGGGCCTGGCCGGGGGCGTCTTCGAAGCGCTCAAAGAGCATTTGGCTTTGCTCCAGCCAGCGATCCACCGGGGCGGTGGGGTCGAGGAGCAGGGGCATGGCGGGGGAGCTGACCATCTGCAGGCGGTCGCGGGCCAGCCAGGGGCCGTAGCCCTGGCGGGTGGCCAGGCGTGCGAAGTGTGTGGTCAGGCGCTCGTGCCGGGCGCTCAGGAGAAAGGGCGAGGCCTCGGCCGCTCGCCAGAGCAGGCGGGCGGTCTGGTCGGTGGGCTCGGAGGGAGTCGTGTCGTTGGCCACGGCGGTGGGGTCGGACCAGCGGGCGATGTTCACCGCCAGGTGACGGCGCCAGGCGCGGAGGCCGGCCTTCAGGCGTCCCCGGCGATACGCGCTGCCGACGTCTCGGAGCGCGTCATCCAGGGTGTCGATGGCGTGATCGGGGCGGCCGGAGGCCAGGCAGGCATCGAGCCAGGTGCGGCGTAGCGCCAGGCGCGAGGCGGGGGGCTCGTCGGTCAGCAGGGCGTCGAGGTGGCGTTGGGCCTGCTCAATGCGCCCCAGCGCTACGGCCGCCTCGAAGCTGGGGCGGTGGATGTCGGGGCGGCGTTGCGAGTCCGGTGGGGCGTGCTCGTCGATGAAGGTCCACAAGGCCAGCGCGCGGTCCCAGGCGTAGCGGCTCTGGGCGCTGCGGGCGACCGCGATGGCCGCTTCGAGAGCTTCGCGCTTGCGACCGGCCCGGCGAAGGTAGTCCAGGCGCCGGGTCAGGCTCCCCTGCGCGCACTCTTTGAGGGCGTCGGCGATGAGCCCGCACAGGCGAGCGTGATGATCGCGGCCGAGGTCTTCGAGGATGATCGCGCGGGCCCGGTCGTGGATGATGGCAAAGGCTTCCAGGGACTCGTCGTCGGTGCTGGCCCGGGCGCGTCGGGCCAGGCGCCGGGTGAGCAGGGCGTGAAGCGTGGACTCGCCAATACCCTGGGGGGCAGCGCTGGCGCCGAGTTCGCGGCTCATGGCGTTGCCCACGGTGGCCGCACTCAGTGGAGCCGATGCCACCGAGAGCAATTGCAGGGCCAGACGCTCCGGGCGGCTCAGTTGTGCGACGCGTCGGCGAATGAACATGCCCAGCAGCTCATCGGCCGGCGCCGGGGCGCTCTCCTCAAGGTTCTGGCTGACCTCCTCGGGGGCCTGCTCCAGCTCGTGGATGAGTTCATCGATCAGGCGAGGGTGGAGGTTGCTGCGTTGCAGAATGAGCTGCTTGTTTCGCAGCGAGAGGTTGGCGGCGTTGGCCAGCACGTATTCGCGGGCTTCCTGTTTGGAGAAGCCCTCAATGATGACTTTGCGAGGGCGAACCGGGGCGGTGGCGAGCTCGCCATAGAAGGGAAGCGTCGTGTGCCGGGGTGTGGCCTCCAGCAGAAGGCTCGCCGCGATCATCACCCGCATGCCGCGCGGATCGCTGGTCAGATCGGCCAGGAGCGCGGCGGTGTCGAGCCCGGCAAAGTGGGCGTCGTCCAGGCCAATGAGAATGGGGCGCTGCTCACTGAGTTCGAGGAGCAGCGCGCGGAGCCCATCGATGGCCGAGCGGCGGCTGATCTGGGAGGCGGATTCGGCCCCGGGGCCGAGCTGCGGAAAGAGCAGTGAGGCGCGGGCGCGGGCAGGCTCCATGCGCAGCCGGGTCTTCTCGGGGAGGTGGGCGATGATCCTGGCGAGTTGATCGGCGATGTCGTCCCAGCCCTGATAGGCGCTGGCATCTTTGTGAAAGCAGCGCCCCCGGAGCACGATCCAGCCGAGCTGGGAGGCCCAGTGTGCCAGGGCGTCGACCAGCGCGGTTTTGCCGGTGCCCTGAGGCCCCTCGACCACGCTCAGGCCCAGGCGTCGATCCTGGGCGCTGGCTTTGGCCTCTTCGGTGAGTTGGTCGAAGAGGTCGCGGCGGCCAAAGAGGATCTCTTTGTCTTCGACGACGGTGGCCGGAATGGTAACCGAGCGATTCTCGCTGGTGGAGAGCAGCTCCAGTACGTCGTTGAGGGAGGGGCGGCGTTCGGGATCCGGGTCGAGTAGGCCGTGGATCAGATCGACCCAGGTCGCCGGACAGTGCGGGGCGACCTCCGAGAGAAACATGCGCTCGCGGGCGGGCGGCTGATGGCACTCGCGTTCGACCAGACGTTGGCAGGCCTCCATGGGTTTGCCGGCCAGGGCTTCGAAGAGGATCACGCCCAGGGCGTAGAGGTCGGCCGCCGGCCCAGAGCCCTCGTGATGCTGTTCGGGGGCGGCGTAGACGGAGCGGGCGTGCCGGGCGCCGGGGCATTCCACATGGGGATGGATACCGAAATCGGTCAGCGCGACCTGCCCGCGGTCGCTGACCAGGATGTTGGTGGGCTTTAAGCCGCCGTGAACCTTGCGAAAGCGGTGCAGGTACTCCAGCGCAGAGACGATCTGCGGACCGACGGCCTGGATGCGCAGGATGATCAGGTCCAGGGCGCGATCGGCAGCTTCGGGATCGTCGAGGAGGGATTCGGGGATTTCTAGCGTATTGGGTCGATCTTCACCCGGGGAGGCGGTGAGGATCGCTGAGGTAGGCTCGTCGGAGGGGGCGGATGCCTCGGCGCTTGCGGGGGGCTCGGCGGAGTTCCCGGCGCCGGAGAACTCCTGGTCCGGGAGCTCAATGGTGGGGACATCGTCTTCGGAGAGGGCTTCTGTCGAGGGGGCGGGGGCCAAGTCCTCTTCGTGCTCGGCGCTGAGGATGGCCTCCTCGGCCTCGGTGATCGGGCGCGCGAGGTAGACATCCAGGGGCACGCCGGTGACGAAGTCGCGCAGGATGCGGGTGACGGTTTCGCCCCGAAACATCTCCCGGTAGGTGGCCAGGTTGGGGTGGTTGAGCCGGGTGAGGCTGTCGAATCGGCGCTCGAAGTCGGCCGGATCACAAACGCGGGCAAAGGTCAGCTTTTTGAGGATGAGCCGTTCCGGCAGCGGGTGCTCACCACTTTTGTCACCGGCCTCCGGCAGAATCTGACGACGGCGCAGCACTTCGAAAGACTCTCCGAGTTCGCCGGTGCCGACCAGGCGAACCTGCTCAAGGGAGTCCTCCGGTTGCGAGGGGTCCTGCAGATCCTGCTGAGGGCTCTCGGTGCTCATGGCTCCTCGCCAAATGCGGAGCGACTCACGTCCTGGGACCAGGCCCGGGGAAAGAAGCTTTCGACGGTGCACTGGCCGGGCTCGATGCTGCGCAGGAACCCCACGCCCAGGCCCTGTCCGCGGTGGCGGATGAGGACGTAACCCCGGGCGGTGCAGCCGGTGAGCTGGGCCGGGGTCAGCTCAAAAGCCTCGCGCTTGAGGTAGGCGTCGCATTGCGCGCGGGTGGTGTCGACAGCGTTGATCGTGGCGTGGCGTGCAAAGGTCATCGCCGCCGGCGTGGTTAACTTCGGGTCGACCATATCGTCACGCATAAAGGCCAGCCCCACCGACTCCGGGCGCGGCTCCAGCGGCGGGAGGTGGTCGCGATGGACGACGTTGACGATGCGTTTGTTGGCGCGGATGAACACGAGCTGCGCGAGCTGGTCGGCGCCGATGCCGAAGCGGGTCTGGAGGATGTGGAGGTAGGGGTCGGGATCGATCGGCGGGATGCCCAGCGAGGTGAGCAGGTCGGTCAACGCCTGAGGAGCATGGCTCATGGAGACGCCTCCTTTTGCATCAGCGCCACAAAGAAGCCGCCGCTGTCATTGTGATGGGGATAGACGCGCATGGTCCGGCTGAGCGTAGGGTCGTAGGTTTCTCCCTGCCACTCTACCAGACCCGGGGCGCTGTGAAAGCCCTCAATGCGGGCCGGAAGCAGGGTGAAGTTTCCGGTCTCCGGGTCGCGCAGGCAGGCGTCGACCACGGCCTCGTTTTCCTCGGGGGCGTAGGTGCAGGTGGAGTAGGCGATGATGCCCCCGGGGCGGCACATGTCCATGGCGCGTTTGAGGATGGCGCGTTGGATGCGGCTCATGCGCAGCACTTCCTGGTCGGAGGCCGCCCCCACCCGGGGATTCTTGCGGGAGGTTCCCTCACAGGAGCAGGGCACATCGGCCAGGATGCGGTCGAAGCTGCCCATTGGCGAGGGCAGGTTGGCCGCGTCGTGGCAGATTAGCGAGGTGTTGTAGATGCCCAGGCGGTCGAGCACGCGGCTGACCGCGCGCATGCGGCGGTAGTCTCGATCGTTGGCCAGGAGCGTGCCGCGATTCTGCATGGCGACCGCGATCTGGGCGCTTTTGTTCCCGGGGGCGGCGCAGGTATCCAGGATGCGCTCACCGGGAAGCGGTGCCATGAGTTCTACCGGGAGCAGGGAGACCTCTTCCTGTACGTGGTAGAGCCCGGCGGCGTACTCAAAGCGGGTGCCCGGGCTCAGCGCGGGATCGAGCAGGTAGGTGCCCGGGCGCCACTGGCGAGGCTCAAAGGCGATACCATGATCTCGGAAGAGGGCTTCGATCTCGGCCGGGGAGATTTTCAGCGGATTGGCCCACACGCACAGAGGCAGGGGGCGCGCCAGCGCGGCCTCAAACGCCGGGAAGTCGTCGATGATCGCGCGGTAACGAGAGAAATCGGGAGTGGAGGTCATGACGGCTCAAAGTATCCGGCCTGCTCAAGCAGCGACCAGACGCGGGTCAGGGGAAGTCCAATGATCGCGGTGAAGTCGTCGCCGCGGGCCGCCTCAAAGAGGCGGATGCCGGCGGCTTCGATGCGGTAGGACCCCGCACAGTGTACGGGGAGATCCTGGTGCACGTAGGCGCGCACCTGAGTCTCGGTCAGCGGGCGCATGACCATCTCAAAGGCGACCTGGGCGTGAAGCGGGGCGCCGGCCGGAGGGCGGAGCGCGATCGCGGTGATCAGGTGATGGGTGCGTCCTTGCAGTTGCATGAGTTGTTCGCAGGCCCGCTCTTCGTTGCCGGGTTTCTGGAAGATCGTATCGCCCAGGGCGATGACCTGGTCGGCGCCCAGGACAAACGCGTCGGGGTGAGACTGTTGGAGGCGTTTTGCTTTTGCATCGGCCAGTCGCGTGGCCATCGCCGCGGGAGATTCGCCTTCTAGACGGCGTTCGTCGACCTGGGCGGCGATGGCTTCAAAGGGGAGGGAGAGGCGCTCCAGGAGTTCGATCTTGTAGCGCGATTCGGTGGCCAGGATCAGCTTGTGTGTCATGGGGATGTTTGAGGTGCCAGGGCGTGTTATAGCGGGCAGGGCAAGGAGGGCGCACGCAGGGACGCGTGGACGCTCAGCTTAACAAGGCAGCACAACACGGGAGGATGAACGTGTCAGAAGAACAGACGATGATCGACCGGCTCAATGCCATGCACGAGTTCCCGGGGGATTTTATTTTTAAGGTGATCGGAGAGAACGAGCCGACCTTTGTCAGCCGGGTGGTCCAGGCCGCGGTGAACGCCATTGGCGAGAGCGGTGGTGTGGACGTGGACACCCGCGAGAGCGGAAAGGGGCGCCATGTGGCGGTGACCCTCTCAGCCCGGGTGCAGAGCCCGCAGATGGTGCTTGAGGTCTACGGGCTTTTGAAAGCGGTGCAGGGCGTGCGCTTTATGCTCTGATCGCAGGGCATGCGTCTTAGTCGAGCAGTTCAACGGGCGAGTTGGAGGTGCTCGGCTGCGGCTTCTCTTCTTCCTCTTCCTTGACTTCCGGAGTGGGGGTGGGCGCTTCGTCGGGAGCCCCGGAGAGGAGATCCCAGGTGAAGAGTCCGGCGCCGGCCACCAGCGAGACGGCCGCGCCGATCCACAGACCGTTGGCGGTGCGTTGCTGGGCGATGCCGGTATCGAGGAGCTCGCTGTTGACGTTGCCGAACGCGGCTTGCTGTGCCTCCAGTGAGGCATAGGTCGCGTTGCTCTGCATACCCACCAGGGCCGCGGCCGCGCCCAGGGCCAGGCCGACGCCACTGAACCCGACGGCCGCGGTCTGGACCGGGTTGGCAAAGAGACCGCCGGAGCTGGCCATGGCTGCCGGTACAAAGAGCGTCAGGGTGTCATCGGCCGGAATGGTGAGGGTGTCGCGAAAGTCCACGCCGCCGCCGCGGATGGCGATTGCGGTGTCACCGGCCGGAACGCTGACCGGGCTGCTCATCGGCAGGGGATAGCTCTGGGGGCCGACGTAGAGGGTGGCGCCGCGCAGATCGGTCTGGATCAGCAGTTGTCCCAGCTGGACCGCGGACTGCAGGGTAAGCGTTAGTTCTTCGCGGGCCCGAGCCTCCAGGGTGACTTCCCGGCGGGTCTGCTCAAAGTCGGGGAGGCTGGCCACGACTTGATAGGTTCCCGGGGGCAGGTCGAGATCACAGGGGCTGTTGCAGCGTTGATCGCGCTCCTCCACCAGGACGGTCGCTCCCTGCGGGGAGGTCGATACGCTCAGCGTGGCCAGGGTGGCGGCGATGGTCTGCTGGATCTCAATGATGGTTTCGGCGACTTCCTCGGCGTTGGCCGCGCCGGGAAGTTCGGCGAGGTAGCGCTGGAAGTAGGTCTCCGCCTCGGAGAGCATGCCCGCCAGGCGGTAGGCCTGACCCACGTTGTAGAGAAGTTCCGAGCGTCCGGAGAGCTCGTAGGACTCCAGGAAAGCCGCGGCGGCCTGCTCGTACTGGTCGTTATCGTAATAGGTGCGCCCTTCCATAAAGCGGGCGCGGGCCTGTTCCACGTTCTCCTGGGCGGAGGCCGCGGGGACCACCGCTACGGAGAGCACCAGGGGAAGAGCGCTGGCGAGCAGGGCGCGTCGGATATGGCGAGCGTGGGCGGGAATGTAAACCATAGGGGTCTCAGCCTGGGGGCCCGGTATGGGCTCAGGTGTCATCAGCCGAAGGGATCGATGATGTCGTCGCGATCGGACTTGGGTTCGGGCTCGGGCTCGGGCTCGGGCTTAGGTGTGGGGCGAGGCCTGGGAGCGCGTTGTTTTTTGGGTTTGGGGCGCTGAACTTGTTCCTCTCGACGGGGCTCGGGTTCCGGTTCGGCGCGCGGCGTGGCGGTTTCTTCCTCGGGCTCAGCAGCTTCGGCGACGACTTCTGCAGCATCTTCGGAGTCGAGAGCGGCGTCGGTGAGACCGGTATCGCCGGCGAGGGCGATGGTGGGAAGATCGATCTCGAAGGTGCGATCTTCGGTGGGTTCAAAGCGGAAGGTGCGCTCTTCGTGACCATCGAGCTTGAGTTCAAAGGTCAGGGCCTGCTCGGACCGGGGCAACTCCAGGGTGATGGGGGTGATGCCCACAAGGGCGCCATCCTGGAAGAAGCGCGCGCCCTGAGGGATGGAGGCAACCTCGACGGTGATAAGCTCCGGGGGCGCCGGCTCTAGAGCCACAGGCTCGCTTGGAGCGTCGTTTTGCGGGGTGTCGGCCGGGACGTCTTCGGGGGGTGGGCCCTGGAAGACGAGCGCCAGGAGGACTGCTACGACCAGGCTCATGACGACGGCGGCGATCGCCGCCAGCGGTACTTTGCGTCCGGAGGTTCCGGAGTCGGCGGCCGCAGTGGCAGGCGGAGCGCCGGCGGCGGGAAATTCACCGGTGTCGGCGGCGCTGATGGTCGCCCGCATGGGAGGAGCGAAGCCGGCATTTGCCTGTTGCGCCTGCAGCTGGGCGTGGATGGCAGGAGCTCCCACGTTGACCGTGTCGAGATCGTCTTCCGAAAACGCAGCATCCATCTGCGCAGCAGCGTGTTCGCCGGTTTTTACCGCAGGGCTCGCCGGGGTGTGGGGGGCGAGCGCTCCGGGAGTGCTGCCGCCGGCGGAGGGTTGCTCGGCGCCCGGAGCGAAGGTCTCGTCGATGTAACGACTGAGCCGGTTGACCGTATAACCCGGGGCGATCTGATGAAGGGCGCGGTCGAGATCTTGTTTGGCGGCGTAGCCGTCCTGGTAGCGTTGGTCGGGGTCGCGAGCCAGCAACTTCATGACCACCTGGTCGACCACCTCGGGCACCTGCGGGTTGAGGATGCGCGGCGGGGTTATCTCCTTGGACATGATGTTGTTGTAGATCTGAAATTCGTTGTCGCCTTCAAAGGGCAGCCGGTTGGTGAGCATCTTGTAGATGACCAGGCCGGCAGCAAAGAGGTCGGCGCGCCCGTCAATGTCACTGGTATTGGCCTGCTCGGGGGCCATGTAGAGGAGCTTGCCCTTGATGACGCCGTGTTGGGTATGGCTCTCTTTGACGGCGGCTTTGGCCACGCCGAAGTCGATGATTTTCACGTCGCCCGCGTAGCTCAAGAGCACGTTGTGCGGGCTGACATCGCGGTGGACGATTTTGAGCGGGTTGCCCTGGTCATCGGTTTTGGAGTGCGCGGCGTGCAGTCCGGCGCAGATGGACGAGCCGATGTAGACGGCGTGAGGCGTGGGTACGGTCTGGCCCCGACGTGCCATGCCCTTGATGATGTGGGCCAGATCGATGCCATGGATGTATTCCATGGCGATGTAATAGGTGTCGTCGATGCAGCCCAGATCGTAGACCTGGGCGATGTTGAAGTGGTTGATGCTGACGATGATATTGGCCTCATCGATCAGCATGGTGATGAATTCGTCGTTCTCGGCGAGGTGGGGCAGGATCTTTTTGATCGCGACGGTTTTTTCGAAGCCGCCGATACCCGGCATTGTTGCCCGATAGATCTCGGCCATACCTCCGCGCGCCACCAGCTGGTGTAGCGTGTAAGGGCCGAACTTTTGGGGGAACTTTGCAGCCATATCCTGGACCATCGTTGAGGGCCGCAGGGATGCGGCCTATCTCGCGACTTGCAAGGCCACCTCTAAGGGCGGCTTAACCTGAGGTCTTACCACAGGTGAGCGGTCACTCCAACGCATCGCCCACCGGGAGCACAGGTTGAATCAGGGGGCGACCCGCACTTCGACGACCGGGTCATCAAACCCGGCCAGCGGCACAAGTCGCAGGGCAGGAAGCGGGGACTGGGTGTTTTGATACCAGATCATGGTGGGCTCTCCGTCTCCGGACGCGGCAAAGATGTTGACGCGGGGAGAGGAGGGCAGGCCGGTATGGGACTGGAACTCCGTAAAGCGCTCGGGAAGGATGTAGCGGTAGAGCGGCTGGGCGTCTGTGCCGCTGACGGAGAACTCAGCGAGAGTGATCTCGCCGGCAGGGTCCTGTTGGTAGACCCAGAAGCGCTCGGAGTTCACGCTGTGGTGAAGTCCGCGAGCGCCCGGGGCAACGTTGTTTAAGCGGAACGGATTCTGGGGCGAGACCGAGGTGTTCATGGCGTAGGTCAGGGCGCATTCACGGCAGTCGCGATCAAAGGCGTTGAAGATCAGGAAGTTGCCTTTCTGCGAGGCCTCCCAGACGTGGTCGATGCCGGCAAAGAGGGTGGTGACATCGACGTCGGGGTTGACCGTGATGCGCGAGACGCGCCAGCGCTCCGTGTCGCCGAAGCGCTGCTGGGTGGCCACGTAGGAGGTCGGAGCGGAGGCTCCTTCGTCGAGCACCGAGATGGAGCGCAGGGCGGCGCCGACGTTGCGCTCAAAGAGGAGGGTATCTTCGCGCAGATCGTAGACCGCAAAGGTTTCGGTCGTGCCCGGTGCGGCGGTCAGGAAGCTGAGGAAACGGCCACTCGGGCTGACTTCGATGCCATGGGGGTTCATCGTCGCCGGCAACTCCAGGGCGACGGCGTCCCGGGCCGAGGCCAGCGTCCCGCGGTAGAGCGTACGGTGGCCGTCGTCGGCCTCGGTGGCAAAGATGATCGATGCGATGCCGGCGTGATCCAGGAAGGTGTAGGGGTTGGTGCCTCGGGTGCGTTCGGTGCCATCGGAGACGGAATCCGCGTCAGCATCATAGCTCCAGGCGTTGCGACGGCCGTCGTTGGAGCTGTCCAGCGGGAAGGGATCCTGGCTGTCGGGGATGCCGTCTCCGTCGCGATCGTCATCTTCCAGATCGGGAGTGCCATCGTTATCGGCATCGGCCGAGAGGTCGATGACCTGGGGCTCGGCGCCGTTCTCACCCGGGATGGTCAGCCGGTCGGCGTCGTTGGTGATCTGGTCGCCATCCTTGTCGATGTCGCAGGCGTCGCCGTTGCCGTCACCATCCAGATCGTCCTGGGCGGGGTTGGCAACGTCGGGGCAATTGTCGAGGAGGTCACCGACGCCATCGGTGTCGGTGTCGATGGTGTTGGCCTGCGGGAAGCAGTCCCAATAGAGCTCGCGCACTTCGATCTGGGAGGGGGCGTCATCGGGACGTCCGACGACTCCCAGCCCGCTGTTGTGGGGCAGGGCGTAGAAGTGCGTCTGGCTGAGGCCGGTCACCAGCTGGGGCAGGTCGTAGCCTTCCATGCGTTCAAACGTCAAGCTGTTGAGACGTCCCATGCGGCCGCTGTTGCGATCTAGAAGATAGGTCTGATTGTTGGTCGCGGAGAAAAGCACCGGGTTGAAGCCGTTGAGGTCTTCGGCCAGGGCTTCTTCGCCCGGAACCGGCGCGGCGGGCCAGGTTGTGGGAAGGGTGACGTTGGCCGGGGATACAATGGAGCCGCTGGCTGTGAGGTGGGCGCGCCTGAGTACGCGGTCTGAGGAGCGCCACTGGGCGGCGACAAGCGCGCCGTCGGGTTGAAGATGAAGTTGCGGTTTCAGGCCGGGGTCCAGGGTAGAGAGGGCACCGAGGGTCCGGAGAGCACCGTTGAGACCGAGTCGGTACGCTACAAAGGAGCTGGACGGGGAGGCCTGGCTGACCAGAACCGAGGTGCCGTCGCCATGAAGCGCGGCGCTCATGGTGTGGATGGTTGCGTTCAAGGGGAGTTCGGCACCGAACTCCGCGCCCTGACGCAGCGAGGTCCAGTCGCCGGAGGCCGTATCGGTCAGGGGGCCGTAGCCCGGGCTCAGGAGAGTGAAGCGACCGGGAACCGGAAGCACCGCGCGCTGAGCGCCGGGGTAGGGAAGCTCATCCAGGGCGGTCCACTCCTGGGTGCGGCGGTTGAGCACGCGCGCGTCGGTGCGTCGGGGGCCGTTGGCGCTCGCGTCGATCAGCACCACAAAATCAGGCCCGGAGGCGACGCTGGCGATGGAGAGCGCGCCGTCCGGAACGTCAACCCGCGGGTAGACCAGGAGTCCCTCGCTGGCCTGAGGGTGGCAGGTTGGCGTCTCGGTGCAGGCATCTCCTGTGCCCTCGCCTGTGGTATCGCGTTGCGCGGGGTTGGGGATGTCCGGACAATTGTCGAGCGTGTCGGTCACCCCGTCGTCGTCGCTGTCTGCCAGGCAGGCCCGGACGAAGCGCACATCGTGTTGCGTCGAGCTGATGGTCGAGCGCCCCAGAAAGACACACGAGAGATCGTCTCGGCCCAGGTTGTGTCGGTCACAGCTGAGTCGGTCGGAGCAGGCGGGGACACAGAGGTCTTCCTGGCCAAATTCCGCGCACTGGAAGTTCTGCGGGCACAGACTCGTGCTGTCGGTGGTGTCGCAGGAGGGCAGGCAGACATTGCTGCGGCACACGCTGCCCTGTGCGCACTCCTGATCCTCTTCACAGAAACTTCCGGGCTCACCGCTCTCGGGGGGGACCTCGGTATCGTCTTCGGCGTCTGCGTCGGCACCGGCGTCGGTGGTGTCGGAGTCAACATCCGCATCGTCGGGAAGATCGGCGTCGTCGAGGACTCCGGTCTGGCCGGCGGTAAAGCCGTCGAAATCATTCAGGCAGCCATTCAGGAGGCTTCCCATGGCGAGGAGCGTGAGGACGCAGGCGAAACGATCGCGGCGAGCACGTCGAGGCATCAGAGGGTTCTTCATGATCGACCGGAAAGTGGGGTTCGGGCGCGGGATGGTGAGGCAAATTGTATGGAAGGAAGCGGGTCACGCGTAGGCGGCGTGTCTCTTGAAGGTTAGCACAGCGTAAAAAAACTTTGCAACCGGTCAGGCCGGCCTCTCAAGCGCATGAGACGGTCGGCAGGTCGGGGTTGAGGCAACATCAGGGTTGCGCGCCCGATAATAGAAGAGAGCACCATACTGCGAATTCTTTAGCCAGGGAGGGGATGATGGGAGTATGGAGACGGTGGTTGGGGGTTAGGGGGGGCGAGGTTCGAGTTCGTGTGGTGGAGCGAGTTGAAGTTACCTCGGGAACCACGATCTGGATTATGCCGGGGGCAGAGGCTCCGGCCGGGAGCGAGCGCGATCTCTGGTGGTATCGCCCCCTGAGTCTTGAAGAGTTGACAGCGCTTTTACGTTTTGTGTCGAGGCGTCTTGCGGTGAGCGTGGCCCGGGTGGTGCTCGACCTGCGGGAGACGCCGCAGTGTGCGCCTTCCGAACTCAGCGGGGCGTTGGTGTCGGGGCTCTCCGGCTCGCCGCGCTGGGAGCTGCTTCTTTTGATGGATGCACAGCGCCCGCGGATGCGTGCCCGGTTGACCCGGGAACTTCATCTAAGAGGTGTGCATGTTGCATGTTCCCCGGAGTTGGGAGGGGGAGCAGACATGGACGAGTGCTAGAGAGCGAGGACCTGCATGAAGATTGAGATCATTCGAAGCTCGGTGAGCGATAACTTCTTCTACGGCGTGGCGGATACCCGGGGGCGGGCGGCGCTCATCGACCCGGTCGATGCCCAGGAGGCGATTGAGCGGGTGCGCCAGTGCGGATGGGAGTTGGTCTGGGTGATCAACACGCACTGGCATCCTGACCATGTGTTGGGCAACGTCGAGGTGCTCGACGCGTTCCCCGAGGCGCAGGTCGTGGGGCCGAGCGGCGATCGCGCCCGTATTGATGCGCAGTTTGAGGGGGCGGGACGCGGCGGCGTGGAGGTCGAGGTCCGCGGCGGTCAGACGCTGGAGGTTGGCTCCCTGAAGCTGGACGTGATCGACACCCCGGGGCACACCGCGGGACATGTCAGCTTTTTGTGCGGCGATCATCTCTTCAGTGGGGATGTGATCTTTGCCGGCGGGGCCGGGCATTGTCGGGCGGCAGATGCCGATGTGGCGCAGCATTATCAGACCTTTGCCCACGTGCTCTCTCGGCTGCCCGGGAGCACGCACTATTATCCCGGACATGATTACACCGTGCGCAACTGCGAGTTTGTTCTCTCGATTGAGCCGGAACATCAGGAAGCGCAGCGGGTGTTAGAGGTGGCGAGCGCGCAGGAGCCGGGTACGCTCTTTGAGAGTACGCTGGGCCAGGAGCGGCGCTACAACCCCTTTATGCGTCTGGACGAACAAGGCTTGCGTCAGGCGCTGGCCACGCGCTACGGGGATCAGTTGGAGGCGGCGCGGGCGAAGTCGTCGGAGGAGTCCGAGGCGATCTTCCGCTGTGTGCGCGCGCTGCGTGACCAGTGGTGATGGAGTGGCTGTGCAGGAGCGAGCGGTGGAGCGACAGTTAAGGTGGATCATTGTAGCGGGGGTGGTGGCGTTGATCGCCGGGGTGGCCGGATCGTCGTGGCATTTCTACCGCGATCCGGGCCTGGTGGATGCCGTCGTGGCGCTCGAAGGGCAGTGGGTCGACCGGGTGGCACCCGCGTTTGAGCTGCCCGATCGCCAGGGCCAGCAGCACAGCCTGTCGAGCTATCAGGGACAGGTGGTTTTTTTGAACTTCTGGGCCAGTTTTTGCGAGCCCTGTCGTAAAGAAATGCCTTCGATGGAGTCGTTGGTCCGGCAGTACCGCGATCGAGGCATGGTGATGGTGGCCGTGAGCCTGGACGCGGAGTGGGGCGAGGTGGACGGGTTTATGCAGGAGTTTCTGCCCGGCCAGCGTAGCGCGATGACGGTGCTGCTGGATTCGGAGAATCAGATCAGCAGGCTCTACGGCACTGAGATGATTCCGGAGACCTATATCATCGACCGCGAAGGCACCATCGTGGCGCGCTTTGTCGGCGACTACGACTGGACTCGCCCCGAAGCCCGTCAGTTGATTGAGGCGTTGCTATGAGTGATTTCTCGGGACCCTGGATGGTGGGCAGTGCGGTCGCGTTGGTGCTGGTGACCTGGGGCGTGGCGCTTGGGGCGCAGGAGCCCGAGCGTCTGACCTCCCAGGCCGCCCTGGATGCGCTTTGTGCCATGAGCGCTCCGGCAGCGCCGGGGAGCGAGGAGAGACGTGCCGGGCCTGTCAGCTCTCCGGAGGGGGAGGGCGCGGCCGAAGCGAGCTGCCCGGATGAGGCCAGCGGGCGCTACTATGATGCGCGTCGTCAGGCGGTGCATCGGATCTACGAGATCGATCTTTTCGGGGTCGAGGAAGCCTCCCTGGGCTACGATCGCGTCAGCGGGCTGCTCAGTGTCAGTGGTTTTCGGTACCACCCGGTGGTGGGCGCGTCGGATACGTTGCGCTTTCGCAACGAATGCGTGCTCTACTTTGAACTCTCCGAGAGTCAGGCCGCCGACGTGATGACCCGTGCGGCCATGGGAGAGGTCTTTTTGCGCGCGCAGGTGTTGCTCGGTGCGCATGACGACTACGAAGTCAATTTCTGTGGCCGGAGCGCCGAGGGGCCGCGAGTGGTCGAGGTGGATCTTCTGAGTGCCGACCTGGTCGATGCGCTCGATGGTCAGCTGGCCTCGTATCGCACCGAGTTTGGTCATCAATGGGCGTTGCATCAGCGGGCGCTTGATGGTGACGAGGCGTCGCGGGCGACGCCGCAGGTGGAGGTGAGTGATTTGCGCTGGTGGGGCGATGATGCGCCCCTGGAGGGGGGCACTGGCGAGCACGTGGTGGAGGATGCCACCTGGCGGGGACGCGTGGAGCGGGCGGTGTATCCCTGCTACGTGCGCGCACTCGCCGAGAATCGGGCCCTGCAGGGGGCGATGGTGGTGCGCGTCGGGTTGAGTGGGGCGGCGGCGAATTCGCGTGTGTTGCTCGATACACTTCAGCGTCCAACGCTGAGCGGCTGCGTGCAGAAACGGATCGAGACGATGGTCGGCGGCGAAGAGCTGCCGGCGGAAGCTCGGGCGTTGCAGCTGACGGTGCTGATGCGTCGCCGTTGACCGCGAAGGGGGCTTGAGTGGGAGGGCTGCCCGGGGAGGTGGTTGAGAGTGACCCGCTTCGGGGGGCTATGGTAAGCAGGCACGGATGTGAGGTTGCCCCTGGTGTGTAGATGGGGCCAGATTTCTGTGTCCCCGTGAGTCGAAGAGCGCGATGTTAAAGCGCGGGATCGAGAGAATTGGCGAGAAGGTCATCGGAGCGATCGAGGAGATCGGTCAGATGACCTCGATGCTGGTGTCGGCGCTGGTGTGGATGGTGCGCCCCCCGTTTCGGGTACGGGTGATTTTCCAGAACTTCGAGTCGGTGGGGGTGGGGAGTCTCTTTATCGTGCTGCTGACCGGGCTCTTTGCCGGGCTGGTGCTGGCCTATCAGTCCGACATGGCGTTTCGGATGTTCAACGCCGAGACGCTGGTGGGGGCGACGGTGGCGATCAGTCTGCTGCGTGAGCTGGGGCCGGTGTTCACCGGGCTGATGGTCGCCGGAAGGACGGGAAGCGCGATGACCACCGAGCTGGGGACGATGCGGGTCACCGAGCAGATCGATGCGATGTCGGTCATGGCGGTGAATCCGATTCAGTACCTGGTGATGCCGCGGGTGCTGGCGACCACGCTGATGGTGCCGGTGCTCAATATGCTCTTTAACCTGGTGGGTATCGGCGCGGCCTACGTGCTCTCGGTCTGGGTGATGAACTCCGACCCCGGGATCTTTTTGCATCACATCACACGATTTATCAGCGGACAGGATTTTCTGTTCAGCAGTATTAAGGCCGCGAGCTTCGGGCTGATCATCGGTCTGGTCGGGTGCTACAAGGGGTTTTACGCCTCGGGCGGGGCTAAGGGCGTCGGAGAAGCGACGACCTCCTCGGTGGTTACCAGCAGCATTACGATTTTGCTGGTAGACTATGCGCTGACGCTCATGATGTGGTCGCTGTGAACAGGCATGGGAAGATGGTTCGGAACGAGGCGGTGGCACGATGAAGTTAGCGGAAGTGATGACGCCTTTTAAGGTGGGGCTGCTCGTGATCGCGGGAGTCGCTGCGACCGTCTTTATGGTGACCACGCTCAGCGGGGATTCCTCGATGGGCGACACCCCGATGAAGCACTATTACACGCATTTTGATGATGTGACCGGCCTGGCCGTGCGGTCGCGCATTCAGATGGCGGGGATTCCGGTAGGGACGATCGACGCGATTCGTCTGGATGGGAATCGGGCGCGCGTCGATGTGTCGGTGCGCGGCGATATCGTCCTCTATGAGGGGATTCCGGCGCCGGCGGGGATGGACGTTAACGGGGCGACGATTGCCAAGAAGCAGGCCAGCATCATCGGTGACTATTACCTGGAGCTAACGCCGGGCACCGAGGGGCGCGTTCTGGAGGACGGCGATCGCATCGCCAACACCATCAAAGGGGCCGGGCCCGAGGAACTCTTCGACCGTCTCAATGAGATTACGCGCGATATCGAAGCGGTGACCGGTTCGCTGGCCGGGGTCTTTGGAGGGGATGAGGCTCAGCAGGGCATTCAGCAGATGCTCCACGACCTGCAGAACATGGTGGCCACGCTCAACCTCTTTGTGACGACCAATAGCCCGAAACTCGATCAGCTGGTCAACGACGCGGCTAACGTGGGGCGCGATGTCAGCTTCTTGACCGCGCGGGGATCGGAGTCCATCGATACGATTTTGCGCGATACCGAAGCCATTGTGCAGGAGGTGCGCTACATCATCGGTCAGTCGACTACCGATGTTCAGGCTGGTCTGGGCACGATGCAGGGGACGCTTTCCCGGCTTCAGCGCACGCTGGATTCGCTGAACTACAGCCTGCAGAACGTTCAGGATATCACCGAGAAGATCAACGAGGGCGAGGGTACGGTGGGGGAGTTGATCAACAACCCGACGATTGCCTACCGCACCGAGCAGATTCTGGAAGACGCCGGCGACTTCGTGAATCGGGTGACTCGCCTGCGCACGATTGTGGAGCTGCGCAGCGAGTATCATTTGCAGAACCAGCAGCTCAAAAACGTCTTCGGGCTGCGTCTGGAGCCCAACGACGACAAATATTACATGTTTGAGTTTGTCGATGACTTCCGGGGCTCGACCTCGGTGGTCACCGAGCGGGTGAACACGACCGACTCCAGCGAGGACCCGCTCTATCAGGAGACGCGTACCACCACGACCGATGAGTTTAAGTTCAGTCTGTTGTTGGGGCGCTCGTTCCAGCTGGCCGACTGGCTGCGCCTGGGAGGGCGCTTCGGAATCATCGAGAGTACCGGCGGAATCGGGGCGACGGTGGGGTTGTTTCCTGATCGACGCCTGGAGGTCCAGGCCGACCTCTTTGATTTCAGCGCGGCGGAGAATCCTCGCCTGCGCGCCTGGGGTTCTTATCGATTCCTGGAGTTTGCGTACATCTCCGGCGGGATTGATGACGTGATCAACCCCGATCGGCGCGACTACTTTATCGGGGCAGGGATTCGTTTTGATGATGAAGACTTGAAAGCGTTGCTGACCACCACGGGCGTGCCCACGCCCTGAAGCAGGGGGATGGGTGGACGGCGGGGCCAGGAGCGTGATGTGCGGCGAAGACGTGACAGGCATCTGAGAGTGTGGGTGGGGGGGCCGGTGGGGCTAGTGGTGGCTCTGGGGTGGGGGATTGTACTGGCCCAGGAGATGCCTCCAGGGGAGCGGGTGCTGCACCGTTATCTCGATGCTGAGCAGCTTCGGGCGTTGAGTGAAGAGGGGGCCGGGGTGGCCGGGGGGAGCAGCGGACCGACGCGCGGAGCTCTGGCGAGCCCCTGGAGCGCGGGGAGCCAGCCCTCGTTAAGCGTGGAGCCGGGACGGCAAGAGTGGGTGTGGACTGATCAGGGGCCTGTGGGGCCCGAAGGTGTGGAGTATCCGCACGGTGGGCTCGACCCCCGGGTGGGCAGCGCGGAGCTTGATGCGAATACCGATCGGGTCAATGCGCTGGACTATCAGGCGAGCTTTGAGCCCAGCGTGGTACCCTGGAAGCGTGGGGTTGTTCATGACGCGGTGCTCCGCACCGACGCCGGCGACTACCGCACGCGTCTGGGGGGAGCGCAGCGCCGTAAGGTGGCGATTGGCGGAGGGCTGGGGGCGAACGAAGATCGCTTTTGGGGGAGCTTTCTGGTGCGCATGGAGCGGGGGCGTGTTCACCCCGTTCCCAGCGTGGCGCCGGAGCAGCGGGTGCTCCAGGTGCTCTCCGAGCCTCCGGTGCCGGTGGAGGTGCTGCGTGATGGGGCAGGGAACTTCTATGTGAGTGCGGCGTACGACGGCGTGGTGCGGGTGAATATGGAGCTGGGCGTTGACCGCTTCTACTTCGACGGCGTGCTCGACCCGCAGATTGGGTGGGAGCAATTCGACTCACCTGAGTTGCGTCTGCCGGATCAGCAGGCGCGTCAGGTGGCCGGGCGCGTGCTGGGGGCGCGCGGTATCACCCGGCAGATGACGCCGCGTCAGGCGCTCGACGCGCTGGTGGGGTATTATCGCGACTTCGAAGGAAAGCCCTTTCCGGAGGACGCGGTTCAGGGAGACCGTTACGAGGCGATCACAACCCTGCAGGTCGGGGTGTGTCGCCATCGCGCGTTGGCATTTTTGGTGAGTGCCGGGGCGCTCGGGTTTGAGAGTCGTTTTGTCTACAACGAAGCTCACGCCTTTGCCGAGGTACGGTGGCCGGGGCAGGGGTGGCGCCGCATTGACCTGGGGGGCGCGGCCGACGGCTTCAACTACCAGAATATGGGTTCGAATAACGTGCATGAGGGTGGGAGTCGCGATGGGTTTCCGCAGCCTCAGCGCTATCTTGATGAGATTGTGGCGTTTGACCCGGGGACCAGCTCCGCGTCGGCCCTCGGCGACGGCGGGCCGATGCCGATGGAGCCCGAGCGTGCAGCCCCGCGTGACGTGTCGATGCCCTCCGGGCGTGGTGGAGAGATGCCGGAACCCCCGCGAGGGGCGGGCCAGGATCCCCTGACGACGTCTCCTCTTCGTGAGGGGAGCGAGGAGTTGGAGACGCGGACCGAGCCGGTTATCACCATCACCGATGCCACCGGCGAGGTGTTTCGCGGGCAACCCCTGGCCGTGCGCGGGCGTGTGGTGGCTGGCGAGGTGGGGCGCGTGGAAGTGCTGCTCGTGCCGGTGGGAGCCCGCGCGTTCGAGCGTGCTGTTTCGTTGGGGCAGGCCGAGGTGAGCGCCGAAGGTGGCTTTGATGGTGAGTGGATCGTGCCGCCACAGGTGGGGCTTGGGCGGTGGGAGCTCAAAGCGCGTTCGGCGCCAGGGCAGCCACGGGGTGCCCGGTGATTTGCTGCGGGGCGTGGTTGATCTGGCCGAAGGGCATGTTAAACTCGGTCCATTGCATCACATGGTGGTCATGAAGTCCGCACAATCTGTGGGGAGCGTTCATGGTGAGGTTCGTGACTGAGCAAGGCCGTCTCGTTGTGGGCTCGGGCGCGTGAGGACTAACGCGAGGGGTGCGACCGCGCGCAGGGTGCGGTTGCGGCTCACCGGGGAGAGGCGATGCGACTCGATGACTTGATGGGGCGCGTGATTGCGGGCCGCTTTGAATTGAAGGATTTGATCGGGAAGGGGGGCTACGGTGCGGTCTTTGAAGCGCGCCAGCTCTCGGTGGATCGTCGGTGTGCGGTCAAGGTGCTCTTGCCCGGGCGCGCCGATGATCACAGCGTCGAGGAACGCTTTCGCGCCGAGGCGCGCGCGACAAGTCGTTTGACTCATCCGCATACGCTGGTGCTCTACGATTTTGGGGTCGATACCGAGACCGGTTTTCTCTTTCTGGTCACCGAATTTCTCGACGGTCAGAGCCTCGATGAGTTGCTGGACGCCGAACAGGCGCTCTCACCGGCCCGGGCGGTGGCGATTCTGGAGCAGATCGCCCAGAGCCTTCATGATGCCCATGAGCAGGGGCTGGTGCATCGCGATGTAAAACCCAAAAACATCATGCTGGTGGAGCGCGCGGGGAAGCGTGACTTTGTCAAAGTGATTGATTTTGGCATTGCCAAGGCGCTCACCGGGGCTGGCGAGGATGAGGGGCTGACGCAGACCGGCACACTGGTGGGGACTCCTCAGTACATGGCGCCGGAGCAGCTCCTGGGCTCGGAGGTCGATGCCCGCTCCGATCAATATGCGCTGGCGGTAGTGGCCTACCGAATGCTGACCGGGCGAAACCCTTTTGCGGCGGCCGCACCGATGGAGACAGCACTTCGCCATCTCAATGAGCGGGCGCTGCCCCTGCGGACGTATTGCCCGGAGTTGCAGGTCGGGCCGGCGTTTGAAGACGCGCTGCTCAAGGCGCTGGAGAAGTCGCCCAAGCATCGCTACGCCAGCGTGGTCGCGATGGTCGATGCGCTCAAAGAAGCACTGGGCGATGTGGGGCCCGAGGAGGAGAGTGGTCAACGCACCACCGAAGATTGGCCGCTGCTCAGCGCTCAGATGGCCAACGTTCGTACGCGTGTCCTCGAAGCTGTGACGACCGGAGAGGTTCTGACCGAGGCTGCAGCCCCGGTGCGGGAGGCGTCGGGCGCGGGAGCATCGGCGCACAAGGGGGATGAGGCGCCCGTCGAGGCCCGGGAGGAGGACGGGGATGTGGAGTCCGTTGAGGCCCGGGAAGAGCGCGGGGAAGGGTGCGAGCTGGCCCTTTCGCAGGATGAGGAAGCCGCGGTGGTCACGACGGGGGCCGACGAGGTTCCGCGGGCCGACCCGGCTACCACCGATCAGGTGATTCCGACGGTGCTCAAGGTGGAGAGCGCGGGCGACGATACTGCGGTGATTCGCGCGGCGGCGGTGGCTGCCGAGGCGACTGGTGCTGTGGCTTCGGGCCGGGGACAGCGTCGTTTGTGGGGAGCCCGGTTGCGCCCGTCACTGGCGGCGGTGTTGGTGGCGATGGTGGGGTTAGTGAGTCTGGTGGTGGTGACGGGGTTCCTGGGCCGCGGGGGAGGTGAGACGGAGGCGGCCCCGCGCGAGGTTGAGCTGGAGGCGGACGAGGGGCCGCCGGTTCGGCACGTGCTGACTCAGGTGCAGACGGAGGCCGGCGGGCAGGTGGCTCGGTCGCGGGAGGTCGCCCGGAGCGCGGCGTTTCGTCTCGGTGCTGAGCGAAGCGCAGCGCAGCGGGCGCTGGTAAGTGTCAGTATCGCCGGGGAGGTGGCGGCGCTTTATGACGAGAGCAGGCCTAAGATGGGGACGCTCCAGGTAACGCTCATCCCCTGGGGAACGCTTTACGTGGGGAGCCGTGCCCGTGGTGACGCCACGCGCCAGCGCCTGCGCCTGCCCGAGGGGCGCCATCAGCTCACGCTGCGGCAGCATGGTCAGGTTCGCGCGCGTCAGACGGTTGACGTGGTGGCCGGGGCTCATAGAATGGTTGTCTTAGAGGCACCCTTCTAACCCCAGTCCTACATGGCGTGGCCCTCACAGGTCGTTGGAGATGGCGATGGTCGAAGTGCACGTAGAGCCGGGCGGGCTTGAGTTTGGTCCCGCTCTTGTCCCCTTCTCCGAATCCAGAGCGCAGATTGAAGCGCTTCTCGGGCAGGGGAGCGTCGAGAAGGCCCGGTTACGCCTGGAGGAGCTGGCTCGCCAGCCCGAAGCCACGCGGGATGGAAGTCAGAACATCTGGCTGTACAGCCGTCTGGGGCAGGTTTATCTGGCGCTCGATGATGCCGAAAACGCGCGGCTCTCGTTTGGCCGTGCGTACGCCATTGAGCCGCGCGATCGGGAGGTGGCCGCGGCCTACTCGGAACTGCTGGAGTCGGGTGGGGAACGTGAACGCGCGCTCCAGGTCGCTCAGATGCTCCTGCTCCATCACAAGCCCGGGCTGGATGCGGGGCAGGTTGCCGGGATTTACGACCGTATTGGAGGATTGCGCGAGGCACTCGGGGATCATCGCGAGGCTCGCGCCGCGTTTGAAATGGCTCTGGTCGAGGTGCCTGAAGACAAACAAGCGCTGACCGGGCTTCTGCGCGCGGTTGGCGAGCTGGGCGACCCGGGGGATGTGGTAGAGGCGCGGCTGAAGCTAATTCAGGGGCTGGACGATGATCGGGCTCGCTCGATGGCGTTGGTGGCTCTGGGGGATGACTGGATCAAGTCGTTCAATGATCCCGAGCGCGCGCTTGATACCTTTGAAGAAGCGGTGGCGCAGTGGCCGCAGAACCGCCATGCGGTCGAGCGCATCGCCGAGGTTGCCCGGGAGCTGGGGGACTTCCGTCGCGTGAGCCGGGCCTATTTCACACTGAGCATGATCGCTGAGCAGGGGCCTGAGAAGGCCGAGTATCTGATTCGTTCGGCCAACGTGGCTCGTACCGAACTCTGGGAGTCTGAGAAGGCGCTGGCGGGCTATCGCAAGGCGCTGGAGTACGACTCCACGCGTCTGGATGCGTTTAAGTCCGTGACCTCGATTCTGGTCGATGCTCGTGATTGGGCAGAGTTGGAGGCGTCCTATGTACAGGTGATCGCGGCGAACTCCGAGCGCGACGATGTGGATCCGAATCTTTTGGGCGTGCTCTGGCAGAAGCTCGGCGATCTGTATCGTGACCATCTGGATCGCAACGACGATGCGATCTTTGCGTTTAACCAGGCGCTGGAGTACCTGCCCGACCATGCCGGGCTTCGTTCGGAGCTGATCGCGCTGACCGAGGAGCATCCTGAGCACTATGAGACGGCCATCGCACACCTGCGTGCCATGGGGCAGACCCCCGGGGTGCAGCCGGCCCAGTGGCTCGATCGTCTGGGGAAGGTCTACCTCCGGCAGAAAAACATCGATCACGCCTTCTGCGTGTACCGGGCGCTGCGCGCCAGCGGGGCGCGTCTGGATGCCAAAGCGCTGGGGTTTGTGGAGCGTTTTGATTCGAAGCTGATCAAGCCCATCCGCGGGCAGATCAACCCGAGTATGATGCGTCGCTACATCTTTACGCCCGGGCTGGAGTCCGAACTCAACGAGTGTTTCCGCCTGCTCAAGCCGCCGCTCAAGGAGTACACCGGCGAATCGAGAAGTACCTACGGGCTTAAGCGTCGCGATCGGGTGAAGCTGGGCGACAACATGGCGTTTAGCAACTTTTATAAGAGCGTGGGTGCCGCGCTGGGCTATACGGAACTTCCGGAGTTGTGGCGCAAGGCTGATCAGGTCGGCCTGGTCAACGGAGCGTTGGTTCCGGAGGGGCTCATTGTCAGCGAAGATCTCCTGGTGTCAGCGCGCGAGAAGCACATCGCGTTCATGGTGGCCAAGCAGCTCTTTCTCTTTCTGGATCCCTTCTACCTGGCCGGGATTCTCGCGCAGACGGATCTGGAGGCCATTCTCTACCGGGCGGTGGCGTTGGTGCGCCCGGAGGTTGATTACGCGGCGAGCTTCCAGAATGAGGAGGCGTTTAAACTGATGCGGCGGGCGTTTAAGGGCGACGACCTGGCCCGGCTTAAACGGGTGGTCGAAGCGATGCTTCAAGGCCGTGATGAGCTGGCGCTGGGGCCCTGGGTCGAGGCGATTGAGGATACGGCCAACCGCATCGGATTTCTTTTTTGTGACGATCTGGGGGTGGCTGAGGCATGTTTGCGCGAAGAGCCGCGTTGCATTAGCCAACGCTCCATTGAAAGCCGAATGCGGTCTCTTATTGACTATTCGGTGAGTGAGCAATATCTGTCCCTGCGGCCGCAGTTGGGAATTCAGGTGGCGTAAGCCTCCTGTGCGTTCCAAAAAAGGCCGTCGTTCGGCGCCGTCCTCGGAGAGGCCAGGGCGGAGGGCTGAGCCTAGCCTTTGGATATTCCCGGCACGGACCCATGACCAACATTCGTAATATCGCCATCGTCGCACACGTCGACCACGGCAAGACGACCCTGATCGACGAGCTTCTCAAGCAGAGCCAGACCGTCTCCGGACACCGCGAACTCGCGGAACGGGCGATGGACTCCAACGACCTGGAGAAAGAACGAGGCATTACCATCGTGGCCAAATGCACGGCCATTGACTGGGAAGGCTACCGCATCAACATCATTGACACCCCGGGCCACGCCGATTTCGGTGGCGAGGTTGAGCGCGTGCTCAAGCTGGTCGACTCGGTGCTGCTGCTGGTCGACTCGTTTGAGGGGCCGATGCCCCAGACGAAGTTCGTGCTGCGCAAATCCCTGGAGCTGGGGTTGCGCCCGGTGGTGGTCATCAACAAGATCGATCGCCCCAACGGTCGCCCTGATAAGGTGCTCGACATGGTCTTTGATCTCTTTGGAGATCTGGAGGCCGATGATGAGCAGCTCGACTTCCCGGTGGTGTACGCCTCCGGGTTGGGCGGTTTTGCCAAAAAGGAGCTGGAAGACGAGTCCAGCGACATGCGCCCCCTGCTGGAGGCGATCATCGAGCATGTGCCCCCGCCCAAGGATGACCCGGAGGGCCCGCTTCAGATGCAGGTCGCGACGCTGAAGTACGATGAGTACGTCGGGCGTGTGGCGATCGGTCGGGTGTTCCGCGGTACGATGCGCATCGGCGACCGCGTAGTGCGTTCGCAGCGCGATGGCGAGCAGATCAGCGCTCGCATCACCAAGCTCTTTGGCTTTAAAGGACTCGACCGGGTCGATCGCGAAGAGGTCAGCGCCGGCGATATCGTCGCCGTGGCCGGTCTGGAGGGTATCCTTCCGGGAGAGACCATCTGCGCTCCGGATCATGTCGATCCCCTGCCGATGATCGCCATCGACGAGCCCACCGTCTCGATGGTCTTGATGATCAACAACTCGCCCTTCGCCGGTCTGGAGGGTAAGTACCTGACCAGTCGCCAGATTCGTGAGCGTCTGGACCGCGAGCTGGAGCAGAATGTGGCCTTGAAGGTCGAGACCACCGAACGCGCCGAGGCTTTTGTGGTCTCGGGTCGTGGTGAGCTTCACCTCTCGGTTCTCATTGAGCAGATGCGCCGCGAGGGCTTTGAGATGCAGGTTTCTCAGCCGCAGGTCATCTACCGGGAAGATGAAAACGGCAAGAAGCTCGAGCCCATTGAAGAAGTGATCGTGGAGACCGAGCAGGATTACGCCGGTACCGTGATTCAGAAGCTCAGCGAGCGAAAGGGCGAGCTGGTGCGGCTGGATATGAACAGCGATAACACGCAGCGCCTGGAGTTCCGGGTGCCTTCGCGTGGTCTCTTCGGGTACCGCTCGGAGTTTCTTACCGACACCCGTGGTACCGGCATTATGTACACCAACTTTGCCGGCTATGAGCCCTATCGTGGCGAGCTTCAGAGCAGCCGCAACGGTGTCATGATCGCGCTGGAGAAGGGCGATACCACGACCTACGCGCTGCATAACCTGCAGGAGCGCGGGACGCTGTTTGTGGAGGCGGCCGAGCCGGTGTATGGCGGTCAGATCATCGGTCTGCACAGCCGGGACAACGACCTGGTGGTCAACCCCAACAAGAAAAAGCAGCTCTCCAACGTGCGGGCCTCCGGTAGTGATGACGCGCTGGTGCTCTCGCCGAAAGTGCAGATGACGCTGGAGAAGGCCATCGAGTTCATTGAGGCCGATGAGTACGTGGAAATCACGCCTTCGTCGATTCGGTTGCGCAAGGCAGAACTCAATCACAGCCTTCGCAAGCGTAAGTAAGTGACAGGATGACAAAAAAGCCCCCGGAGCCAGGTCTCCGGGGGCTTTTTTGTTAGGGACACTATCTGATGGGGCGAAGGTCTTAGATCGACGGGTGGCCAACGCGCAGGAGTGTGGCCATCTTGGAGGAGAACATCTGCAGCCAGATGGCGTCCTCGGCGGTAACGACGGCCTGATAGCGCCAGGGCGCACCACGGTCACGGCCGGCGGCCGAGGGGCGTCGGTGGACGATCCGCATGTGCAGATCGGTGCGTTGATCGCAGCTCTCCACGACGATACTTACTTTGATGACTTCGCCCTGGCGCAGACCAAAGGCGCCGAGGAAGGCCAGGGTGTCGCCGTGGCGTGAGAACTCATCGTGGCGCTTGAGCTGGGCGAAGTACTCGCGCGGCGAGTCAAATGTGCAGAGGATCTGTCGCATGCCTGCTCCTTTTGCCGTCCGTGGCTCCGGGAAGCATGACCGGCCAGGGTGGCGGCCCGGGCGCGGTCGGTTGAGGGGGGTATCGGTTTCCCGACGACGATCGTTGTACCGCCGAAGTCGGGTGTGCCCAAAAAATTCACCTGCAAATTGTTGAAATTGATGAGGTGTGCGTGGTTTTGAGCATGGAAATGTGGCCGCTGGCGGTGAGCGCGGGGTTGCTGGCCGGAATGATCAATACTCTGGCCGGCAGTGGCTCGTTGGTGGTGCTGCCCCTGTTGATGGTGTTGGGGCTTGATGCCAGCCAGGCCAATGGGACCAACCGGGTGGGGGTGATGGTTCAGACCCTGGTGGGCATTGCCACGTTGGCCCGGGCCGGCAAGGTGGAGCTTCGCGGCAACCTGTGGGTGCTCGGGGCAACGAGCCTGGGGGCGTTGTGTGGTGCGGCGCTGGCGGTGCGAACGTCGGCCGATGCGTTGGAGACGATCATCGGGTGGGTAATGTTGGCGATGTTGGCCATCCTCCTGATGCGTCCGCAGAGCTGGTTGCGTCATACCAGCGACCCGGAGCGAGGACGCTACTCCCTGACGCGTGCCTTGACGTTGGCGGCGGTCGGGTTCTGGGGAGGCTTTTTGCAGGCCGGGGTGGGGGTGTTGATGTTGATGACGCTGGTGTTGGGGCTGGGCAAGGATGTGGCCCGGGCCAACGCGTTGAAGCTGATGGCGGTCTGCCTCTTTACCTCGATGACGCTACCGGTGTTTGTGGTCAACGGGCAGGTGGACTGGGGCGTGGGAGCGGTAGTGGCACTGGGGCAGGGGGTGGGGGCGTGGCTCGGCGCGCGCATTATGGTGCGCTGGCCCGGGGCCGGGCGCTGGGTACGCTGGCTGCTCATTGTGGTGGTGAGCGTCTCGGCGTTTGAGTTGTTGGTCGGTAGCGCCCGCGCCTGGCGCTGGCTGAGCGCCGCTTTGTGAACGGCGCTCAGCCAGCGGGCAGCGGCTTATTGAAATTGTTCGAAGAGGAAGTTCTCGCCGGAGTCTTCTTCGTTGCTCGGGGCGTACTCGGTGGGAGCGGTGCCCACCATAAACACCTCTTCAAATCCGTCGTCAGCAGAGCGGGCGAGCTTGCCGGTGATCGGATCGATCTGAGCGGTGGTGACGCCGGTGACCGGAGGTTGGAACTCCAGGGGGACCTTGCGGTCTTCGAGGGCCGCGATGAGGAAGTCGCGGAAGATCGGTCCGGCGACGGAGCCGCCGTACTGGCGCGGTCCCAGCGAGCGGTTGTCGCCAAAGCCCACCCAGGCGCCGACGACCAGGTCGGGGATGTAGCCGACAATCCAGGCGTCGCGGCTCTCGTTGGTCGTGCCGGTTTTGGCGGCGATGGGGTGTCCCACCGCTCGTAGGAGGCCGGCGGTGCCGCCGCGGCGATTGCCCTTGCTGTCGATGTATCCGTCGACCGCGCTCTGGAGTAACGAGGTGGTCAGGTGGGCGACCTCCGGGGCGAGGACGGGCTCGGCATGGGTCTGGAAGAGATCGCGATCGCCGCGGGCTGACTCCACGCGGTTGAGAAAGCGGGGCTGAGCAAGTTGCCCGTTGGCTGCGAACGTAGCGTAAGTGTTGGTGATTTCGATGGGGGGCATTTCACTGGAGCCCATCACCATGGTGTAGTTGTTGACGATCGGGCTCTGAACCCCAACGCGTTTGGAGAATTCGATGGCGCGGGGCAGGGTCACGTCGTTGAGGACCCGGACGGAGACGACGTTGCGGCTGGAGGCCAGCCCTTCGCGAACGCGAATCGGGCCGCGCCATTTCCCATCGGAGTTGCGCGGGGACCAGCTCTCGCCGCCCGGAAGTTTGAAGACTGTGGGGCTGTCCAGGTAGACGGTGGCCGGCGTGATGTTTCGGGTTTCGAGGGCCGCGGCGTAGACCAGCGTTTTGAACGCGGAGCCGGTCTGGCGCCGTGCCTGAATGGCGTGGTTGTATTTGTTGGCGCCGAAGTCATAGCCCCCGACCAGCGCTTTGACCTCCCGGGTGAGGGGATCGATTGCGACCAGTGCGGCCTCGGCGCTGGTTTCAAAGCGCACCACCGCGGAGTCGCTATGGTCCGGGGTAATCTCGGCCAGGGGTTGGACGCGGAGCACGTCACCGCGCGCGAAGGCTTCGTCAAGGGGCTTGGCCTCGGAGCCTTCTCCCAGGATGCGGGTTCGCGGCGTCAGCGCGAGCGTGGCCTTGATCTGCCCGAGTTGCACGTCGACGCGGTCGTTTTCTACGTCGACCCCGGTGACAACCGCCTCATACACCTGGGTCGGGCGCAGCGTGCCGCTGTGTTCCTTGTGTTGTCGGGCGATATGTTTGGGGATGTCGTCTTCGGCGAGGCGTCGCTGAGCCTGGAAGAATTTGCGGCGGTCGTCGTAGGCACGAAGCCCCTGGCGAGCGGCGCGTTCGGCAGCCAGCTGCATGTCCAGATCAAGGGTGGTGTGGATGCGCAGGCCACCGGTGTAGACCTTCTCTTCGCCATAGCGCTCCATCAAATCTTGACGGATATGCTCGACAAAATAGGGCGCACTTCCCAGGTGTGGCCGGGAGGTGGAGCGAGGCACGATTTCGATCTCGGTCTTGTCGGCGTCGCGGTAGACGCCTTCTTCGATGAAGCCTTTCTCCCAGAGCTGACGCAGCACGTAGGTGCGTCGGCGCATGGCTCCCTCGGGGTTGCGGAAGGGGGTGTTGGCTTCGGGGCCACTGGTCAGGCCGGCGAGCAGTGCGGCTTCCTGGACGTTGAGATCGCTGACGCTCTTGCCAAAATAATGCTGAGAGGCTTCCTCTACGCCGTGGGTGCCGTGCCCCAGGTAGATGGTGTTGAGGTAGAGGTAGAGGATGTCTTCTTTGGTGAGGTTCTCCTCCAGCTCACGCGCGAGGATCATTTCTTTGATCTTGCGCTCGTAGGCCCGCTCCGGGGTGAGCATGAGGTTCTTGATGGTCTGCTGGGTGATGGTAGAGGTGCCCTTCATGCCCTGGTCGTAGCGAAGTGCGTAGTACACTGCGCGGACCAGACCCACGTAGTCGACACCGGAGTGGGTCATGAACTCGGCATCTTCGGCCGCCATAAAGGCGTTCTGAACCACGGGGGGAATGCGGTCCAAGGGCACCAGCGTGCGTCGCTCTCCCGGGGTGTGAAACTCGGCGATGAGCTCGCCGCCGGCCGCGAAGACCTGGGAGACCTGGGGAGGATTGTAGTCCTCTCGCTTGAGAATCTCGGGGAGATCGCGCCCGTAGTAGTAAAAAATGCCGGCCAGGCCCGCGACCCCGGCGAGCCCCGCGAGGATGCCCAGAACGAGCATCCACTTTAGAAACGAGACAAAACGGCTGCCGGCGGAGCGGGGCTTTCGGGAGCGTCGGGAGGAGCTTCGGGATTTGGCCATAACTTCGTCCTGAGAGGGCCGGGGGCACGTCGAGAAAAAACCGCCGGTCGACCTGTCGCATTCCCCCTGCCGCGGAGAAGTCGCCGGGTGGCGACGTGGCCCGAAGGCGCCAGGTTAGGGCAGGGAGGTAACCTCGGGCAGATTAGAGTCCGTCGAGGGGGTGTCAAGGCCCGGGCCGCGGTCGCAGCCTGTGGCAAGGAGCTGCACTTCGAGAAGGGTCACCTGGGGGCTGTGGGTGGCGAGGTGCAATGTTTGGATGGGGGTGGGGGTACTCAGGTCGACGCGCCACCGCCGGGGGGCCACAGCGATGGTGGCGAGCGTCTGGCCCGGGGGCGTGGAACTCAGCGCGACCCGGGGGAGAGTGTCATCGGGCATCTCAAGCAAAAAGGACGCGTGACACAGGTGGCCGCGGCCGGAGAGCTGCGTCTGAATGCTGCCGGTGCTCAGGTGCAAGGCGCCGTGTTCGCGGTAGGCATTTTGGAAATGGTAGGTGAGCCCCTGCTTCGAGACGAAGAAGCCTGTATGGGGGCGGTTGGCCAGGGGCCCGGGTTGCAGGTGATCCAGGAGGGTGCGTGGCGAGGCGAGCTCGACGGCGCCGGGCGTGCAGTAGGTTTCGGTGAAGCGGGGTGTGCCGAGCTGATCGAGGCGAAGGTCATCGTCATGCAGGGAGGCGCATTGTTCCGGAGGGAGGAGGAGCTCCGTGCCGAGGCGTGCGGGCGCTGCGGCCGTGGGTAGTCCGTTGCGGTAGAGGATCGAGCCTTCGGGGGCATGTCGGAAGTTCGTCGAGGCAGATGTAGTTGTTTTTACATAATGTTCATTATCAGCGCTGCCTCCCAGAATGAGGGATGTGTTTACGCTGACCCGGGCCCGGTCTGTCAGGCTTATGGTGGCGTCGCGGTCGGCCTGGTTTTGGAAAAAGGTGCTGAAACGAAGATCCAGGGTGCCCTGGGTGTGAATCGCGCCTCCCTGTCGGGCGAGGTTGTATCCGAAGGTAGCGTTGCTCAGATGGCTGGCGCCTCCGGAGAGGAGCGCGCCGCCGGGGCCGGCCTGGTGTGAGGTGCGGTTAAACCAGAACCCGACGCGATCGGCGCGGAGAACCCCGGGGATGTCCATGGCGCCGCCCCGGCGGGCCTGATTCAACGTGAAGTTGCTATCGCGCAGTGTCAGCTCGCCCAGGACGCGCGCGGCGCCGCCGGCCTGGCCGATGTTATGGACGGCTTCCAGGTTTTGAATCCAGGCCAGGGCATCGGGCCCCACCCAGATCCCGCCGGTGGCCTCGTCGCTGTGGTTGTTGTGCAGCTTCAGGCCCACGGCGCTCAAGGTGGTGTGCGCGCGGATGGCCGCCGGGGTGCTGATGGTGCGGGAGTCGGCGATGGTGACATCCAGCAGGTCGAGAGCGCCGTAGGCTTCGATGGCCGGAGCGTGGGGGCCGGCGCACTCTTTGAGGGTGAGGCCCGCCAGGGTCAGAGAGGCGTGTTTCTCGATGAGGAATGCGCCGTGAGCCCCGCGGGTGGTGATGCGCCGGGGAGGAGAGGCGCCCCCCACCAGGGTGGCGTCTGCGGAAATGTGCAGCGGGGCATCCAGCACCACCTCATCCACCGTGTCATCTAAAAAGAAGGTCGTACCCGCCACGGCTTCGTTGAGCGCTCGCCGCAGGCTCCCTGGGCCGTGATCGGCGGGTTCGCTGATCATGCGGGCGTCGATGTAGGTAGGGCGAAGTTCGATGCGGCTTCGTTCGTCGAGCTCCAGGGTGTGCTCCGGCGGGAGCGGTCGGCCCAGCCAGGGAGAGCCGTCGGCGTTGCGGGCATGAGCCCAGCCGTAGCGCAGGGTGTAGGTCCCCGGGGGCAGGTTTTCGATGGGGGTACCCGTGGATACCGCCAGCGAGATGCCGCTCGGGGTGCGCAGTGTGGCGTGCACCCGCGCGCCGGGGGGCAGGCCCGCTGGCGAGACCTGAAGTTTGGCGCCGCTGCGCGCGAAGAGTGGGGCGTAGGCGATCTTCAGATCGGCGTGCTGCCCGGGAAGCAGTTCGACTTCCAGCTCACGAAGCTCCGGGGTGAACATCTCTCCCTGGATCTCAAGATCGGGCGCACGCAGGCGATATGAGCCGGGCAAAAGCTCATGCGAGGCGCCGGAGCTCAGATGCGTACTATCGCGCCGCGCGTCGGTGATGAAGACCGGAGCGGTGGCATCAGCGGGCACTCCGGCCAGGGTGATGCCGAGCATGGATCGATCGGTGGTGGCTTGGGTGCAGCTAAGTTCAATGGGGAGACGCGCTTCGGTGCGGCTGTGGAGCGCGCGAATCTCTACCGTCAGCCGGTAGACGCCGGGCCGGGACGGGCAGGTGAGGAGTAACTCCATCTGGGACGTGGAGTAGGGGGGGAGACGCAGCGTCGGAGTGCGAATCTCGACCTGGTTGGACGTGGTTTCAAAGGTGTAGGCCTGCGGCCGGGGCTGTGGGTTTTCGAGCGTGATCTGCACCCTGCGTGATTGCTTGAGGGCGACTTCTACGGCCACCTCCGGTGGACGCATCGTCAGCGGTGAGGGGGAGTCTGAGTCGCCACCGCAGGATGACCACAACAACGTGGCGCCGAGGAGCATGCTCCAACCATAGATGCGTTGTGTTCGGGACACGGATCCCCCTGCGGAGTCTATAACGTGTTGAAAAACGACGAGATAGCACACACAAGCTGCGCACAGGGGCTTTGGGGGCAAGAGTGCAGGCAGCAGGTGTGGGCGAAGGCCGATGGCCGTCGGCGGCGGGGCTTGTTAGGTTCTGGTGTGGGAGTGTTGTGCAGCGCCCGGGCGCGCGCATCGGCGATGCGCGCGGGGATCGATCATGTGAGCAGGAGTGTTATGAGTGCCGATGCGTTTCCCCCCCGAACGATAAGTCTTGAAGACGCCTCACGGATTCTGGATCGCCTCGTCGATCAGGTCTCCAGTGTGTTCCGGGGCAAGGAGCAGGTGGTGCGCTGGACGGTGGCCAGCGCGGTGGGGCGGGGGCATGTGCTGCTGGAAGACGTGCCCGGCGTCGGCAAGACGACGCTGGCGCTGGCGCTGGCGCGAAGTCTGGGGCTGAGCTTTCAGCGGGTGCAGTTCACCAGTGACCTCTTGCCGGGCGATATTGTCGGCGTGTCGATGTACTCCCAGAAACAGGAGAGTTTTACTTTTCGGCCGGGGCCGATTTTTGCCGGGCTGGTGCTGGCCGATGAGATCAACCGCACGACCCCGCGCACGCAGTCGGCACTGCTGGAGGCGATGAGTGAGGGCCGCGTAAGTGTGGATGAAGGGACCTACGAGTTGCCAAAGCCCTTTCTGGTGCTGGCGACACAGAACCCGCTGGATCATCACGGCACCTATCCGCTGCCGGAGAGCCAGCTGGATCGTTTTATGGTGCGTCTCTCCATCGGTTATCCCACCCGGGAGGTTGAGCGCGAGATCGTGATGTCGCGGGGGCTGGAGGAACCGGTGGAACACCTGGCGCCGGTGTGTGCCGCCGATGAACTCAGGGCCATTCAGGCGCTGGCCGCCCAGGTGCGCGTGGACGAGAGTCTGGTCGATTATGTGCTGGCGGTGGCGGCGGCGACGCGCTCCCATGACCAGGTGCGCGTCGGTGTGAGTACGCGGGGGGTGCTGGCGATGATGCGGGCGGTACGCGCCCTGGCGCTGATGGAAGGGCGAACCTTCGCGGTGCCCGATGATGCCCGGGAGCTTTTTGTGCCGACGCTGGCGCACCGGCTCAGCCTGGTGTCGGGCGGACAGGACCGTGGGCGCAGCGAGGCGTTGATCGCGGCGATCGTCGCGGAGGTTCCGGCGCCGGTCTGAGGGGGCCGGTGGGGCGTTTTTTAGCGTCGGGCGGAGCGTTTGAGGGCGGTGATCACGGCGCGGGTCAGGCGTCGCATCTCGCGGGCCTGATGGGGACCGTAGGGTTTGCCGCCAAAACGCAGGGCCAGATAGCGTCTCAGGAAGTGCTCGACGTGCTCGCGTCCCCGGGCGTCGAGTTGGGAGGCGACGCGTTCTAAGTAACTTCGGGGGCCTTCGTCGTTGTGGCGCGCCAGCCCGTGGCGCGTGGCCGCTTGCTCGATCGCCAGGAAGTGGTGCGTGACCTGGTGTTGGGCGCGGGCCGCGGGGCTGGCGCCGAGCATCGGGCTCAGGGCCCGCGCCGCGCCCACGCTGAGGGCGCCCAGAAGGGCATGGGACCAGGACCAGCCCAGGAACCAGCTCACCCACAGGGCGCCGGCGCCTCCCCAGATCGCGAGCACGATCGCGCGACGGGGCCCGGAGCCGGGCTGGCGAGTGGCTCCTTGCCAGGTGGCGGACGCGAGCAAGAAGATCCAGCCCAGCCCGAAGAGCAGATCGCGCAGTGGGATGGACTCTCGGGGGTTTGCGCGCGCTTCGTCGGAGCGAGAAGGGGCCGGGGTGCCCCGCGGGGAGAGCGTGCGCGCGGCGCGGCGGATCACCACGATCTGGGCCTGGAGATCGTATTCTAGCACCCACTTCAACCAGGCCTGTCGCATCGCGTCGTAGGCATCGGAGCCCCAGCGTGCCACTGGGGAGCGGTCGGCAAACCCGCTCTCGATCGCCGGGGTGGCTTCGACCGGCACCCAGCCCAACTCCGGGACGAAGATCTCGATCCAGGCGTGGGCATCTCCCTGGCGCACGGTGAGGTAGTTCCCGAGTTCGTTCCAGGTGCCGCCCAAAAAGCCATTGACCAGGCGTGTGGGGACGCCCTGGGTGCGCAGCATCAGTGCGGCCGAGGTGGCGAAGTACTCGCAGTGGCCGGCGCGAGTCTCAAAGAGAAACGAGGCCACGGGCTGCTCGGGATCGACCTGAGGGAGATCGGTGGTGTAGGTGAATTCGCGCTGAAAGTAGGACGCAATCGCCCGCGCCTTGGCATAGGGCGTGCGCTCGCCAGCGCTGAGGTCGGCAGCGAGTTCGGTCACCCGGGGATCCAGATCGATCGGCACCCGGGTGTAGCGTCGGGTCTCCTGCTCGTTGAGGGAGCGCCCCCTATGCCGGAGCAGCGCCGACTCGGGAGGTGGTTCGTAGAAGCCCAGCGTGTAGGTCAGGCCCAGCTCCGAATCCATGGTGTGCCGAAGATCGCCGTAGTTATCCCGGGTGAGGCTTGCCGCCCGCGAGCCGATGCGGGGAAGGCCCTCGCCGGGGCCCAGGGCCAGGGTGGCGGGAGGCCAGAGCGAGGGAAGGATGTTGGTGCCGAGCGGCTCCAGATAGATCCGGGCACGGCGCGCGGGTTGGCCGCTGAGAAGCTCGTCGAGCGCTGCTGTTCTCAGGAAGGCCAGATCGTAGTGTGCCTGGCTGCTGTAGGGCGCCGGGCGTTCACTCTGGCTGTGGGTGCGGCTCCAGCGCTGCCCGTCGTAGGCATCAAAGGTCATCGCGCGCCAGCGCAACGTGTCGGTGTCGGCGGGGCGGGGGTCCTCGGGAAACTCCACGCGCATGACCACCGCCGGGTTCGAGCGCATCAGGCCATGGCTGCCCAACGCCACGTCTTCGGAGAAGCCCGCCACCGAGACGCTTTCGCGGGTCTGGGTGACAAAGAGTCCGAGTCCGACCCGCGGGAAGGTAAAGAAGATCGCCAGCGACGAGGCGAAAATGGCCAGGCTGATGGCGGCCAATACCATGACGTAGAAGCGATCGAATGGTGAGCGGCGAGGAGGGCTCAGTGAGGGGCGGCGTGCGCTCTCGGTTTTCAGGTGAAAGAGGGCGAGCGTAAAGGTGCCCGAGAGGATGTAGGCACCAAAGAGCACCCCGAAGGAGAGCCCTTCGTTAGCGGCGCTGGCTGCTGCGAAGGTCAGGAGGCTGAGCGCGTGGAGTTGCAGCTCGTCGCGAGGCCCCTGACGGCTGAAAAGTTTGATAAGGACGAGCACCAGCACAAAGCGAATGCCCAGCCCGATCACATCGGCCAGGGGGTCGCTTAGGTACTCCACGCCGGTATAGAAGAGGACGCCGATGATCAGGGCGTTCCATACCACGTTCTGGCGCGTCAGAGCGGGAACTCGACGCCGGAGCAGCGGTGCCAGCAAGGCGCCCGCAGGAAAAAGCGCCGCCATCACCGGTCCCAGAGCTCCACCGAAGAGCGTAGCCAGGAAGGCCAGCCCGAGCGAGATGTACAAAAAGAGGTCGTGGAGCCGGTCGAGTCGACGCACAAAAGGGTTCATGAGGCCCCTGGGGTGGCTTCAGCCCTGGCGAGTTCATCGAAACTCAGCGCGAGCGCCGGGGGAGGAGGGGCCTGGGGATGAAGTCCGAGGATGAGGATGGCCTGCGAAGGTTGGCCGGGGCGCACCGGTGGTGTCGCAGGACCGGGGGAAGATGCCGGGAGGAGCTCCACCGTGGCGAGCTCGGCCAGCATCCCGTCGATGGTCTGGGACTCCGAGGCCGGCGGGTGGAGGCCGGCCGAGGCGCTACCGAGGAGCTGCACGCGAAATCCGGCCGTGACAAGCCCTTCGAGTAGTCCGGCAAGGTGTTCGATGCCGCGCTCAAAGCGCCGGCGTTCGTCGGCGTCTGGTTGGTCGGTGGCCGCCCGGGGGTCGAGCACCAGGGCGATGTCGCGGCGATCATTGGCCTCGCGTTCTCGGACCAGGGGTTTGCTGCGTCGCGCGGAGGACTTCCAGTGGATGGCGCGCTGATCTGCGCCGTCGCGATAATCGCGCAGCCCAAAGAAGTCTTCGCCCTGTCCGAGGCGGTGCCGGGGCGTGTCGCCCAGGTCCTGGCGGAGCCGGGAGAGCCAGACCGGGGTCGGGCGGCTGCGCGGGTACACGGTGATCTCCTGTGCGCGGGGCAGCTCCCGGGCTTTTTCAAAGAACCCGAAGGGAAAGCGCGTCGCGATCTGCACGGTCTTAAGGCGATAGATGCCGCGGGTGGCGATCGTGTAGTGGGTCGTCAGCGTGGTTTCTTGCCCGGCGTCGGCGCGCAAACAATAGGCGGCGGCCAGGGGACGATGGTCGTCGCTGGTCTGGGGGCGCCATAATTTCCACCAGGCAGGGCGTTCCGCGGTGAGTATGGTGCCGCGCAGGGGTCCGGCGATGGCCTCGATGTCGTGCTCGGAGATCTCAATACTCAGAGAGGGCCATCGGCCGGCGTTTTGAATCAAAAAGCGCCCGGGGGCGGACTCGCCGGCGTAGAGACGCCGGGGAAGTTCGCGGCGTACCTGCAGCGCGCGCAGCACGGCTTCGCTGAGCAGGCCGCTGGCCACGATCAATGAGAGCATCATCCCCAGGAGTAAAAAGAGCAGGTTGTTGCCGGTATTCAGCGCCCCGAAGCCCACGGCGAGCGTCATCAGGACGAAGTACTTCCCGGGGGTGGTCAGCGCCAGCTGGCGTGGCGGTGTAAGCCAGCTGCGTCCTGGCGAGCGCGTGGCTTTGGAGGAGGTGCGCCGGGGAGGGCTCGACATAGTGAACCGGTGGAGAGTGGCGATGCCCTGCGGTGGCGAGTGCGCCCGGGGCACGGTGCGGGACCTGAACTCAGGAGGGTCCGAAGAGACGATCGCTTTTCTGGACGAGCTCTCGAGCCTCCCTGACGCGCAGGGTGGCTTCGGGGCTGAGCGCATCGGTGGGGGTGTTGGCGATCGCGTTCAGGCGCGCTTCAAACGCGGCGCGGTCGTTGCGAGCCACATCAAGGAGCAGGGCGTGGGCCAACGCTACGTCGAGCAAGTCCGGGGCCTGGGTGGCCGCCTGGTCCAGCGAGGTTTCACAGCTCGCCAGGTCGCGCCCGAAGTCCGCGCCGCAGGCTCGCCAGGCGCGGGCCAGCTTCACCTGAGCTTCCAAATCCCGGGGCGGGTTGGCGATAAGTTCATCCAGCAGCTCATGGATTTGGGGAGCTGCTTCGAGCGATGCGGCCACACCTTCGGCGTGCGCCGCGCGTCGGAGGTTCTGCATCAGCCAGAAGCGGGCGTGGGGGCTGTTCGGGGTCAAGCTCAGTGCGACCTGGGCCCGGGCGGCCCCAAGCCTGGCGAGGCTTGCGGCATCCGTTTCGCGCTCGCTGAGCCCGCGTTGGGTGGCGTCGGCGGCAAAGTCGTAGGCCCTGGCGAGGCGCAGGGCGATGTCGGAGCGCTCCTCGGGGCTTAAGCTCTCGGAGGTCTGCGCAAGGGTACTGGCCTCTTCCCAGGCTTCGATGGCCGTGAAGAGCTGGTTGGTGTCAAGGCGATGCGTCCAGGCTTCTTCGGCCTGGCTGAGGCGCTGGTGGACTCGGGCCGCGGAGTCCTCTTCCTGTTGCGGACGAGGGGAGGCGTGATCCTCCGGGGTGTCGGATGACGATGCGCACCCGGGAGACACAAGTAGCAGCGCCAGGGAGGCGGCGATGGCGTTCGATAAGCGAGTCATGCACACAGGCCTTTGTTGCAGGTGTTTGGACAAAAGGAGTACCGCAGGGAGGGTATCGTTCGGCCCCGACGTGGTAAAGCAAGGCAGCGTTCGGCTTGCTTTTGCATCGCCAGCTGACTAACCCATGGGCGCTGGAACGGTTGCCCTGCTTCCCAAGGGAAGGGGGTTGGCATTAGATGCGCGCGCTGCGCGAAAAAGGAGTGACGTAGATGTTTGATGTTCAACAGCTGGCTGAGCAGGCCGGGAATTGGTTGACGACCGAAGGGCTGGCGTTGGCGCGCAACCTGGTGGTCTTTCTTCTCATCATTGCTGCGGGCTTCATTGCCGCGCGTATTACGCGTAAGGCGATCAAGACGGCGATCAAGCGCTCTCGTCTGGAGCCTTCGGCGCTCTTCACCCAGTTTGTTGTCAACACCGCCAGCAAGTCGGTGGTGTTGCTGGCGTTTGTGGTGGCGCTGGGGAACCTGGGTGTCGACACCGGCGCGCTTATCGCCGGTCTCGGTGTGACGGGGCTGGTGCTGGGTTTCGCGCTCAAAGACACGCTGTCGAACTTTGCGGCCGGGATGCTGATCCTGCTCTACCGTCCCTTCGACATCGGGCATTTTGTGGAGATCACCGGGATCACCGGCACGGTGCTCGATCTGACGCTGGTTTCGACCGTGCTGAGCACGCCGGATAACAAGCGAATCACGCTTCCGAACTCCAGCGTGTGGGGCAACCCGATCACCAACTTCTCCGAGGCCGACACCCGTCGCGTCGATGTGCCGGTGGGCATTGCCTACGATGCGGACATCGATGAGGCGAAGGCGATTTTTGATAAGATTCTGGCCGACAACCCGAAGGTGCTCCAGGACCCGGCACCGGCTGTGGTGATGACGGGGCTGGGGGACAACTCGGTCGATTTTTCGATGCGGGCCTGGGTCGATACCGACGATTACTGGGCGGTGCACTCCGCGCTGATCCGTCAGGTCAAGTACTCGCTGGATGAAGCCGGCATCGGCATCCCCTTCCCGCAGCGGGAGGTGTGGTTCCACGATCTTAAAGACTGATCGCGAGCCAGCGAGCTGAGAGCGCCGCGTCCCTTCGGGACGCGGCGTTTTTAAGGGTTTTGGATTTTACATAATTAAAAATATCAGCATCCACGCCGTGAACGGGCTCCTGGCGAGCGCGTTCGGCGGTGAGGAAGCCCGAGGCGTCGAGTCCCCGGGCATACTGGTGGGCGGCAAGTGTCCACCAGCCGTAGGAGGGAGTGGGGCCGAGGCTGTGATACGCGGCCAGGTGCTCCAGCGGGTCGGCGAGCGCTACGAGTTGCGGCCGGTCGAGGTGTTCGAAGAGACGGGGCCACAGGAGCGCGAGAACCCGCAGTGAGGTGCGCTCCTCTCCCAGCGCGGCGCAGCTGGCGTTGAGTCGATCCAGGGCCACGCCCGGGTTGGCGTGTGCGTCCAAGGCGTGCAGCGTGTCGGTGAGGGCCAGATAAAAGCGGGCGATGACATTGGTGCTGGCCAGCGCGGGGGAGGCCTCGGATGAGGGGGGCGCGAAGAGCATCCCGAAGCTGCGTGCGGCCGGCCCCCAACGCTCGGGCTCCATGGCGTAGAGCGCGTCGAGGTGGGCGCGGGCCTGCTCGATGCTCGTCGCCGTGTCCAGGGGGGCATCGACCAGAGATTGCAGGGCCTGGCGCGCCTCGAGGTGGTGCTGCCAGTGCGCGCGCTGATCGGGAACCACCAGGGCGTCGAGAAGTTCGGGCAGGCGTTCAGCCTCAATGCGGTGAAGGTGCAGGGGGGCGCGGCGTAGAAGTCCTCGGGCGCTTTCCTGCAACATCTCAGCGGTGATGCCAGGGGCCTCGTTGCGCGCGTGCAGGCGATTCAGATCGAGGAGCATGTCAATGGCGCGTACCCGATCGATCCAGCGCTCGCTAAAGGTCAGGGCGTGCGCCATCCAGAGCTGCTCTTGAAGGTCGAGCTCAGCCCAGTTCAGTCGGTTTAAGACCGGATAGGCCAGATGGCGTTCCTGGCCACAGGTAAGCCGAAGCGCCGCCTGGCGCATACGGCAGTGGCGCGCAAAACGGGGCTGTGCGCCGGCCTCGGCACGCCTGGCGGCGCTTTCCAGGGCTTCGAGGACCAGGTGAAGGTTGGTGTCTGGGCGTTGTTCCAGGCCATGGGCCTTCAGGTAGGGCCCCAGGGGCCAGGTGTGGCGAGCCACCGCCAGCCAGCTCCCGAGCTCTTCCAGGGCGCGAGGTTGGGAGAGGTCGTGGAGCTCGCCAAGCGCGTCAAGCAGGGCCTGCTCGCGCGCTTCGCCGGTGCCCAGCAGGTGGTCGGCGAAGAAGTTCAGAAAGGCGCGATACTCCGAAGCGTCTTCTAAGTGGGCGGCGATCTCGGTGGCCTCCATTAAGATCTCCACCCATCGTGACGAGGGGGCCGGGTGATTGGCGATCCAGGAGGCCTCATCCACCAGGGAGGCCAGGGCATCGGCCCAGGCTCCGCGTTCGCGCAGATGGCGGTGGCGCGCTGCAAAATAGCTTGCGCGCGCCTGGTTCAGGCGATCACTCAGGCTCATGCGTCCTCCGCCCGTTTTAGCAGGCCCAGGGTGCGCACACGTTGGAGGCGATCGTCGAGCTGCTCCAGGCGCAGGCTAAGCTGCTCCAGCTCCTCCTGGTGGCGGGCCATGGGGGCGCCGTTGGCGGTCTCGCCAATGGACTGCAGGGGGGCCTGGATGTCGGCGGCCAGGGCCGCGTCAATGTCGAGCAGCTCGGGTTCCTGGAGCGCACGCTCGTCAGGGTCCGGGCTTCGGGTAAACTCGCGAATCTCCTGCCGGAGCCGGGCCGCGCGCAGTTTCAGGACCTCGTGGACGCGACGGGCGTAGGCCTCGGGATTCGTTCGGAGGAAGCGAGAGTCGTCCTGGGCCACGGTCTCATAGATGGCCTGTATGCGGTCGGCGAGTTGGCCCCAGGCGCGATCGTCGTCCTCGTGCCAGACCCGGCGAACTTCGGCCTGAAGGGTCTCCAGGCGGGCACGCCAGTCGTCCTGGTTAAGCCCCTGCAGGGTGCCGCCGCGACGAAAGACCGCGCGGCGAATCGCGTTGAGAGTCGCTTCCACGCGTGTGAGGCCGGGGACGCGGGTGGGCCGGGGCGCAAAATCGTCGAGTAAGCCCCGGAGGCGATGCGCCAGGGCCTGAAGGCGTACCGGGTCCTGGTGGACAGCGGCTTCAATGCCCGCGACAAGGGGGATGACGCGATCGGCGAAGCGTTCGGCCTCAAATCCCCAGAGGCGCGCGCCGACCTGATCGGCGCGCATCAGCAACGCTTCGATCGTCGGCCAGTCCAGGTGAGCCGGGGCCTGGGGGGGATCGATGCGGACCCAGAAGTCCTGAGGTCCGATGGTGCCGCGCGCACTCATGCGCAGGGCCTCGTCGACGTCCAGGTCAAGCGTCAGCGGCGTGCCCACCGGCGTGTGCTCGGGCAGGGGGAGCACCAGAGTGTGAATGGGCAGTCGCTCCTGAAAAAGCCGCAGCACAACCGCGGCGCTACGATCGGCGGTCAGCAGGCGGTGTGTAGCACGCGTTGGCAGATGCGCGCCTCGGGGCACCAACATGTGGCGGGAAGGGTGACCATTTTCGACGACTTCCAGGAAGATCGCTTTGGAGAGCACCGCCGGGTTGCTCAGGGTTGGAGCCGGCGCTGGCAGGGACTCTGCGGCGCGCATCGGGAGCCACATCGTCAGGGAGGCCACGGGAGTGCCGCTGGCGTCGACCGCCACGGCCCTCGGGCGCTCCGAGAGGCCGCCGGGGTAGCCCGGTAGAAAAAAGTTCCATTGCCCCGGAGCATGCCGTCGAAGGGGCGCCCGGGCCAGCACCTCGCCGCCGGGGGCATGCAGCTCCAGGGCGTGGGCGTCTTTCTCGGGGCTGAGTTCCATCTGTCCGCTGAGCGGATCGCCGGGGGCTGCGGGGAGGTCCTCGAGTTCCAGGGCGATGTCTGCGCGTTCGCCTTCGATACGCACGCGTCCCAGGGTCGCGGCGTGCAGTGCGGCGCCCAGGGCCACGCACATCTCAGGCTCATCGCTCAAGGGCGCCGTCGCTCGGGAGATGCCGGGGCCGCAGAGCGCCGCGGCGATCGCCTCCTGTACGGCCGGCACGTAGGTCGAGCCGCCCACCATGAGTACGTAGTCAATGTCGGCCAGTCCGACCGCGGCCTGCTCCTGGCTCTGGTGAAGGGCGCGCTGACAGGCGGCCAGCGTCCCCTGGAGGAGGTCGGAGATCGATGTCGTAAAGTCGTTCCGACTTACCTCGAGGTCGAGATCCACCCGCTGTCCCTGTCGATCGCTAAAGATCTCCGAAACCTGCAGGTGGGCGACGGCCTGGTCGGTGAGCCGCTCTTTGAGCACGCGGGCATGACGGGCGAGCAGCTCAAAGCGCAGGTGGTCGTCTTCGCTTTCCAGCGTGGTTCCCAACGCGTAGCCGGCCTGGTTGAGGCGAGCGCGCAGCAGGTCGGCCAGGCGGCGATCAAAATCATCGCCGCCCAGGTGATTGTCGCCGTCGATCCCGAGCACCTGATACTCGCCGGCGATGCAGCGAATTACCGAGACATCGAAGGTGCCGCCCCCCAGATCGTAGACGAGGAAGTTGCCGTCGTTGAGCTGATGCTTCCAGCTGTAATACATGGCCGCGGCGGTGGGCTCTTGCAGCAGGCCAATCACCTCCAGTCCGGCCAACTCCCCGGCCTCGCGAGTGGCTTCGACCTGAGGAAGATCGAAGTAGGCTGGGATCGTGATCAGCGCGCGGTTCAGGCGAAGTTCGGCGCCTTCCTCCCGGTCGCGAAGTTGTTCGGAGAAGCGTCCGGTCAGCGCGGAGAGTAGATGCCCGGAGGCCTCGGTCGGGGTGAACTCTCGGTCGTGAAGCCGCAGGAGGGCGCGCTGCCCCATGCGGCGTTTAAACGAGGTCAGTGGGGTGACCGGGCCAAACTGTCCCTCGATGGCCGGCCAGCCCGCCACCAGATCGCCGGCCGGAGAGAGGCCAATGGCCGAGGGCATTACGTGGCGGTTGTGTTCGTCACTGAAGGACAGGGGGTGGCTGGCGCCGGGCAGGTAGACTGCCGCCGCGCTGTGAGTGGTACCCAGATCGATGCCAAAGGGGATGGATAGCTTCACGCCTCTTCTCCGTGAGCAGCGTCAAGTCCAGGCCAGAAGGGGGGAGTAAGCCTGGTGAGGTTGTGCTGGCGGGCGTCCATGTTGAGCGCATCCTCAAGGGTTGGACGCAGCGCCGGCAGGGCGGGGGGGGCGGGCTCGGGGCGCTCGCTCAGCCGGGCAAAGGGATCGCGCAGCGAGGTGGCCCGCGGCGGCGTCCAGATCGCCTGGGCCAGGCGCTCGGCCGGGTCGGTGGTCAGTGTGCGCCAGTCATCGCGAAGGCGCTGGCGTTCTTCGGGCGGTAGCGTTCGCGCGAGCTGCTGCAAGGTGCGGGTCAACTCGGCGGGACTCTGGCGAGGATCGAGATCGCGTTCCTCGAAGATGGTGGGCGGCAGGGTCATGGCGTGTCTCCGGGGATGCCGAGGCGCTCGCGTTCGGTCACGAGATCGTGGCGATAGTCCTGGAGACGCTCGTTGGCCGGAAAGAGGGTGGCGGCCTCATCCAGGTACGATTCCACTCGCGCAAGAGCATCACTCAGGCGCTGGCGCAGAGGACCCAGGGCGACACCGAACTCGGGGGTGGCCACGATCTTCAGCAGGTCGCGGTTGGCGCGCTCCATCAGGAGGTGCGAGAGCAGGCGGCTGGCGTTGCGATGCCCCTCACACAGGGCCAGCGCGTGGCGCAGGTGCTCTTCTCGGCGGTTCAGGGAGAAGGCGAACTCCGACTCAAAGGTATAGAAATCGGCCAGTGCCCCGCCCAACTCCAGATGCTCCTCTGAGGGCAGGGCCTCCAGACGCGAGGCGAGCGGTCGCAGCGCGGGCACCAGGCGTTCGACCACCTCGGTTTCGTCGTCGCGCCCCAGGCGGCGAAGCTCCCAGATCATATTGAGGCCCACGCGCAGGGCGGCCTCGTCGCAGCGGTGTGGAAAACCCAAAAGGCGGCAGCGTTGCTCCAGGCTTGCCAGCAGGGGGAGCGCATCTGCCATGGACAGGGTCGTAAGATCCAGCGACTCAATCGCGTTCTGGAATGCGTCGATGAGGCGATCTTCAAGCGTGCGGTGCATCTGCTGCAGGCGGGCGTGGCCCCCGCGGGCCAGCGCGCCCTGCGAGGTTTCGAGCTGCTCCCTGGCGAGCGTCAGCAGCTCGGTGCCAAAGCGCAGCGGGCGGCGCTCCGGAGCGCGGTGGAACTCGTCGAGGTAGAGCGCCTCCAGCGTTTGGGTCAGCACCGGGGAGAGTACGGGGCTTAGCGCCGTGCGGCGCGTTTGCTCCAGGAGCTCCTCGGGGCCTTCGGGAGCGCACTCACACAGGTAGTGTTCCAGGGCCTCGCCGGCGTCGGCGGCCAGCCAGGAACTCAACGCCTGTACAAAGCTCCAGCGCGCCAGCTCCAGATCGGCGCTGGCCAGCAGCCGGGCAAACTGCCGGGAGAGAAAGAGGGCGTTGTGGTGCTCGGTTCTCGCCGACATCCCCGCCTGACGCGCGCGCTCCCACACAGCGGGCCAGGCCGCCGCTTCGCCGAGCGCGTCCTGGAGCATCGCCCAGGCGGGATCCTCGCTCAGGGAGCGTGACCAGTCGCTGAGCGCGTCGCATTGCTCTGGGGTAAGTTCCGTGGTGCCTGCAGAGAGTCGCCGCGCGAGCAGGGGCAGGCGTTCCCGAGCGTGAAGCAACCATCGAAGCTCGCGATCTTCGCTATACGTGCTGCTCGCCATCGGTGCGGTGCTCGGGCTTTTCATGAGGGGGAATCATCAACAGATAAAGGGATCAGCCAGTCGAGTGCAGCGCGCGCATGCAGATCTGGGCAAAGAGCTCCTCGAGAGTCACCCGGTCCGGCAGCGGACTCGACTTAAGCGCGTTGTCCACCTCCAGCATTCGGCGAAGGATAGACGCCAGTTCCTCCACGGCAAAGGTGCGGGCGTGGCGCTGGTAGTCTTTGACAAAGAAGGGAGAGACGCCAACGGCCCGGGCCGCGTCGCTGTTGTTGGCGTTGCGCAGGCTTGGATCCTGGAGTCGTGCCACGATGCGGAAGTGACGCGCGATCATGTGGCTGATCACCAGCGCGGACTGCCCGTCTAAGAGCATGCGCTCCATGATCAGCAGCGCCTTTTGATAGTTGCGCTCACCAAGGGCATCGGTCAGATCAAAGACGGTGCGCACCCGGGTGTGGGCGATCACCTCCTGGACTTCGTCGAGGTCGACCTGGCGGCTGGACTCGCCATTGCGCGGGCCCACATAGAGGTCGATCTTCTCCAGCGCCTGCTGCAACTCGGCCATGTCCGTGCCGACCGCGTCGACCAGGTACTGGGTCACCGGTCGGCTCAGGCGCATCCCGCGGCTGGCGGCCTGTTTCTCGAGAAAGGCCGGGATGTCGCTCTCGTAGAGGGCTTCAAACTCGCAGACCTCAGCGGCCTTTTTGAGCTTTCGGATCACGCCGGAACGCCCGTCGATCTTTTTCTGGGCGGTGCGCGCGTGCAGGATCAGGCAGGTGGTCGGACTGGGGTTGGTGAAATAGTCTTCCAGGTGCGCGAGCTCCGAGAGGGGAATCTCCTGCATGTCGCGCACCACGACCAGGCGTCGCTTCGACATCATCGGCAGCATCTCGGCGGCCGCACGGATGGCTTCGCCGCTGGCTGAGCGCCCCTGGAAGGTATCCAGGTTAAAGGCATTGGTACCTTCGGGCGCGGCCGCGGCGATGAGCGCTTCAACGGCTTGATCCAACAGGTAGGTCTCGGCCCCATGCACGTAATAAATCGGAGCGACCGGACCTTTTTTCAGGTCGCGGAAAAACTGGCGGGCGCGTTCGGCCTTTTTACTCATGCGCGGTCTCCCGGCGGTGGTGACGATCGATGAGATACGCCACCCGGGTGGCGATCTGGGACAGGGCGTCGGCCGCAGCGAGCTCCCGGGCGCGGTCGGTGGACTGGAGCGCGGCGGTGCTCGAAGAGAGCGCCGGATCCAGCGCGTCGGTGTGGACGCCGGTGGCCTCTACCCATTCCAGGTCGGTGCCGCGGTAGCTGAGCGGGCAGCTCAGATCGACCTCGGCGACCAGGGCCTGGTCAAAACCGGTGCTTCGGTGGGCTCCGATCGCACATCGCAGGGTGTAGTCCGCATCCGGCGCGCTGGCCAGTCCACGGTCAAAGAGCTGTGCACTTAACAACGCGCGTAGTGCCGGGGTGTTTAAGCCCAGTTCGGCCGGCGCGGCGATCGAAACCACATTGACGTGGCTCTCGGAATGCGTGAGATCGTTGGCGAAGCGGTAGGGCCCGCAGCTCGCGAGCGCCAGCCCCAGGAGGATAGCTCCGGCCCGTCGTAGTCCCCGGTGATTGTGAGTCAGCTCAGGCATCATGGCTCTGATCTACTTCAGAGCCCGGTCCTCGTCCATGTGGGTTGAATGGGCCGCGCGGCCATCTCGCTGGCTTGACAGCTCCCCGGGCCGGTGCTACCTAATCGCGTCCTGCGAGTGACCTGTATTTGACGTCTCGGTCGCCTGATCTCGCAGCAACTTCGATAGAAGCACAAGATAACGTTTAACTTTTCGATACATCCCGACCCTTTGAGGCGCCCGTCACGGTTGATGAGCGCGAGAGGGGCGGGGCGAGCAAGGAGATTCTCGTGGCGAATTCAAAGTCTGCTAAAAAGCGCGCGCAACAGAACGTGGTGCGTCGTGACCGCAACCGCAACGTGCGCTCGGCCCTGGGCACCAAAGCGCGCAAGTTCCTCAAGGTCGTGGAGTCCGGCGACGTGAGCGCCGCTGAAGTGAGCTTCCGCTCGGTCGAATCGGCGCTTGATCGGGCCGCGTCCAAGGGTGTGATTCCCCGCAAGCGCGCCGCTCGCAAGGCCAGTCGTCTTGCGCTGCATCTGGAAAAGATGCGCGCTCAGGGCTGAGTTCGCTCAGTTCTATCTGAACGTTGAAAACCCGGCCCAGTGCCGGGTTTTTTTATGCGCCGAAAAAGGTTGTCATGGGGGAAGGTGGGTGCAGGTTTGATGCGCCGCTCAGGGGGATTCGGGGAGGGCGTAGAAGTCTTCGTAAGGAGGGCCGCGGCGCACCACAAAGTTCCACGAAGCGCTGAGTCCTTCCAGGTGCGCCTCACCACTGCGAGCGTCGATTGCCCGGGCATCGGTAAGGGTGCCTGCGACCAGGCCCCGGGCCTCCGGCTCCAGACTCTCAAAGCGCAGGGTGCCCTCAAGATCGTAGGAATGATGGGCGGGGTAGCAGCTTGAGAAAAACGCGAGGCGCGCGCGGGCGATGGCCTGAGGGGCGTCCGGGGAAAGCATGATGTCCACGCCGATCAAGGGTTCGTCGGGGCGAAGAAGTTCGATGTAGAGGACATCGTGGCGGGCATTGATATCGGGCGCTGACTGCAAGAAAACGCCCAGCTTCTCGGCGCGCGAGCGCAGGGAGAGGAGCTCTCCCTCAAAGGGAAAGCTCGCGGCGACGCAGGCCGGCGCGGCGCTGGCGTCCGCGACATCGATCCGGGCGAATTCTTCCGGATCGCTACAGGCGCTCAACACAAGACAGACGGCAAGGGGCAGGGGGCAGCGAAATGCACAGCGGTGAGGCATGGTCGGAGGGCTCCAGCGGCAGGACCCGGGGGCTTGCGGCGCGAATTGACCGGCGCCTGAAGGCACTTAGGTTGAATGGCCGTCGCGCGCCCGTCAAGCGCGCCGGTTTGACGATGGATGGAGTGCACGATGGATGAATCGCCCCACAAAGGGCCAGGCCCGGAATCCACCCCCGACCCGCTGAGCGCGGGTTTTACCTGGCGTACGGTGCTCGTGGCGCTGGCCGTGGGGTTGGGCGCGTTGCTGATTTTCTATCAGGTGCAGGGCCCGGGGGCCGTGTCTCAGATTCCTTATAGCGAGTTCAAAGGGCGCGTCACCCGCGGGGAGGTCTCCCGGGTGGTGCTCTCGGAGGGGCAGCTGGTAGCGCTTCCCACCGACGAGGCCCTGGCTCGGGAGCGCGACGTACGGGAGGACGAGGGGTTTGAGCGCTGGCAGGCCCATCGCCCGGCGGAGGACCAAGAGCTCTTGCCGCTGCTGGAAGCGGCCCAGGTCGTGGTGGAGGTGGCTCCCCGAAGTGGCTGTGGCGAGGGTGGTTATCTGTGGATCTGGGTGCTGGCCGCGGTGATGATCTTCGTCTTCTGGAGCTTCATGATTCGGCGCATGCAAATGCTCAACGCCCCGGGGCCCGGCAACAACTCGCCGGTGATGAGTTTCGGCAAGAGCCGGGCCCGGGTGTACGCCGAAGAGGGCACCGGGGTGACCTTTGATGATGTCGCCGGGGTGGAGGAGGCCAAAGAGGAGCTGCGCGAGATTATCTCGTTTTTACGCGAGCCCTCGCGCTTTACGCGTCTGGGCGGCAAGGTGCCCAAGGGCGTGCTCCTGGTAGGGCCGCCGGGGACGGGAAAAACGTTGCTCGCGCGGGCGGTCGCCGGCGAGGCCGAGGTCCCCTTTTTTAATCTCAGCGGCTCCGATTTTGTGGAGATGTTCGTGGGGGTCGGGGCCGCGCGTGTGCGCGACCTCTTTCAGCAGGCTCAGGAGAGCGCTCCTTGCATCATCTTTGTCGACGAACTCGATGCCATCGGAAAAGCGCGCGGGGCGGCAGGCTATCAGTCCAATGAAGAGCGCGAGCAGACGCTCAACGCGTTGCTGGTCGAGATGGATGGTTTCGATCCCCGCAGCGGTGTGATCATCATTGCGGCCACCAACCGACCCGAGGTGCTGGATCCGGCGCTCTTGCGCTCCGGCCGTTTCGACCGTCAGGTCGTTGTCGATCGCCCCGATAAGAAGGGGCGCCGGCGCATTCTGGAAGTTCACGCCCGTAAGGTGGTCATGGACCCGGAGGTAGACCTTGATGTGGTCGCGGCTCAGACGCCCGGGTTTGTGGGGGCCGACCTGGCCAACATCGTCAACGAGGCCGCGCTTCTGGCGGCCCGCAAAAACAAGTCTCAGGTGGAGTTGGAGGATTTTCAGGCGTCGATTGAGCGCGTGATGGCCGGACTGGAGCGAAAGAGTCGGCGTCTCTCCGAGAAAGAGTCGCGTATTGTCGCCTACCATGAGGCCGGTCACGCCATTGTCGCCGGAGCGATGGCCGACGCCGACCCGGTCCACAAGATCAGCATCGTCTCTCGGGGGATCGGGGCGTTGGGATATACGCTGCAGGTGCCCCTGGAAGACCGTTATCTGGTCACCCGGAGTGAACTCCACGACCGTATCTGCATGCTTCTCGGCGGCCGCGCGGCCGAGCATATCGTCTTTGGTGATGTGTCCAGCGGTGCGGCCAATGATTTGCAGCGGGTCACCGATATCGCGCGGCGAATGGTCAGCGAGTACGGCATGGGGCAGGCCATCGGCAATTTGAGCTACGGTGAGGATTCCAGCCCCTTTTTGAAGCAGATGGGCGTGGGCGCACGGGGCTACTCCGATCAGACCGCTCAGAAGATCGATGCCGAAGTCCAGCGAATTGTGGAGAATCTCTACGGTCGCACGCTGGATGTCTTGAACAAAAATGTGGATCTCCTCCACGAGATGGCCGATACACTACAGGAACAGGAGGTGCTTGAGGGCGCGGACCTCAACGCGTTGATGGAGCGCGTGCACCCTGCCGAGGCCGTGAGCGGTCTTGGGGAGGGGGCCAATGGACGCGCATCGGCGCCCTGAGTGAGGGCCTCTTCTGTACACGTTGAACGTTGATTTAGATGCATCGGAAGCGCAGTGACCCTCGACATCGTGGCAGCTTTTGTGTGGGTGGTGCTCGTGGCACTTGGGTGGCGTTCCGGAGCGCTGCGCCAGGTCGTGCGCATCATCGCGGCGGTCGCCGTGGTCGCGGGTTCCTCGTCGGTCTCTCCGTTTGTCCGAGACACACTCTTTGAGAGCTCCGGACCGGCCACGCCCGGAGTGGAGGCTCTGAGCCTGCTGCTCTCCGGAATCTTTATCTACGCGGGAGTGGTGTTTGCCGGCTGGCTGGCCGTGCGAATCCTTCGCATGGCGAGCGACACGCTGGGTAAGCTGGACCGCTTTGCCGGTGCGATGTTGGGCGCGCTGAAAGGGCTGATCCTGGTCTACTTCGCCGTCGTGCTGGTCGTGCTGATTGAGAATCCCCTCACCGAGCATGACCCCGATAACGCCCTGGGGCTTCAGGGGGGCCGGGCGGCCACCTTTGTGAAGGCGCATAATGTGCTGGCGCCCTGGCAGTTTCCCAACCTGCGTCGGCTACACGACGCCCTGGTAGGCGGGGCGCTGGCCGTCGAATTGCGCGCTCAGGATCGCGTACGCGCCCACGGGCGTGCCGCCGATTTCTTGAGGCGCGAGGCTCTCCAGGAGATGCTCGCCGACGAGGCCCTTATGGCCTGGGTACGCGAGGATAACTACGCGATGACGTTGGCCGACGCCCGGGTGCGTGAGCTGCTCAATGATCGCGAGGCCGTCGAAGCGATGCGGCAGGTGCACTGGTCAACGCTGCGCGACGATCTGGAGGCACTAAGCTCACCGGATGCCGCGAATGAACCTTGAGCGCTGCGCGGCGATGTACACATTTCAGGACGGTGCGGCGGCGCCGAGTACCGCTTTAAAAAATGCAAGATGGGGTGGTCCCGCGACTTGACGCGGTGGTCGAACTCGGGCATCGTCCGCGCAAGTTTTCGGCTCGGAATTTTTTCCCGGCCGAAAACGTCCTCGCACCAGAGCGTTCGTCAGCCTGGCGAGCGCGGTCTTTGACAAAAAGGAGCGCCATCTTGGGGTTATCCAGCTGATTGGAAAGGTCTTTTCTTCTGCAGAAGAGACCGGAAAGAAGCCGGCCCTGAACGACGAAATTGTCTTCAGCGGTCAAACCCGACTCGATGCCAAGCGCGCGATGCTGCGTTACTGGACCCGACACCAGAGTACTCTGGGAATGTCGTTAGACCAGTTCAGCGCACAGTGCCGTCTGCTCGCAGACAAGCGCACAATCGTGTACCGGGCATCTCATTGAGGAGCCATTCATGGAGGGCTTTAGTATCGAGGCTCATTGCGGTTGACGACAGTCACATCCGCAATGAGCCCTTTTTTTTGCCCCCTGAGTCTCTCTCCATGGAATCGACGCCATTGGCGCTCCTTCAAAAAAAAGCGCGGGCTTCAGAGCCCGCGCTTTTTTGCCTCTGACTAAGGAGCGTCGTCGCGCTTTAGTTGGTGCGGCGTTGGGCCAACTCGATAAAGCGTTGCGCGTCTGCGTTGTCCGGGTCGCGGCGGAGAACTTCCTGCCAGGCCTGAATGGCATCGCTATACCGGCCCTGACGAAAGAGCACCGTGCCCAGCTGCAACCGATACTCAAGATTGTCCGGGCGAGCATCAACGGCGCGGCGTTGGTAGCGCTCGGCCTGCGTTAGCTGCGCCTGATCAAAGAGGATTTTGCCAAGGCCGGCGTTAGCGCCGGCGTGGTTGGGCCGCAGGTTCAGCGTGCGTTCGTAGGCTCGGCGCGCGCCATCGAAGTCACCGCGCGCGTAAGCCTGACGGGCTTCCTGAAACGAGGCCTCTGCATCGCCGCGCGCTCCGGCGGAATCCTTGTTCGTACCTTCGGTGGGCCTGGCGGAGGTCTCCTGCTTCGCAGAGGGGGCCGACTTCTTCCCGTCGGAGGCTTCCTGGCGCGGTATGGCAGATGCGCTTTCCGTGTCGGTAGGCGCGCCCTTGTCTCCCTCAAGGTTTTCGACGTAGCGGGCCTGGATGGCCTCGGCGCGCTCGCGGAGCGCCGCGTCCTCCGGGGCGTGTTGGCTTGCAAATCCCGAGAGGTCGCGGGCGCGTTGCCAGTCTTTCTGAGCTTCGAAGCGACGGCTGGCCTCATCGGCGGCCTGGACAAACTCGGGGCGTAGCTCCTCGTAGCGCGTCGGTGCGTGGCGCTTAAGCTGGGTAAGGTATTCCAGCGCACTTGTGGGGCGCGGCGAGATGATCGCCCCGCGTTGCATCGCATCTTTGAACTGCCCCTCCAGGCGCTCAATATCCACCGCGGAGGTTTCGGTACTCGATTCCGGAACTTCCTCAGTGGGGGGCTCATAGGACTGAGTCACGAAGAAGATCGCGATGAAGATACCGACGAGGATCACGACGAGCCCGATGCGCACCAGGCGATCGCGAGCACGGGTGTCCTCCTGGGCCTGGCGCAGGGCGTCTTCGGCCCACGCGTCACCGCCGGCATCGCTGAACCAGCCTTCATCCATATCGCCGGACGTGTCGTTGCTCCTGGCGGCGTTGATAGCGCCGATGTTCAGTTCCTGAACATGTTTGGAAACCCGCGGGCTCGATGAGGCTTCGCTCGTTGCGGAGTCCTCGTTGCGGTCGGCTGTGGCGTTCGCGTCACGCTTGCCTTCCGGGCTTTTGTTGCTGGGAGATGGCGCGTCGGGACTGGAGACATCGCCCTCGGAGGTGTCGGGCGCGGGGCGCTCCTTCTCTTGCAGTTCCTCGGCTACTACGATGGAGGGGCCGGGGGGATCTTTCGTTCCTTCCGTGCTTTTTTCGCTGGGAGATGGCGCGTCGGGACTGGAGGCATCGCCCACGGAGGTGTCGGGTGTGGGGCGATCCTTCTCCTGGAGTTCCTCGGCCACCACGATGGAGGGGCCGGCGTCTTCCTTTTTTCGAGCGACTTCCGGGCGTCCAGCCACCTCGCCGGCCACCGCTGCGGACGCTTCTTCGGGGGCGGTAGCCGAAGTTGAAGTGGCATCGGCATCCGACGCTTCAGGCTCGGATGGAGGAAGCTCCTCGTCGGCGGTCTCGACTTCGTCGGAGAGTGTTTGCACCGAGACAGACGTCATCATCAACGTCTTCTTGTCGCCTTTCTCGGCGTCGATGGCCGTTGCTTTGGAGGCGTCGCTGGTGGCCGAAGCCTCCGGCTCGCTCACTGTGTTCTGGGAGGCGGATGCGCCACTCTCCGAAGGCGTCTGAGATGGCGAGGGCTCCACAGGATTGAGGGGCCGGGTGGAGGGTGAGAGCCGGGCGTCAGTTTCAGGCGACGACGTATCGGAGCCCTCCGGGGCGTCTGTTAGGGCATTGAGCGGAGAGGTCGTGTTCTTGGAGGCGCCTTCGCTCTCGCTGTCAAACGCATCGCCGGTGAAGGGGGCGGTGGTAACGGGAGGTCGACCCTCGCCGGGGTCGTCGATGATTACCCGGGGAGGACCCTCATTCTCGGCGAGATCCGCGTCCCGAGCCGCCTCCGGGTCGGTCAGGGCCGCCGCCGGAAGTCCGATCATGGTATGGCGCTCTTGCTGCGGTTGGGTTTCTCCGGCGACATCCACCTGCGCTCCGGCCGTAGCTGCGCCGGCGTAGGCGGGCAGGGCCAGCGGGCCGGTGCGGCCTTCTTGGCCGAACACAGGTCGGAGAGCGGGCTGCAGGGGCGGCGCGATGGCATCAGGAGAGCTGCCCAGCATCGTGGCGAGCGCGGCGATGAGAGCGGCCGGGGCCTGGAAGCGCCGGGATGGATCACGGGCCAGGCTCATCCGCAGCAGATCGGGAAGCGCCTCCGGGGCGTCACTCAGATCCACGCTCTCCAGAGAAGGAATCGGCGGATAGAGTGTCGGGTCGACGAGCTGCGCCGGCGTCGCGTCCGGGGGAAGCGGGGATTCGCCGCGAAGCAGTTCAAAGAGGATGGCGCCCACGCTGAACACGGCCGCCGGGCCGTGTGGCGCCGACGCGTCACGCAGCAACTCCGGGGCAACGTAGGCCGGTGAGAGGGGCAGGGCGTCGAGTGGGGTCGAAGCATCGATCGCCGGCAGTTCAGTGGCAAGGTGGCCGACCAACCAGCCCCCCAGGCGTAAGGTGCGCAGATCCTCGTCGACGTAGATCGAGGCTGGACTCACTCCGAGTGGCGCCGCGCCCCTGGCACCGATCCACTCCAGCGCCCGAGCCAGGCGGCAGCCCATGGCAAGTGCGTCGCGCCAGCCCAGGGGGCCGCGCGTGGCGATGAGCTGAGCCAGCGACGATTCCGCGCTGCTCTCTTCTACCAAAAAATAGGGGCGCTGTTCGGTGAAGAGTCCGGCCACACTCAGAATCTCGGGTGGCAGCGCCCCATCGGTGCTTCGAAGCAGGTTGGTGGCCTTCGCCAGGGTCTCTGGCGAGTAGTTGCGGTGGAAGATGCGCGTTTGCACGTCACTTCCATCGCTGAGCAGCCGCCCGTGGTAGAGTTCGCCCAGGTGGTCGCGGCGTAAAAAGGTATCCAGGTTGACCACGCCGGCGAGCGACGAACCGACCAGCGCGCCAGGATCGATACTGCCCCGGGTCAGCAGTCGAGTGCCATCGTGGGGGCAGAAGACCTCATCGCCCTCAAACGTCGCCGTACATGTTGGGCAGTACTTCACTAAATTTCCTCAGCGCAGGGGCCTGATAGGGAGATGGCCCGAAGGGGACATGTGCCAAATGCGCGCTATCGTACACACCGGGTCTGAACAGGCCAAGCCAGCGGTCGACCGAACACAGCGCGCGGGCAGTTGCTCGCGCGCGGATAACTCGTTTATAAGGGCGCTCGATTTAACCCTCATTCCTGACAGGGATACGTATGACCGCATCGAATTCTTCATCTGGCGCCGGCCTGGTTCAGCGTCTCAGCCCCGGGCTGACCGGTAAACAACGTCGTCATCTGCGCACCCTTGCGCATTCGCTCAAGCCCCTGGTGTACGTGGGGCAGCGCGGTGTTAGCGACAACCTTATTGAGAACGTTCAGGCTCAGCTGCTGGCCCATGAGTTGATCAAGGTTAAGATCCATGAGGGCGATGGTCTGGCCGAGGCGGCCGAGGCCATCGTTGCGGGCACCGGAGCACAGCTCGCCCAGAAGATCGGGCACACCCTGGTGCTCTATAAAGCTCACCCCAAGAAACCCACGATTCGATTGCCGCGGGATGCCGCGGAGGGATCCTGACGCCATGATTATCCAGCTCAACGCCGAGCATCCTCAGCCGCGGCGCATCGCGCAGGTGGTCGATGTCCTCAAAAACGGGGGCCTTGTGGCCTATCCGACGGACACCGTCTACGGCATCGGCTGCGACATCTTTAATAAGCATGCTGTCGAGCGGCTGCAGAACCTCGTGCGTGAGATCAAGGGGCAGCCCGACCATAGCCCGCTCTCGTTTATCTGCCGCGATCTGAGCAACATCTCGGAGTACGCGCACGTCAACGACTTCGCTTACCGTACCCTGCGTCGCATGCTTCCCGGGCCCTACACCTTCATTCTGGAGGCGACGAAGCTGGTGCCCAAGGTCATGCTGAACAAGCGAAAGACGGTGGGCATCCGGGTGCCGGAGTCGGCGATTGCGTTGGCGCTGATCGAAGAGCTGGGCAACCCGGTGGCCAACACCAGCGCCACGCATCCCGATGGCGAGCTGATCCCTGATCCCTGGACCATTGAGGAGCTTTACGGGCACTCGGTCGATCTGATCGTCGATGGGGGCTACGTCTTCCCGGAGCCCTCCACGGTGATCGACTTCTCCGGCGATCTGCCGCAGCTGATCCGCAAGGGGAAGGGCCCGGTCGGGGACCTGGAATATGTGGAGCTGATCTGAGCGGCGTCTAATTGCCTCGGATGCCGAGGGATCACAAAAAAGCCCGCGCCTCCTAAAGGAGGCGCGGGCTTTTTTGTGGGAGGCGTTGTCTGGATTCCTCAGAGCGGCGTTACGAAGGTGCGCACATCGTGAGTACGTTCGGCCTGGGCCTGAAACGCTCGGGCCTTCTCTACGGTGGGAAACTTGCCGATGCGTACCCGGTAGAACTTGCCCTGCCCGGGGATGTCCGCTGCGATGACGTGCGGGGAGAGCCCCTGCGCGCTGAGGCGATCCATCTCGGCCCGGGCGCGCTCCATGGTCGGATGGGAGGCCACCTGAAGGGTGTAACGTGCGGCTTCCGCCGCGTCGGGCGCTGCCGGTTGGGCCGGGCTCTCAGCTGGCGAGGCTGCGCCTTGCTTCGGAGCGTCGGGTGCCGCCTGGGGCCGGGCAGCCTCCTCGGGCGCCGCCTTTGGGGGAGCCGCCTGAGCTGCTGCGGGCTTGCGGGCAATCAGGGGGCGAGCCTCGGGGCGGGTCAGGCTTTCGTAGAACGAGAAGATCGCGTCTCGGCGATTCTCTTTCGCGTCGTCCTGCGCGGCTACCTCGGCGACCACTCCCGTGGAGGCCAGCGCGGGCTGTCCCACCGAAATCAGCGGCGGCAGCGCGTCTTCAAGCATGACTCGCTGGCCCGCAATGAGCCCCGCGCTAAACACCAGGGAGAGCACTCCGGTGGCGAGGATGAGGCGGCCAGGGCTAAATCCGCGCTCTTGTTTGTGAGTTCTTCGTCGGCTCATCGTGTGTGTATCCAGATCGTCTCGATGGGTTGCGCCACAGTGACGCGGGGGCGCCACAGGTCACGTCTGGAGACGGTAGCACAGCGCGATCGGTCGACAAGATTTTTGTCAAGTTCGACGGATTCCCTCCTGTAAGGGCCGGGTCAGGCGCCCGCGGGCTGTTTAATTCACGCCGTGCGACGATCTTCTTCCAGCCCGTAGAGCGCCAGCGAGGGGGCGTTGTCGTCGATCGTCAGCGTGGCCCCGACGCCGAATTCCAGGGCCAGGTGCGGTCCGTCGAGAAAGATCCGTCCCTCTCTCATGCGGGAGACCACTTCGAAGGCTTCCTGGACGGGGACGATCCCCTTTAAAAAGCGGTAGCCCCCCTGACGTGGCGGGTAGGGCTCGCGCACCAGATACTGAAAGTTGTTGCTGCGAAAGGGCAGCACATAGCCGCCGGCGGAGCGAATGGCGGCGGTGGAGCCGGCCGGTGTTGAAAACCAGATCCCGCTGGATTTCTGGCCCTCCGGAGGGTGATTTCCGACCTTAAGAAGGTAGGTGGAGACAGCGGCCGGGTTGGCATGGGAGATGAGCACATCGTTGAGCACCGGCGGTCCGCGACGCTCGCCATCCAGACAGACATAGAAGCGTCTAAGTCGGGTGGGCTGCCACCGGGCTTCCAGCGTCTTCTCCAAAAGATGGGCAAACTCCGAGGCATACCCGGCACAGAAGTACCCCACGCTGGCGGCCGGGTCGCTGTTGATGGCGAGCATCGGCGTATCGTCGATCCGGTGAGAGAGATCGAGCACGGTGCCATCGCCGCCGGCGGCCACCACCAGGTCGAAGCGGCTCACATCCTGAACTTCCCCGCGATAGCAGGCCTCAAAGCTCAGTCCCTGGGCGCTCAGATGCTGGAGAACGGTGTCCAGGCTCTGCTGATGCGCCAGATGTGAGGCCCGGAGGCGGGCCACGCTGACATGGCCCTCATCAATGAGGTGGGCCACCGCCTGATCGCCCTGGTCGAGGACGTACTGCTCGTAGCGGCTCTTCTTATAGGCGACCAGAATATGGGGGTTGCCGGCCATCGTTTTGCCTTACGCTGCGCGTGGAGGCCCGGTCCTGACTTGCCCGGGCGCTCTCGGGTTATAAACTTCGCTCGCCAGCGCCAGCAAGCTCCCACCTTGCAGCGCTACGGGCAGCATGCTAGCACCAGTGCCGCTAAAGGATGTGAGTAAACGCTCAGGAGCCTTTGACCACCCCGGAGCGTCTTTAAGTACCGGTCGAACCTAACCCCTTGAATCGTCAGGAGCCCATGATGTCTGATCTGACTGCCCGCTCGATCTTCCAGGAAGTGCTTCCCGCCAACCTCAAGGAGAGCCCGGATAAGGCCAAGTCCACCAACGCCGTGTACGTCTTCAATATCACCGGCGATGATGGCGGCACCTGGACGCTCGACTTCACCAAGGATGAGGACTTCGTCAGCGAAGGCGAGAGCGCCGAAGCCGACTGCTCCATCACCATGAAAGACAGCGACTTTGTTGACATGTGGGAAGGGAGCCTCTCGGGTCCCCAGGCCTTCATGATGAACAAGATCAAGATCCAGGGGAACATGGGCCTGGCGATGAAGCTGCAGAACTTCATCGGCTGAGTCGGTCTCGACTCAAGGGCCGATGGCCTGATAAGCGCACCCGACAGCACGTCGGTGTGCGCTTTTTTTATGTGTTTTAGGTGTTTTAGGTGGAGCACACCCGGGCGCGGGTGGGCGAGGGGAGGCGATGATGGAAGAGAAGACCACAGAGAAGCCGGGGCCGCTGAGCGGCGTGCGGGTGTTGGACTTAAGCCGGCTCTTGCCCGGTCCCTTTGCCACACTTCTGCTGGCGGATCTGGGGGCCGAGGTGATCAAGATCGAAGATCCGCAGGTCGGCGACTACGCTCGCTACTACCCACCGCTGGTCGACGGGGTCGGGGCGCTTTACGCCAGCATCAATCGCAACAAGCGCTCGCTGGCATTGGATCTGAAGTCTTCCCGCGGCAGATCCGTGGTCCGGCAGATGCTCGGGCAGGTCGACGTGCTGGTGGAGAGTTATCGTCCCGGGGTGTTGGCCCGGCTGGGGCTGGCTCCGCAGGAGCTTCGGGAGAGCTTCCCGGAGTTGATCATCTGCTCGATCTCCGGGTTCGGTCAGACCGGGCCGGCGCGGGAGCGGGCCGGCCACGATCTGAACTTTCTGGCCCGCGCCGGGCTCCTGGGGCAAAACGCCGCCGCGGGGCAGTCGCCGGTGGTGCCCGGGTTCCAGCTTGCCGATCTGGCCGGCGGAGCCCTCTACGCGGCGCTGGGCATCACCGCGGCGCTCTACGGGCGCGAGCGGGGCAAAGAGGGCGCCTGGCTCGATATTTCAATGACGGAAGGCGCGCTGAGCCTTGTGGCACCGCTTGTGGCGATGCAGGCCGCCGGCGATCCGGTGCGCCCCGGGGCCGGACTGCTCAGTGGCGGGCTTCCCTGCTACCGGCTCTATCCGACGGCCGATGGCCGCCACCTGGCGGTGGCGGCCCTGGAGCCCAAATTCTGGGAGGCGCTGGTCGCTGCGCTTCACCTGGAGCATCTCAGTGGGAAGGGCATGCTCGGTGGCGAGGCCGGCGAAGAGGTCGCCCGGGAGCTCGGCGACCTGCTGGCCTCGGAGTCACTGAACCACTGGGAGCGGCTCCTGGCCCGGGTCGACTGCTGTGTTGAGCCGGTGCGTGACGTCGGTGAACTTATCGGTGACGCGATGCATCAGGCTCGGGAGGTCTTTTTTATGTTGGCCGGTGTCCAGCAGACGCGCACGCCCCTCAGCGCCCAGACGCTGGCCAGGGACGCGACGCCGGCGCCTCGGCGTGGCGAGCATAGCGAGGCGGTGCTCCAGGACTTTGGTTGGAGTACCGAGTCGATCGACGATTTAAGGCGTCAGGGCGTGATCGGGTGAGGCGGGACTCTTCGGCGGGAGCAACACGTCGTAGGCGCCTCCTCCGGGAATCCTGGCGAGCACACCGGCTTGCCAGGCGCTCCCGGGCCCCAGGGCTCGCCAGGTGGGACCGGCGCCCATCTGCGGAATTTCGATGAGCGTGGGAAACTCCTCGTCGTCCTCCCGAGCGAACATCTCTGCCGGGAGTTTACCCATGCGTACGTAGAGATCAGTTAGATCGCGAGCTGCGGCCGGATCGATGGGGGCGTCGAGCTCGTCGTAAACTCGTCTCAGGTAGTGGACTTCCAGTACTGGTGCACTAGCCGGCCCGTAGGTTGCCGCGGGAGCTCCCACCAGGGGGAGCGGGAGCTCATAGTACGTGGAGAAGCTCAGATAAGTCGGGCTCACCAGGGGCGGCAGCAGCGCGGCAAGCGTCGCAATCGCCGGAAGTGCCAGTGTGTGATCCAGACCCGCACGACGCTCCGGACGTCGGATGGCGGACCACCAGCGGGTCAGCCCGGTGCCGCCCAGGATGGCCAGGGCAGCCAGGGCCAGAGGTCCCATTTTTATGCCCCAGGGCCCTGGTGAACGTGCCAGCCAGGGAAGCAGGCAGGCAAAGAGCAGAAGTGCCACCGTGGTGCGCTGCCCCACGTTGCTGGCGAGGTTGCGCCACGGGCGGGCCAGTAGAAGCCCGGCCAGCAGCGGCAGCCAGACGGCCGGGGAGGTTTGGTCAAGCCACCAGAAGATTCCCATCGAGAGTGGTGGACGGGCCGGCGGATAGGTCTGTGCCCGATACGCCAGGTCGGGAGCATCGGCCAGCAGCGGCCCCAGAAAGAAGTCCGGGAGGCTGGTTTGAGGGTCGGGCCAGAAATGCGGGGAGCCGGCGAAGAGGGCCGCCCCAAAGATCACAATCAGCCAGCGGTTTAAGCGTAGGATGGAGCCGCCCCCTTCGTCGCGGTCGCCCAGGAGCTCGGTGGCGACCAGGGCCGTGGCGAGCGCAAAAGCGCCGAGCCAACTCCAGCCCAGCAGTGCCAGAATCAAGGCCGCCGCACCGATCCTCCAGGGCGCCATGGTTTCGGTGCTCCACAGCGCTACGAAGACAAGAATGAGGGTCACGACGATGGCGCCCGGATCGTGGGTCGAGAAGAGGGTAAGCCAGGGCATGGCTCCCAGAAGGCCGATCCCCGCGACCAGGCCGGCGATCGGGCCGGCAGCTCGCCGGGCAAGCAGTCCCACGCAGAGCGTGGCGATGACCCCGCACACCAGCCCCAGGTAGTGCAGCGCGATAGCGCCCTGTGCTGGAGCCACCGCGGTCAAGATGGCGCCAAGAACGTCAGCCGCGAAGATGTCGTCGAGACTCCAGAACGAGGCGAATTCGCCTTCACGCAAGGCGCGGGCACTCTGGTGGCTGCGCTCAATCCAGGCCAGCCCCTCGGCCGACGTGCCTCGGTAGCCCGTCAGCGCAAAGATCAGGCTGGCAAGGAGCGCCAGCAATGGGGCCCAGATCTTTGTCGCGGCCGAGGGGGGGATGTCGGTCGGAGGGGGCTCATTCATGGGCGATACTCAAACTGATAGCAGAAGTGGCGTCGGCCCGGGTTATCTGAGCTGATCTCCAGCGTGAGTTCCGACGGAGCCTCAACTCCGGGGAGCTCCAGGGCTTGCCAGCCGCGCTTATCGCGATGGGTATGTGTGAGCGTCTGATCGCCGATCTGGACACTTACGTCGACGGGCACCCCGCCGCCTACGGAGCTGTCACGAAGGCCGGTCAGCAGTGTCAGCATTCGTCCCCGTTCGTCGCGTGCCTGAACCTGGGGGTAGGTGATGCGTAGCGTGCGCCCGGGGAGCGGATGCGCCCAGATGCACTCTGAAGAACGCCCGCCTACCTCGACCTCCATCGGGCCCGGGCGCATCCAACGTGCATCCCCGCAAAGGGCAAACCCGGCATCGTCCCGCGGGCATGTCTCTTTCTGTCCATCGGCGGCAAGGGTGTGCACCGATGCCAGACCAAAGAGGGGGAGGGGGAGAAGTTCGGTAGGTTCCCAGAGAATCCAGTCATTGGAGGCGTGCAGCGGCGTCATCTCAGCACGTTCAAAACGCGTGCGATCGTTGGCGCCGCTTAGTGTCAGGGAGGGCGGAGGCCAGCTCGAAAGCAGAGCCACCGGGCGGTGGGCCAGTTCCGGATGCTGACGAAGCGCGCGGAATGCCTGGTGGTCGGTCACCAACAAAACCGGCGCAGAGGATGCGGCAAGTGCCGCAAGGGTCGGCGCAGACAAGGGGGGCGGCCTTCGCACGCCGGAACCCGCCAGGATCAAGGCAAGAACCAGTAGCGCGCCCGCCGTCACCAGCTGGCCGAAGGGGGTGAGGAGACGCCGAAAAGACTCAGTCCACATCCCAGAATACCTCCCGGGGAGCCCAGCGTACGCGTCTCAGGTCACACTGCCCCTGGTGAAAGGAAATGCCTTCTGCTTCGAGCAAGGCTCGCTGCAGCTCGGCGCGCCCGAGATCACCCTTAAATGAAATGCGTCCCTGCGCATTGAGGACCCGTTGCCAGGGGAGCTCGCCATAGTTCTCCAGCGAGTGACGCAGCAGTGTGCCGACGGCTCGTGCGGCGCGAGGGCTCCCGGCGTACGTGGCAATCTGGCCATAGGTTGCGACCTGCCCGTAGGGGATCTGGGTCACGAGCCAGTAGACCCGTTCGGCAAAATCGGGTTCCTTCATGGTGAAGGCGCCTCCACGACTTCATTGCCACGAAGGGCGAAGTCCTCGACCCAGCGCTTGAGTGGGGTGTGGTGTTCAGCGGAGGCAAACCAACGGGGGTGCCAGATGACAAGGTGGCGCCCCTGGCCTTGATCGAGCTTCGCAGCCAGAGTGACCGTCCAGGCGCGGGAGTGAAGCTGCGTTTGGAGACAGGACTCGCCACAGGGGAGCGCTTCACCGCTCCTCTCCAGGCTCGGATCGGCGGTGATATAGCGCCCGGCAAGCGAATGCAGATAGTCGTTCAGCGAAAGCGCATATGGCAGCGGCTCCGCCAGGGCAAACCCTTCTAAAAGTGTGGTGGGAGCGTTGAGTTCTCGCGTTGTCGCCGGCCTGGGACTCCCGGAGGCATCGACCTGAAGGAGCTCGACTTGCTCCGGAGCAGCAAGTGCTTGCCCCAGGCTGATGTCGGGTGACATGTGGACCACCTGTTGAGGCGTCGGCGAGAGTCCTGCAACCAGACTCCGCAGGGTCTCACGGATGGTCTGATCGGGATCGTTGTGGCGTGACGCCACCAGTGAGACGGCCCAGGTGGCATCTTGATCCGTGACGACAAGCGCAACACGCTGTTGACCGAAGTCGAGCTCCTGGATGACCCAGATCTCACCGGCGGTCTCATCGACCTCGTAGGTAAAACGATGGTCATTTTCGGCCAGGCCCTGCTTCTGCCAGTGCAAACGCACCGCCTCACCCGCGAGCGAAGGAGGGTAGGCGTGGGGGATCCGAAAGACGGCCGCCCGTCCCGGGCGGCCGTGTGCTTCGAAGACCGCCTGGGAGTCCGCCGGGATCGCCTCAAAACTCCGCGGCGTGCGCCAGCTCAAGGGCTCCGAGGGATGCGTCTGCACACTTGCGCACCCCATTCCGACGACCAGAAAGAGTCCGCTCAGAATGGAGCGCCTCGCAGATCGCGCCCGGGTTAGGCGGGGATACGCTGCGTCAGGCATCACCGACCCGGCTTTCGTAGTAGGTAACTCCCTTCTTAAGGCGAGCCAGCGCGACATCACGATCGAAGGTGGCGACGAGTTCGTAGACCGAAGGGCTGTTGGTTGCGCCGGTCAGCGCGATGCGCGTGGGCTGGGCAACCTTGGCCATCCCGAGTTCGAACTCTGCCATGACCTCTTTGTAGACGGCTTCAATTGTTTGCGGAGTCCAATCGCTGAGTGCATCAAGGCGCTCCACCAAGGTGCGGAAGCCCGGAAGTCCCCCGGGTTTGAGCCACTTCTCGGACGCCTTCTCATCGTAGGTCACCTCATCCGAGAAGAAGTAGTGGCTCGCCTCGGTCAGCGCGACCATCGTGTTCGCGCGATCGCGCATCAGCGCTGTAATGGCGATGAGACGCTCATCAACGTCCACATCGTAGCCGGCCTCCTTGAGGTAGGGGAGCCAGCGGCTGGCGAGTTCCTCCGGAGCAAGACGCTTCATCCACTCGGCGTTGACCCAGAGAAACTTGTCCTGGTCAAAGCTCGAAGAGCTACGCCCCACATGATCGAAGCCGAAGTACTGCTCGAGCTCCTCCATGGTGAAGATCTCCTGATCGCCGTGAGACCAGCCCAGACGACTGACGTAGTTGACGATCGCTTCCTTGAGAAAGCCCATCTCTCGGTAGGCCTGTACCGACATGGAGCCCTTACGTTTGCTGAGCCCGTCGATAAGCGGAAGGTGCCCAAAGGTAGGCGGCTCGTAGCCAAGCGCCCGGTAGACCGGAATCTGGCGGAAGGTGTTGTTGAGATGGTCGTTGCCACGAATAACGTGACTGATGTCCATGGTCGCATCATCGACGACGACCACGAAGTTGTAGGTCGGCGAACCGTCGCTACGCGCGATGATGAAGTCGTCGAGCTCCTTGACATCCACCGTCACCGTACCCTGGACCATGTCAGTGATGGTGATGGTCCCCTCCAGGGGCATTTTGATCCGGACGACGAAAGGCTCACCTTCGGGATAATCGCTACGATCGCGCCACTTGCGCGAATACATCGGCTTGCGGCCCTCGGCGAGAGCTTTCTCTCGGTCCGCTTCAAGCTCCTCGGGAGTGCTGAAACACTTGTAGGCATGCCCTGATGCAAGCAGTTCTTCGATCTTCTCGTGATAGATGTCAAAGCGCTTGGTCTGGTAGTAGGGGCCTTCATCCGGCGGCATTCCCAGCCAGCTCATCGCGTCCAGAATAACTTCGGTATACTCCGGCTTGCTGCGCTCAAGGTCGGTATCTTCGACACGAAGCACAAAGGTGCCGCCCTGATTCTTGGCAAAGAGGTAGTTGAAGAGCCCGGTACGCACGCCTCCCATATGAAGGTAGCCGGTGGGGGAGGGCGCGAAGCGAACGCGAACAGTCATGGGGTGCTCCGTCGAAGCGGGGAAATTTGTATAAGAGAAAGGACGGCAAGGCCTTAGGATTTGGCGTATAGAACGCTCGATTGCTCGCCGTTTAAAAGGCTCAGCGGGTTCTAACACGCGTAAAAAATGGGGGTCAAGCCAGGGGCCTGAGTGCCTTTGTTAGCGCCCTCTATATAATAAGGCGTCAATTGCTCCTCTGACTCCACTTCTACGAAGGCACGGGCACTCCCGGAGCGAAGTGAGAGGGGTTTCCTGTGGAAAACTAATTCCGCAAAAGTCCTTGACGCATCTCTCGCGATCCCCCATAAAGCGCCTCCCTTCGGGGAGCGGCCCTCGCCGGTCGCGATTCGAAAGGAAGTTGAGGATGCAAAACATCTTGACGAGGAGGTCGGCACTGAGTAAAACGCCCCTCCGCTCAACGCGACGCCAAAACGGGCCGCAGCGAGCAACGTCGAGAAAGTTTGAAAAAAAACATCTTGACAGCAGCAAACGCGGCACGTAAGTTCCGCATCCCTCGACGGGGCGCCAAAGTTAAAAAGGCGAAACGCGAGGTTCAGTCGAACGAGAGTTCGACGCTCTTTGAAAAGTTCATAGGAATCCAGACAGGACGCGTTAAGTGTCCTGCTGACAGCAAGCGTTTTTACAAGCAAAAGTCAAATTAGAGCTTATGCTGTGCAGGCGGGTTGAAGATAGATGACGTGAGCGTGCGAAACTAACAGGTTCTCGCCAGGCGCATCTATCACGAGCGCGAGGTTTTATGTGGTGCGGTAAAGACATGGTCCGGCAGGGCTGTATCGGGCCGCGTATATGGAATCGAGAGTGTTCGTTAAATAAAATCAACACCGATACAACCTGCACTTATAATGTTCACCGAATACGCCTCGATTGCTTAGATGCAATGAGGTCGGTGAAGATACCAATCAAACTGGAGAGTTTGATCCTGGCTCAGAATGAACGCTGGCGGCGTGCCTAACACATGCAAGTCGAGCGAGAAAGGGACTTCGGTCCTGAGTACAGCGGCGAACGGGTGAGTAACACGTGAGTAACGTACCTTCAGATGGGGGATAACCACTCGAAAGGGTGGCTAATACCGCATAAGACCACAGCGCCTTTGGGTGCAGAGGTCAAAGCCTTTTAGGTGTCTGAAGATCGGCTCGCGGCCCATTAGGTAGTTGGTGGGGTAATGGCCTACCAAGCCACAGATGGGTAGCTGGTCTGAGAGGACGATCAGCCACACTGGGACTGAGACACGGCCCAGACTCCTACGGGAGGCAGCAGTGGGGAATCTTGCGCAATGGGCGAAAGCCTGACGCAGCAACGCCGCGTGTGTGAAGAAGGCTCTCGGGTCGTAAAGCACTGTCGGGAGGGAAGAGTGCCCGGGCTTGTCCCGGGAGAGACGGTACCTCCCAAGGAAGCACCGGCTAACTCCGTGCCAGCAGCCGCGGTAATACGGAGGGTGCAAGCGTTATTCGGAATCATTGGGCGTAAAGCGCGCGCAGGCGGCCATGCAAGTCTGACGTGAAATCCCGGGGCTCAACCTCGGAACTGCGTTGGAAACTGTATGGCTTGAGTTTGGGAGAGGTTCGTGGAATTCCAGGTGTAGGGGTGAAATCCGTAGAGATCTGGAGGAACACCAGTGGCGAAGGCGACGAACTGGACCAATACTGACGCTGAGGCGCGAAAGCGTGGGGAGCAAACAGGATTAGATACCCTGGTAGTCCACGCCGTAAACGATGTTCACTAGTTGCCGGCCTAATTGAGGGTCGGTGACGCAGCTAACGCATTAAGTGAACCGCCTGGGGACTACGGCCGCAAGGTTAAAACTCAAAGGAATTGACGGGGGCCCGCACAAGCGGTGGAGCATGTGGTTTAATTCGAAGCAACGCGAAGAACCTTACCTGGGTTTGACATCCCGCGAAGAGAGGGTAATGCCTCTTGTGCCCTTCGGGGAGCGCGGTGACAGGTGCTGCATGGCTGTCGTCAGCTCGTGTCGTGAGATGTTCGGTTAAGTCCGGTAACGAGCGCAACCCTTGTCCTTAGTTGCTACCAGTTCGGCTGGGCACTCTAAGGAGACTGCCGATGTGAAATCGGAGGAAGGTGGGGATGACGTCAAGTCCTCATGGCCCTTATGCCCAGGGCTACACACGTGCTACAATGGCTGGTACAAAGAGACGCAAATCTGCGAGGATAAGCAAATCTCAAAAAGCCAGCCTCAGTTC